>SHWL01000075.1 GCA_009693865.1 Acetobacteraceae bacterium | reverse complement strand
AGAAAAGACGGGCTTTGCATGAAGAAAACCGAGAAGGCCGCCAGGCCGAAATCCGCCATCGCGTATTGCGTGTTGGCTCCCGTCCGCTGCTCTGGCAGAGACAGGCAGCAGCGGCGCAACGAGGCCAGAAGGCGTTCCAGAGGTTCCACACGGCGTATCGAATCGGAGATCGGGCCGAGCCGCCAGGCCTGAAAGGCCGACTCACGCACTTTGCTCCGGAGTGTGGCGGATCAGACTCGGTCAGGCCTGAAACGACGGAGCGCCAGATCGGGGGAACTGGCTCGGGACGGCCGGTTCACTGACCGATGTTCCATAATGAGAACTGCTGGGGCCGGGCAGTGAATCGTTGAAGTGGAGCTTCAAATCCGTTAGGTGGAGCGGATAAGACCTTCTGAGGCACTGGCCGCCCATCGGGACGAACTGTGCGAACTCGTAAGCCGGTATGAGTTGATGCGGCCTCGGGTGTTTGGGTCGGTTCTGACCGGGACCGATACGGAGGACAGCGATCTCGATTTGTTGGTCGATCCCAGGGACTCAACGACCCTGATGACGATCGCCGGCTTGCCAATTGACGCGGAGGAATTGCTGGGCGTCTCGGTGGACGTGCTCAACGCCGGGTCCCCTCAGTTCAGCCTCGCGCGGTTTCAATCTGGCGATGGCGTCGTTGAAGTCCATGGCGGCACCATAACCCGCGCTTCACAATTTTCAGAGCGCAAAAGGCGTGGCGGAGGCCAACTCCCCCGGCCGTCAGCCCAGACCCCGGCTCACTCCAGCTTCCCGCTCACCGAAGGTTGCCCGCCGCTCCCCCTTTGACTAGTGTCCCGCGCCTTTGACCCCGAACCCGTCGCTAACCACCCCTTGGGAATCCACCATGACCCTGACCGCCGAACGTCTCGACCGCATCCAGCCAAGCCTCACCATCGCCATTTCCACGGTGGCGCGGAAAATGATCGCGGACGGGAAAAACGTGATCAGCCTGTCCCAGGGCGAGCCGGACTTCGACACACCCCGCAACATAAAAGACGCGGCCATCCGCGCTTTGGAAGCCGGCGAGACGAAATACACCGACGTCGCCGGCACCCAGGCGTTGCGCAAGGCTGTCGCGGTCAAGTTCAAACGCGACTCGGGCATCGACTACAAGCCCGAGGAAATCATCATCTCCACCGGCGCCAAGCAGGTGCTGTTCAACTGCATGCTAAGCACCCTGAACGCGGGCGACGAGGTGATCATCCCCAGCCCGTGCTGGGTGTCCTACCCCGACATCGTCACGCTGGCCGACGGCAAGCCCGTCCTCGTGCCGTGTCCGCAGAACAACGGCTTCAAGCTCCGCGCCGAGGACCTGGAAGCGGCCATCACCCCGAAAACCCGCTGGTTCATGCTGAACAACCCCTGCAACCCGACCGGCGCCGCCTATAGCGCTGAGGAGTTGAAGCCGATCTGCGAGGTGCTCATGCGCCATCCGCAGGTCTGGGTGTTGACCGACGACATCTACGACAGCCTCGTCTATGACGGCTTCAAGTCCGGCACGATCGTGGCGGTGGAGCCCCGGCTGAAGGATCGCACGCTGACGGTGCACGGGGTCTCCAAATCCTACGCCATGACCGGCTGGCGCATCGGGGTCGCCGGCGGGCCGGTGGCGCTGATCAAAGCCATGGACAAGCTGCAAAGCCAGTCCACCTCCAACCCCAACTCAATCGCCCAGGCCGCCGCGGTCGAGGCTTTCCTGGGCCCGCAGGACACCGTTGAGGCCATGCGAAAAGTGTTCGAGGAACGCCGCGACATGGTGGTCTCGATGCTGAACCAGGCGCGGGGCGTCAACTGCTCGAAGCCGGACGGCGCGTTCTATGTCTATCCGGCGATCCATGGCTGCATCGGCAAGACCAGCAAAGGCGGCAGGATCATCAAGGACGACGAGGCCTTCGTCCTGGCGTTACTGGACGAGGAAGGCGTGGCGACCGTGCATGGCGCCGCCTTTTGCTATCCGGGCTATTTCAGGATCAGCTATGCCAATTCGAACGCCGAGTTGGTCGAGGGGATGACCCGCATCCAACGTTTTTGCGAAGGATTGCACTGATGTCCGCGCCGAACCCCACGACGACCCCCGGTTTTTCACACCGGCTCAGCCGGGTTCAGGTCGCGGCCAGCGTCGCGATGACCGTCAAGGCGCGGGAACTGCGCGCCCAGGGCAAACCGGTGATCACGTTGACGACGGGGGAGCCGAATTTTGTCTCGCCGCCGCACGCGATCGAGGCGGCGTATCAGGCCGCTCTGGCGGGCGACACGAAGTATCCCCCGCAGGACGGCACGCGCGCGTTCAAGGAAGCGATCCAGCGGAAATTCAAACGCGACAGCGGCATCGACTACGCGATGGACGAGATTTGCGTCGGCAACGGCGGCAAGCAGTGTTTGTTCAACGCCATCATGTGCACGGTCGATCCGGGCGATGAGGTCGTGATCCCCGTCCCCTCCTGGATCGCCTACGCGCAGATGACTCAACTGTGCGAGGGCAAGCCGGTCTTCGTGAACTGCCCGCAGAACAACGGTTTCAAGCCGCGGCCGGAAGATATCGACGCGGCGATCACGCCGAAAACGAAATGGCTGGTGCTGAACAGCCCGAACAACCCGACCGGCGCCTGCTGCACGGCGGACGAGTTGAAGGCCATCGCGGAGGTCATGCGCAAGCACCCGCACGTCTGGATCATGGCCGACGACATGTATGAACATCTGATCTTCGGCGGGTTCGAGCACGCGACGATGGCGCAGGTGGCGCCCGATCTGAAAGACCGGACTTTGACGGTGTCAGGTGTGTCGAAAACCTATGCCATGACCGGCTGGCGCATTGGCTTCGCCGGCGGGCCGAAAGCCCTGATCAAGGCGATGGTCAACATGCAGGGTCAGGCGACCGCGGGCATCTCCACCGTCGGCATGGCCGCCGCCGTCGCGGCGCTGAACGGTCCGCAGGACGGCGCGCGCGAACAAAGCGTGGCCTATAAGCGCCGCCGCGACATCGCGGTGAAGATGCTGAACGAGACGCCGGGCATCAGTTGCCACTCGCCCGAGGGCGCGTTCTACGTTTTCCCGAATGTCGCGGGCTGCCTCGGCAAAACCACCGCGGGCGGGCGCAAGCTTAACACCGACGAGGACGTGTGCCTCGCGTTGCTGGAGGAGCAATACGTCGCCACCGTCCAGGGTGCCGCGTATGAAATGAGCCCCTATCTGCGGATCAGCACGGCCACCGCCGATGACGACCTCGTGGAGGGGTTGCGGCGAATTCAGACGTTCTGCGAAGGCCTGCATTGATCCGGCCCGGCCGCGACTCCGACGCGGCCGATTTCATCGCCCTGACCTGGGCTTGCTGGTCCGAATATCCTGGCATCCGCATGGATGTGGATGCCGAGATGCCCGAATATCATGCGTTGGCGTCGTACTACTCGGCGGTGGGCGGCACGTTGTGGGTTGCCGAAAACGACGGCGCCATCGTTGGCATGATCGCGGTGCGTCCCTTGGCGAATGGGCAATGGGAAATCTGCCGGGTCTATGTGCATCCGTCGCGGCACGGGTCTGGGCTTGGGCACGAATTGCTGGACACCGCCGAACGCTTCGCAGTGGCGGCGGAACGATTTGTTCTGTGGAGCGATACGCGCTTCGCCAGGGCACATCGTTTTTATGAGAAACGATCTTATGTCCGCGCCGGTCCGATCCGGGTGTTGAACGATATCTCGTCGTCGCTGGAATATCGCTTCGAGAAACCGCGCGATGGGATCGAGTTACTGGACGCCGCCGCCGCGGAGTCGGCGATCCCGCGATTGTCGGCCATTCTGATCGCCTGCGTCGAGGAAGGCGCGGGCGTGTCGTTCCTGCCGCCTCTGGCGCCCGATGTGGCGCGCGCGTTCTGGCGGGATACCGCGCGGGACGTCGCGGGGGGCCGGAAACTGGTGCTCGGGGGATGGGTGGACGGTGTGCTGGCGGGGACGGTGACGCTGGCCTTCGCCTGGCCGGAAAACCAGCCGCACCGGGCGGATGTGGTGAAGCTTCTGGTCGATCCGGCGATGCGGCGGCACGGTTTGGCACGCCGGTTGATGGCGCGGCTGGAGCTTGAGGCGGTGCGGGCCGGGAGGTGGTTGCTGACACTGGATACGCGCGCGGAAGGCGGCGCCGAGGCCTTGTACCGTTCGATGGGATGGAACGAACTCGGCGTCATTCCCTGCCACGCGCTCACCAAGGACGGCACGTTCGATGACACGGTGTTTTTCTGGAAGCGTGCCGGAACGCCGTCCGAGGCTTCATCGGGCCGCGGTGTCGGTCTCGATCCAGTTCCATAGCCCGCGAATCATGTCTTTCATCTTCAGCGAGTCCGCCCACCGGTCCGACAATTCGGACCCATCGGGCCCGGTGATCGCGTAGGGCGGCGGTCCCAGTTCGCACAGGAAGGTCAAAACCGCGTCCGGTCCCGCGCGGCGGCGCCAGGATCGGATGCCATGATCCCACCAGCCCATGAACAGTTCGACCCAACCCTGATGCTGCGGGAAATTCAATGAAATCTGCACCTGCTCGCGCGAGGCCACGCGGCCATGCAAACCCCAGCAATTGTCGAGAATTCGGTGCATCAGCCGGTGGTTCTCATCGGACACCGGCCAGGCGAACTCTCGCCCCACAAGATAATGGGAAATATCGCCGGTCAACCGCAGGTCCGGGAAACGGTCCAGCAGATGCAGAGTGAAAAACAGATCGGTGGTCATCCGGTCGCGATGGGTCTCGATATGCACCGGAATGCCGGCCTCCGCCGCGAGACGCCGCCAGCCGTCGATGAAGGGGATGCAGTCCTCCAGCCGGTAGGGCCGGACGTCCGGCTGCAGGTTGACGTGATCGGCTCCCAGTTCCTGGACCAGGGCCAGCACCGGGGCCAGATCGGCCACGGTCTTCGGGTAGCATTGGGCTTGCCAGGTCATGCCATTCGCACGCAGGAAGCCGGTCGCCTCGCGCGCGAACGCGGGATCGACGAAGCGCACGCCCGCGCCGTCGAAGCCGGCATCCCGGATCATCTCCAATTGCCGGGTCAGCGGCCATTCCGCCTCGCCAGGATGCCGGCGCTCCATGGCCCAGAGCGATTGATACACCAGCAATCGTTGCGCCATGTCAGTCCCCCGCGATGCGTTCGGATCAGGATATCGTCACCGGCCGCGGACGATGTAAAGTCAGGTCATGGAGGGAGAACCAACAGCATGATTACCCCAGCCTATATTCGCGTCATGGCGCGGTACAATTCCGAGATGAACCGCCGTATCTACACCGGTGCCGCGCGTCTGACCGACGAGCAACGGCGCGCCGATCTCGGGCTGTTCTGGAAATCGTTGCACGGTACGTTGTGCCATCTGCTGTGGGCCGACCGGCAATGGATGTCGCGGTTGGACGGCTGGCCTCCCAACACGGTCCCGAATCCGGAAAGCCCCATGTTGATCCATGATTTCGCCGAGCTGACGCAGGCCAGGATCGAAGCGGACGCGAAGCTGGAGGATTTCGCCAACCGGATCGATGACGCGTGGCTCAATGAGAACCTGACCTGGTACAGCGGCGCGGCGAAGAAAACCATGAGCCGGGAAAAGCGCGGATTGATGGTGCATTTCTTTAACCATCAGACGCATCACCGTGGTCAGGCGCACGCGGCCTTGACGATGCGCGGCGTCGATCCCGGGGACACGGATTTGTTCCTGATCATTCCGGATTTGTGAGACCGGTGGCCGCGGTTAACGTTCCTTCAACGTCCCTGCTGTAGGCCAGACCGCGCGATATCTTCGCGGGAGCAGACGGTCATGCGGCTGACGGCGGATCTGGACAGAGAAATAGTGGCGGCAGATGCGATGTCACTGCTTGCTCCACGGAGTGCCATCATATATGGTGGCACAAGTATGAGGGTTGTCATCGATACCGACGTGCTGCTGTCCGGCTTCATCTCCGCCACGGGAGCGTCGCGGCAGCTTCTGTTGGACGCGCTCGACGTAAAGTTCACGCTGTTGCTTTCGACGCCGCTGCTGCTGGAATACGAGTCCGTGCTCAGGCGGCCCGAACATCTCGCGCGGGCACGGGCAAGCGATGCGGAGGTGACGGAAATCCTGGACGCGCTGGCGGGCCTCTGCGGTCCCGTCGTATTTGATTACAAATGGCGGCCGACCGGGGCGCACGCGGACGATGAACTGGTGGTGGAGACGGCGATCAATGGGCAGGCGGATGTCCTGGCCACCTTCAACCTGAAACATATGCTGACCGCCGGGCAGCGGTTTGGTTTCCTTGTGTGGCCTCCCGGGCCACTGGTCAGAAAGATACGAACATGAGCAACACGAAGATCCAACTGCGGCTTCCCGACGACCTGAAAGACGCGGCCATGCGGCAGGCCGCCGAATCGGGGGTCAGTCTGAACCTGTTCCTGGCCACCGCCGTCGCGGCCCGCGTTGGCGCCCGCGCGGAGGCACAGCGGTATTTCTCCGCCCGCGGATCGCGCACGACCCCGGCCCGGGCGAAGGCGTTGTTGATGCGGCTTGGATCGCAGGATGCGCCTCGCGAGGATGATCTTTTGTAACCGGGCGGCCGCCCCGCTTCGGGACGAAATCCACTGCCTTCCGATTTTCCCGCTGTATGGAAGCAAGAGTCTCGCACGGAGAACATGGTGGACGATCGAGGGCGCACGTAGGCCGAGGGCACCGCCGTACGCGCCAACGGGCGCCGGAGCGGCACTCGCGCCGCCTCGGGTATCGGCCACGGGTTGAACCGAACGCCCGACAATCGCACAGTCCATCCCGAACCGGTTGAGGAACCAGGATCGGGTGGTACACGGCTTCATTTCATACGCGCATGCGGATCACGGGTTGCTCACGGACTTCCACGGGCGCCTGAAGCCGGACGAGCGCCTCGGGATGCCGGATTATTGGGCCGATACCAGCCTGACCGCCGGACAAAAATGGAACACGGAGATCGCCGCGGCCATCGCCCGCGCTGAAATATTCCTGCTGCTTCTGACCAGCAGGTTTCTCGAAAGCGAGTATATCTACCACACGGAGCTCCCAGCGATCCGAACGCGCGTAACGGAGTGCGAAGGGTTGATCGTGCCGGTCCTGTTGAAACCATGCATGTGGGAGCAGCATTTGGGCGAATATCAGGCCGTGCCGACGAATGCGGGCCGCGCGGTGTACGTGGTCGACTGGCCGTCGCTCGATCACGGTTACCACGCGGCGCACCTCCAACTGCATGTCGCGCTGAAGCGACATTGGCCCAACGGTTTCGGAGCCCCGGCATGAGCAGCGCGCGCGAGGGACCGGACCAAAGGATCGCGGTGCTGAAGGACGCGTTGCGGCGCCTCGGCCTCGAACCCGAGGACATTCGCGACGAACTCCGCCGGCAGAATATCGAGCTCGATCCGGCCTTGGACCTCGCGCTGACGGAAACCGGGCACCTGGTCGCCGCCTTGGTCGCGGCCTATCTCCCCCGGCCCAATCTCGGTGTAACCGGCTCCTTGGAGCGCGTCGAACGCGCGTTGACGGAACTCTGGCCCGCGATCCAGGCCCCCGATCCGGCGGAACGGACCTTCCGCGACCGCGTACTGTTGGGCGCCGTCGGCCGGTTTTGGATGGTATACGACGCCGCCGCGAAGGCGGCCGAGGCGGCCTATCCCGGCACCCCGCCGATCCCGGAGTTGCGCCGCGCCATCGCCTCCGCCGCCGGCCGACGCCAGGTCCAGGCGTTCCTGGGAGAGTTGGACAAGTTTCAAACCCTGGTCAACGAGGTCGCGCGCGAGCAGGACACCGCCCCCGCCTTCGTCCAGCAGGGCGAACTGGTCACGTTCTATGTCCGCGGCATGACGCTGGAAATCAACACCGCCCGGCTGCATCTGCGCGTCAACAAGACCCGTCTCGATTTGGGCGCGCTGGTCAGCGGGATTGTCAAAATTCGCGACGTCACGGATCGTTTCCATGACAACGTCCACGACTGGACCGGGCGGGTCACGAAAAACCTGCTGACGGGGACGGTGACCCTGAAGGATGGGTTGCGCGGGCTGATGACGGGCCTGAAAGCCTTGGGCGGAATGATCGACACCGATCTACCCGAGGCTGCCTGGGCCGACGACACCGGCCGCGACAATTTCGGGCCCTGGGCCAGCTTCACGGTCAAGCCGAAGGACGGTGGCCCCGTCGTGACCCAGCGCCTCCGCTGGATTCCACCGGGCGCGTTCCGGATGGGGTCGCCCCCGGACGAGGAAGGCCACCGGAACAACGAATTCCAAGGCCCGGAGATCGTCTTTGCCCAAGGGTTCTGGCTGTTCGATACGCCCTGCGCGCAGGCGCTGTGGATGGCGGTGATGGGACCGGAGAACAACCCGAGCCGGTTCGAAGGTAATCCGGACCGTCCGGTCGAGATGGTGTCCTTCCGCGACGTGGATCGCTTCATCCGCGCGGTGAATGGGCTGAAACCCGGGCTCGATCTGTCGCTGCCGTCGGAGGCGCAATGGGAATACGCCTGCCGTGCCGGGACGACAGATGCGATCTACGCCGGACCGGCGACCATCGGCGGCAAAGCCAACGTGGACGTGTTGAACCGGATTGCCTGGTGGTCAGGCAACAGCGGCCGGGAAACCCACCCGGTTGGAGAGAAAGAACCCAACCTTTGGGGTCTGCATGACATGCTGGGCAACGTGTGGGAATGGTGCGCCGACGCCTACCATACCGGCCACCGCGGGGCACCACGCGACGGGACCGTGGGCGGCACCGCCGACAACGCGGCGGGGCGTGTCGTCCGGGGCGGGTCCTCGGGCGGGTCGGCGAGGAGCGTGCGCGCCGCGTCCCGGGGCGGCGGCGCCCCGTCGGCCCGGGGTGACAACCTGGGGTTTCGCTGCGCCCGAGGCCCCTTGAAGTGAGCGGAGCGACATGCGAGCCGGGTGAGGCAGGACGCGGCAGGCGACGGGAGCGGAGCGACGGAGTAGCCGCGGCCGGCCTCACCCGGCGAGCCGGCGGGGCCTCGTACACCGGTATCACGTACCCCTGCTTGCCAGGCGGCCCATCCTGCTCCGCGGCCCATCATCGCCCAGCTAAAAGGCAACGGCTCGCGACTGCGTGATCTGACACTTATTTCGTCACGGCGCCTCCCGTTCCCGCGCTGAGGGCGTCCGCTCCGCCCGGGCGCTCCGCCGTGCATCAGAAGCGGCCAGGCGCCGCCAGGTCATCACCGCTCGCCCGGGACATTCGCGAGCGACAGGATCAACTGCCTCGGTGCGCTTCCGAACGTCGCGAACCCATGATGAACATAGAAAGCCTTGGCCGGATCGTCCTTCGCGTCCACCACCAGGGCAAACACCCCAAGCCCAGATCGTGCCGCTCGCGCCGCCGCGTCCCACAGCATCGCGCCACCCAATTGGCGGCCTCGATATGCGGTATCGACCGCGAGCCGCCCAAGCCGCGCGACAGGCACAACCGGATAGCGCGGCAATTTCCTGGCAAGGGCGCCAGGCATTTCGCACAACGGCACTCCACTCGCGGCGAGCGTGTAGTACCCGGCGACCCGCCCGGCCGCTGTGTCGAGTACCACATAACAGGCGGTCGCGCGACGCCGTACGTCCTGAATCACCTGCTCCGGGAAATACCGGTCGAGAGCCGCGACGCCACACGAAAACGCCTTTCTGTCGCGCTCGGGTCCAAGGATTGCGAACGCGTACGCCGCCGTCACTCCGCGTCCCTGGTAAGGCGTTCATGCGCCGCGCGGGCGCGCTCCATCGCTGGTGCCAGTGCCGGCGGGTTCAGCAGCAGATCCACGAAGCGGCGCTGATCCTCAATGGACAATCGGATGATCTGCACGTCCTCGATGGTCCGTTGCGCTGCGTCCCGGGCCGCCGCGACCACGAAATCGCTGACGCTGCGTCCCTGCAGTTGCGCCGCGCGTTTGACGACGGCCAATGTCTCGGGGGCGATCCGCGCCTCAAGTCGCGCTGTGCGTTGCTCGGATCGCATTGGGCAGCCTCGTTCGTTCCGATTCCGAGTACGACAACTCGCCGTACGAGGTAAGAATAGCCCACCCGCGGCCCACCGTTGACCACCGGTTAACCCCGGAGCAAGGATGCGGCCATGATCCTGCTCATCGACAACTACGACAGTTTCACCTTCAACCTCGTCCACTTCCTTGGCGACGTGGGCGGACGTTGCGAGGTCGTGCGCAACGACAAGCTGACGGTGGCGGAAGCCCTCGCGCGCCAGCCGGAGGCGATCGTGCTGTCCCCCGGCCCCTGCACGCCGAACGAGGCCGGGATCTGCCTCGACCTGATCGCCGCCGCCACCGGCAAAATCCCCATCCTCGGCGTTTGCCTTGGCCATCAGGCCATCGGCCAGGCCTTTGGAGGCGATGTCATCCGCGCGCCGAAGCCGATGCACGGCAAACTCAGCGCCATCTCGCACAACGGCACCGGCACTCTGGAAGGCGTGCCCAGTCCGTTCAACGCGACGCGGTATCACAGCCTGATCGTCGCGCGGGAGACTCTGCCGGACGTGCTGATCCCTACCGCCTGGACGGATGACGGCATCGTCATGGCCATGCACCACCGCGACTTTCCAATACACGGCGTCCAGTTCCACCCCGAGAGCATCGCCAGCGAAAACGGCCACCGCATCCTGGCCAACTTCCTCGCGATCGCGCGCGGCTCCAACGCCCCCGCCCGAGCCGCCTGATCCCTCATGCCGCAAGACCTGAAACCCACCCTCGCGCGCCTCGCCGGCGGGGAGGCCCTGTCGGCTGACGAAGCCGAGGCCGCCTTCACCGTCATCATGTCCGGCGATGCCACGCCCGCGCAGATCGGCGCCCTGCTGATGGCCATGCGAGTCCGGGGCGAGACGGTTCCGGAAATCACCGGCGCCGTCCGCGCCATGCGTGCTCGTATGACCGCGATCGAGGCCCCCGATGGCGCCATCGACGTCTGCGGCACCGGCGGCGACGGGGCAGGGACGTTGAACGTGTCCTCGGCGGTGACGTTCGTCGTGGCGGCGTGCGGGGTGCCGGTCGCCAAGCACGGCAACCGCGCGCTGTCCTCGCGCACCGGCGGGGCGGACGTGCTGACCGCGTTGGGCGTCAACATCGACGCGCCGATCGAGCGGCTGGAAACCATCCTGCGCGAGGCTGGCGCTGTGTTCTTGTTCGCGCCCCGACATCACCCGTCGATGCGGCACGCCGCCGGACCCCGGGTAGAACTTGGGACACGCACGATCTTCAACATCCTGGGGCCGTTATCGAACCCGGCGCGGGTGCGGCGGCAACTGTCGGGGGTGTTCTCGCCGGATTGGACGCGGCCCATGGCCGAAACCCTCGCCGCGTTGGGCCACGAGGCGGCCTGGCTGGTGCATGGCATGGGGTTGGACGAACTGACCGTGGCCGGGGAAAATCAGGTCACCGCCTTGAAAGACGGCTCGATCGATACCTTTTCCGTGGCGCCTGAGGACGCCGGTCTGGCCCGCGCGCCCGTTGCCGCGATCAAAGGAGGCGACGCCGCCTTCAACGCCGAAGCCTTACTGGGCTTGTTGCGCGGCGCGCCGGGCGCCTATCGCGACACCGTGTTATTCAATACCGCCGCCGCGCTGATCGTGGCCGGCCGCGCGGCGGACTTGCGAGACGGCGTGGCCCAGGGAGCGGGCGCCATAGATTCGGGCGGGGCGTTGAACGCGCTTGAAACGATGCGGCGCGTAACGGCGGCGGCCTGAATTTCCAGGAGGCTCGATGCCCAACGACACCAGTACCACTCCCGACGTTCTGCTTCGCATCTGCGCCAATACGCGGATCGAGGTAGCGGAACGGAAGGCCAAAACCTCGCTTGAATCGTTGCGCCAGGCGATCGTCAGCGGCACCGACCGCCCGCGCGGGTTCGGCGCGGCGTTGAAGGACGCGACGGTGCGCGGCAAGTACGGCCTGATCGCCGAGATCAAGAAAGCCTCGCCGTCCGGCGGGCTGATCCGGCCGGACTTCGATCCAGCGTCGCTGGCGCGCGCTTACAAGGCGGGCGGCGCGGCGTGTCTGTCCGTCCTGACCGACGAGACGTTTTTCCAGGGCACCAATGCCCATTTTCGCGCGGCTCGCGCGGCGGTCGATTTGCCGGTGTTGCGCAAGGATTTCATCCTGGAACCCTGGCAGGTGTTCGAAAGCCGCGCGATAGGCGCCGATTGCATCCTGCTCATCATGGCGTGCCTGACCAACGGAGTGGCGCGGGAGCTGGAAGCGCTCGCCCGTGAGATGGACATGGATGTGCTGGTGGAGGTGCACGACCGGCACGAGCTGGAGCGCGCTCTTGGCCTCGAGACCTCGTTGATCGGCATCAACAACCGCGATTTACGCACGTTGAAAACCGACCTCGCGACGACCGAGGAACTGGCGCCTTTGGTTCCGCCCGATCGCTTCCTGGTGGCCGAGAGCGGAATACGCAATACCGCCGACCTGCGCCGTTTGGCCGCGGTTGGGCCCAATTGTTATCTGGTGGGCGAGAGTTTGATGCGCCAGGACGACGTGGCTGCCGCGGTGCGGACGCTTCTGGGTGACAGCGGGGCAGGGGGATGAGTGGCATCAGCGCTAAGTTAAGGCAAAAAAGCCGACTGCACATACCCTCAACGTCATCCACGGGCTCGTCCCGTGGATCGGTCGCGGCACGGAACCCCAGTTCGCGAGACTTATTCATCGGGATGTTGCCGCTACCGGTCCACGGGACGAGCCCGTGGATGACGTTGAAAGGCCGGCCCCTCCCACTTTGGACCGTTAATTTAGCGCTCATGGGGATGAGTGGCGCCGGTGGGTTGGGCCGATGGCATCTGGACCGTCGAGGGCAGCCAGCGCCAACGCCATTCCAACTGGTGAAGGCCAAGAACCGGCCACCCGCGCCCTTGCGTTTCATACCAAAATAGACATATTTCCTTGAATGAGCTTGCGCGTCGAATTTCTGGATGGCGCGGTCTTGGCGGACCTGGAGGCCCTACCGCTGGATATCCGGGCCAACTTCTTGCGCATCTCCCGCCTGATCGCGTCCGAGGGATTGCACAGGCTCCGCGAACCGTACGTGAAACACCTTGAAGGGCCGGTCTGGGAAATGCGCATGAAAGGCCGCGATGGCATCGCCCGGGCCGCTTACGTCACGGCATCGAACCAGCGGGTCGTTGTCGTCCATGTGTTTACGAAAAGACCCAAAAGACGCCTCGGCGCGAGATTGAGAAGGCCCTCAGAAGGGCAAAGGAGGTTAATTGACCCGCAAATACATTCCTGTTGAGGAAGCCGCCCGGAAATGGATGAAAGATCCAGCGTTCCGGGCGGAGTACGACGCGATGGAGGACGAGTTTGCTCTGGCCACCGCGTTGATCCGGGCCCGCGCGGACGCGGAGATGACCCAGGAGCAGGTCGCCACCGCGATGGGCACGACACAGGCGGTCGTCGCGCGTCTGGAAAGTGGCCGGGTGCGGCCTTCGACCCGTACGTTGGAGAGGTTCGCCAAAGCCACGCACACGCGGCTTCGAATTCAATTCGAGCGTGAAATTCCGGATCTGAAGGCAACGCGCCGATGAGCGAATTCACGCATTTCGACGCGGCGGGGAATGCCGTGATGGTCGATGTGTCCGCGAAACCCGTGACGGCTCGCACGGCGACGGCGCGCGCGCGGGTGGTCATGGACGCCGCGACCCTCGCGATGATCGAGGCCGGCACCGCCAAAAAAGGCGACGTCCTGGGTGTCGCGCGGCTGGCGGGGATCATGGCGGCGAAGCGGACCTCGGATTTGATCCCGCTGTGCCATCCGCTGCCGATCGCCGCCGTCGCGGTCGATTTGACGCCGGACCGCGCCGCGCACGCGATTGAGATCGAGGCAACTGTCCGCACCACCGGCCAAACCGGCGTGGAGATGGAGGCGCTGACGGCCGCCAGCGTCGCCGCCCTGACCGTTTACGACATGTGCAAGGCGGTCGATCGCGGCATGCGGATCGAGGGGCTACGGGTGGTCCATAAGGCGGGCGGGAAGTCGGGGGAGTTCTCGCAGGCGTGACCGGGCTGGTGATGCACCATGGCGCATGTGTTTCAAGCAAAGACACACTTGCCGGGCTCAGACGCCGCCTGACAATAAGGGGGTCGGCGGACCTCTTGTATCCTCTCCCCCGCACATGCAATTGGTTGCAGGACTGGGCGATAGATGCCTATGTGGAACGATTGTGGCTGAGCATGGCAAGCAAGTAAGCAAGATCTTAACACGAAGAAGAAGGGAGAGACACGAAGAACCACGAAGAAGGACAAATCGCGCTTCGCGCGGAGTCGATCGAACAATCGCTCGAAGCGCCGGAAATTCTTGCTGCTTCGTGTTCTTCGTGTTTCTCCCTTCTTCCTCGTGTTAAAGTCTTTCTTTCTCTCTTCATCGCGGAGACAAGCTACGTCGAATGGTCGCGGGACCAACGCCAGACGGGAGGAGCAAATAACCGGTGGCGATCGAATGAGATCGTGGCCGGACCTGAGATACGCATGCTTCGGAAGGTTCGTTGAAGCCGTTGGAAGTGGGGGAAGCGCCACCTTCTCGCGGCGATTATTGTTGGGCGTCGCCGAACGGGTTCCCGCCAGCGAGCGGCCAGTTGACCGCTCCGGCCTCCGGGCGGATCATCCCCTCAATCTCACCCCGCGCCGGAGCCTCGCCCCATGCCGTTGGAATCGATCGATACCGCCGAACTCAGCCTGTCCGACGCGCGCTGGCAGGCGCGGGTAGACCTCGCCGCCGCCCACCGCCTCGCCGTCATGCACGGCTTTCATGAAGGAATTTTCAATCATTTCACCCTGCGCGTGCCCGGCGCCAACGACCGCTATTACCAGATTCCGTTCGGCCTGCACTGGTCGGAAGTGACCGCCAGTTGCTTCATGGAAATCGGCTACGACGGCACCCAACTGAGCGGGGAGGGCGAGGTCGAACGCTCCGCCTATTGCATCCACGCCCCGATCCATCGCCTGAACGAGAAAGCCGCGGCGGTGTTCCACACCCACATGCCCTTTGCCAGCGCGCTGTCGCGGCTGGAGGATCAGAGCATCCTGCCGATCGGCCAGACCGAACTCGGCACGCTGATGCACACTGCTTACGACGATATCTATACCGGTCCGGCCTTCGATCCGGCCGAGGGCGAACGTCTGGCCGCGGTACTGGGTGACAAGACCGTGCTGATGATGGCCAACCACGGCGCCGCCACCGTCGGCCAAACCGTTTCGGAGGCGTACGACCGGCTCTACTACCTGGAACGCGTCGCACAGGTGCAGCTTTATGCCATGTGGACCGGCCGCAAACTCAAAACCCTCCCCCAGACCACGATCGATTACACCCTGGGCGAGTATCGGAAGAATTCAGACCAGTACGGCGGCAAGCCGAGCCATGTCTGGCATTTCGCGGCGTTGAAGCGGATGCTCGACAAGAAAGAGCCTGACTACAAGGACTGAAGCCGACAAAAAAACGGAGGAAGCAAATGAACATCAATCGCCGTCATCTCACCGGGTCGTTGCCCGTTCTGGGTCTGGTCGCCGTTGGCCTGTTGGGCGCGCGCGCCGCTTCGGCCATGACCGCCGACGAGGAAGCCGTCGCGAAGAAGGTTGAAGCGTTCCGCGCGGCTCAGTTTGTGAAGGACGGGAAGGCGCTTGAAGCGCTGGTCGCGGCGGATCTGAGCTACAGTCACTCCGATGCCCGTGTCGAGGACAAGGCCGCGTTTCTCAAGAGTGCCGTCAATCCAGCAACGAAAAATCTCTCGCTGGTCTACAAGGATCCCTCGATCAAGGTGGTCGGCGACGTCGCGATCGTGCGGTTCCACTGGATGTCCGAGAACGAAACCATCGCCGATGGCAAGAAGGGCGGTGCCAATATCCATGTCCTCATGAACTGGCAAAAACAGGGCGGAGACTGGAAACTTCTGTCTCGCGCCGCGACCAAACTCTGACCGCGAAAAGCCCAGGGAGGGGATGATGGATCAGTCTGTGCGCGATCTTTCGACCGGGGTCTGGCCAGCCGGTCTGACCCGGGTTCCCTACTGGGTTTATCGTGACCCCGAGGTCGCGCGCGACGAACAGGCGCGCGTCTTCGAAGGTCCGGCCTGGCATTATCTCTGCCTGGAAATCGACGTGCCGGACATCGGCGATTACCGCGCCACCACGATGGGCACGATGCCTGTCGTGGTGTCGCGCGCCGAGGACGGTGAGATCGCCGCGTTCGAAAATCGTTGCGCGCATCGCGGGGCGCTGATCTGTCTCGACGACGCGGGGAAGGGGAAGGACTTCCACTGCGTTTACCACGCCTGGCGTTACGACCTGCGCGGTAACCTCAAATCGGTCGCGTTTCGTCACGGCGTGAATGGCAAGGGCGGCATGCCGGACGACTTCAAGATGGAGGCGCACGGGCCGCGCAAATTGCGTGTCACCGTGGAAAGCGGCCTCGTCTTTGGCACGCTGTCGGACGATGCGCCGGCATTTGAGGATTATGTCGGGCCCGAAATCATGACCCGGCTGCGGCGCGTTCTGCACAAGAAGCTGGAAGTGATCGGGCGCTTCACTCAACCGCTGCCGTGCAACTGGAAACTCTACATGGAGAACGTGCGCGACACGTACCATGCCAGTCTGCTGCACATGTTCTTCACGACCTTCCGCATCACGCGGCTCAGCCAGGGTGGCGGCGTGATGGTGAGCGAGAATGGGATCGCGCATGCCAGCACGACTTTGGCCGCCGCGAAGGGGCCAGACGACAGTTATGCCGGGATGCGCGCGGACAATCAGGGGTTTCAACTGACAGATCCGTCGTTCATGACCTCGGTCGCCGAGTTCAACGACGACATCCAGTTGCAGATATTGTCCATTTTTCCCGGGTTCGTCCTGCAGCAGATCCACAACGCGCTGGCCGTCCGCCAGATCGTGCCGCGCGGCGTGGACAAGATGGATCTCAACTGGACCTATTTCGGTTTCGCCGACGACACGCCGGAGTTGCGGGCGATGCGGTTGAAGCAATGCAACCTCGCCGGACCCGCCGGATTTGTTTCGATGGAGGACGGCGCGGTCGGCGGCTTCGTGCAGCGCGGCATCGCGGCGGCCGAGCAGGAAAACTCGGTGATCGAAATGGGCGGCGCCGGCTCCGGAACGTCGGAAACCAGGGCGACCGAGGCATCGGTCCGCGCCTTCTGGAAAGCCTGGCGCGCGCATATGGGTCTGTGACACGATGAACGGCGCGAACGTGTTATTTGAGATCGCCGCGATGAATGCCGCCTGCGCGGCGGCGATCGACGCCGACCGGCTGGAGGCCTGGCCGGGGTTCTTTCATGAAGCTTGCCTCTACAAGATCACCACCGCGGACAACTTCGCCAAAGGCTACCAGGCCGGGATCATTTACGCGGATACCCGCGCCATGCTGGACGACCGGGTCGCCGCGTTACGCCAGGCCAACATCTACGAACGCCAGCGTTATCGTCACATCCTGGGCATGCCGCTGATCACCGCGGGACCGGACGGCGCCATGTCGGTGGAAACGTCGTTCCTGGTCATTCGCACGATGCGCGAGGGCCAGATGGACGTGTTCGTGGCCGGCGTTTACCTCGACAAGGTCCGGCGGGACGCTGCCGGAGCCTGGCGTTACGCGGAACGCATCGTTGTCTGCGACAGTCAGCGATTCGATACGCTGCTGGCCATTCCGCTATAGAAACCGTGGGGGAGCGCGGTCCGGTCGTGGCGCGTGCGCGCCCGGGAATCGCCGTCAGACGCATTTTCCCCTCTTGCTCAGAACGAATCCGGCAATACACTCGGGGTTTCGCCAGCCCCCGGTCAGCCCAATCATGAAACCACCCCCGTCAGAGACGCCGATCCACCTCGACGCCATCGACCGGCGCATCCTGGCGGCGTTGCAGGAAAACGGACGGATCACCAACATCGCGCTGTCGCGGGTGGCCGGCGTGTCGGCTCCGCCGTGCCTGCGCCGCGTGCGGGCGTTGGAGGAGGCGGGAGTCATCCGCGGCTACCACGCCGATACCGATCCGCAGAAGCTTGGCTGGGAAATCACCGTCTTCGCGATCGTCGGTTTGGACAGCCAAAAGGATGCGGTTCTGTCCGCGTTCGAGCAACTGGTCGCCTCCTGGCCCGAGGTTCGCGAATGTCACATGATCCGGGGTGGCGGCGATTTCCTGATCCGGCTGGTGGCCCGCGATACCGCGCATGAGAACCAACTGACTCAGCGGCTGACCGGCTTGGCGACGGTCAGCCGGGTGCAGACCCTCCAGACAATCCGGACCAGCCGCAGCCTTACCGGCGTGCCACTATGACCCCTGGCTGACCGTTGCCACCGGATCGACACCTTTTCAGTGTCAGGTTGAGCCTTCAGGACATGGATACGGGAGCCCGACCGGCATGAAAGACAGCCTGCCACTGAGCCTCGCCGATCAGACCAGCGCCGCGCCCGCGCTGAGCGTGATCGTACCGTGCTATAACGAACGGCCGAACGTTGCCCCGATGATCGCGAAGCTCGACGCGGCGTTGCGCGGCGTCGACTGGGAAGTCATCTATGTCGACGACAGCAGCCCCGACGGCACCGCCGCCGAGGTGCGCCGCATCGCCGCGCTCGATCCCCGTGTCCGCTGCATTCGCCGTGTCGGCCGCCGCGGCCTCGCCTCGGCGGTGATCGAGGGCGCGATGTCGTCCTCGGCCGCCTATGTGGCGGTGATCGACGGCGACCTGCAACATGATGAAACGCGCCTGCCAGTGATGTTGAACGAGCTACGATCGGGTCAGTTTGACCTCGCCGTGGCCAGCCGCCACATTGAGGGCGGCAACAACGACGGCCTCGCCAATCGATGGCGGCACGCGCTGTCCGATGGCGGCATCTGGCTGGCGCAACGGCTGCTGCCGGTGAAGCTGACCGATCCCATGAGCGGGTTCTTCATGCTCCCCCGGCCGTTGTTCGAGGATCTCGCGGGCCATCTTACCGGGCAGGGGTTCAAAATCCTGCTGGACCTCGTGTTGAGCGCGCCGACGCCTTTGCGGGTGAAAGAGGTTCCCGCGTCGTTTCATGAGCGTGTCGCCGGGGAGAGCAAGCTGGACGCCCAGGTGATGATCCAGTTCGCGGGGCTGCTGCTGGATAAGACGTTCGCGGGGTATCTGCCGCTGCGGTTCGTTTCTTTCGCGATGGTCGGCGGGATCGGCGTGATGGTGCATCTGGTGGTACTGGGTGTGCTGCGGCAATGGACTCCGCTCGGGTTCGCGGCGGAACAGACGATCGCCACTCTGGTCGCGATGGTGTTCAACTTCGAGTTGAATAATGCGATCACCTATGCCGATCAGCGTCTGAAGGGGCCCAGGCTGTGGCGGGGGTTGTTGCTGTTCATGATGGTCTGCGGTGTCGGCGCGATCGCCAATATCGGCATCGCCAAGGCGCTGTATGAATCCAACACCGCCTGGACCGCCGCCGGAGCGATGGGCGCCGTGATCGGTGTGGTGTGGAACTACGCGGTGTCCGCGACCCTGGTGTGGCGCGCGCGTTGAGGCGCCAGGGCTTTGCCCCAGACCCCATCAGGGGGCTTTGCCTCCTGAACCCCCAGCAAAGGCTCGCCTTTGCAATCGTTCAATTTTTGGGTGGGAGTGGGAGGGGACGTGCTCGTATATCCCAACATTCGAGTAGGTCCCCTCCCACTCCCACCCAAATTAACGGGTTCCAAGGGCCGCTGCCCTTGGCGGAGTTCCAAGCATGCCCCTGCGAAGGCGGGGGAGGCAGAGGTTCTTGGCGGGGTTTGGGGCAAAGCCACTGTCGTCTCGCCGTGACACGCCTCCTGGCCGCCGGCCTGGCGGTGTTGACCCTGATCCGCCTGTGGTTGGCGGCCGTCGTGCCACTGGCGCCGGATGAGGCTTATTACTGGGTCTGGTCGCGCGCGTTGGCGCCCGGTTATCTCGATCACCCTCCCATGGTCGCGTTGTGGATCAAGGCTGGCACCGCGCTTGCCGGGCCCGGGACGCTGGGTGTGCGATTGCTTGGGCCGTTATCGGCGGCCCTGGGCTCCGTGCTGCTTTACGACGCCGCGGAACGCCTGTTTCCCGGGCGGCACGCGGGCCTGACCGCCGCGGCGTTGTTGAATGCGACGCTGCTATTGGGCGTGGGCGCGGTGATCATGACGCCGGACACACCGCTGTTGTTCTTCTGGACTGCCACGCTCTGGGCTGGCGCTCGTTTGGCCCTTGGAGGGTCCCGCGGGTGGTGGCTGGGCGCCGGTCTGTTCACGGGCCTTGCGTTGACCAGCAAATATACCGCCGTGTTTCTTCCGGTTGGCCTGGGCTTGTTCGCGCTGGTGGCGATGCCGAGGTCGCTCCGGAGGCCGGAGCCCTGGCTGGGAGTGGCGCTCGCGGGGCTGGTGTTCCTGCCGGTGGTGGTCTGGAACGCACAGAACGGATGGGTCGGCTTCGCGCGTCAGGGCGGGCGGGTCGCGAACTGGCAGCCGGAGCGGGCGGTGACATTCCTCGCGGAGTTGGTCGGCGGACAAATCGGCCTGGCGACGCCGGGGATCTTTATCCTGTGTGCCGCTGGCGTCGTGTGGGCGGCGCGCGAGACGGTGAGGTCGCGCGATCGGGCGTGGTGCTTGCTGGCGGCGCTGTCGGTGCCTCCGGTGTTGGTGTTCCTGCAGCATGCGATCGGCGATCGGGTGCAGGGGAATTGGCCGGCGATCCTGTACCCGGCGGCTTGCATTGCCGCCGCGGGGCTGACCGGGCTGGTTTGGCGGCGGATGGTCTGGCCCTCGGTTGGCATGGGGTTTGTCTTCGCGACTGTTGTTTATGCGCATGCGGTTTCCGGTTGGCCTGCTTTGGCCGGCGGGCGTGACCCCGCCGCGCGGCAGTTGTTCGGCTGGGAGGGCTTGGCGGCCCAGGTTGAGGCGGCTCGGCAGGCGGCGGGGGCGGATTTCGTGGCGGCGGAGCCTTATGGCCTCGCTGCGGAACTCGCCTGGGCTTCGCCCGCGGGGAGCGTGGTTGTCGGGGCGGGGCAGCATTGGGGGCCGTTCGGTTTGTCCACTGCCGGGGCAGGGCTGGGCCGGGGGATATTGATCCGGCCGGAACGGTATGGTGGAGCGGTCGACCCGGCGGAGTGGCGCGGCACGGTGGTTTTGGCGGGGGTCATTCGGAGTAGCGGTGGCGTGGAGATAGATCGGTATTCGGTTTTTCTGGGACGCGTGCCCGAGGGTTCGCCATTTGCCGTGTTACTCCCGCGCCGGTGAGGGCTGGGCGACGGAGGTGGGCTGGTACGCCGCGGACACCGTTCGTCTGTCCTGAATTCCGCATCAAAAAAACATCAGTTCCCCGTTGGCCCTGACGAATCAGGGAGATAGTCTCGGTTTGCGAATCAGAAACCATCACCAACGGGGTGCGCGATCGTGGCACAAGGCGTTCTCGGCTTCCAGTATGAAGCGGACTC
>SHWL01000004.1 GCA_009693865.1 Acetobacteraceae bacterium | reverse complement strand
CCAGGCCTGAAAGGCCGGCTCACGCACTTTGCGCAAAAGTGTGGCCGATCAGACTCGGTCAGGCCTGAAACGACAGAGGACCAAATCGCGGGAACTGGCTCGGGACGGCCGGTTCAGAGACCGATTTTCCATAATGAGAACTGCTGGGGCGGCGACCCGGTGCTTGCTTTTTCGCCCGGAAACGCCTATTTGACCCGTTCGCCCCATTCCCCAGACCGGAGGTTGAGCGCATGGCGCGCGTCACCGTCGAAGATTGCGTCCAAAAAGTCCCCAACCGATTCGAGCTGGTTTTGCTCGCCTCCCAGCGTGCCCGTAACCTGAGCCGCGGCGAGGAACTGACCGTCGACCGCGACAACGACAAGAACCCCGTCGTCGCGTTGCGCGAAATCGCCGAGGAAACCATCGAGCTTGGCCGGATCGAGCAGGACCTGGTCCGCTCGTTGTCGCGCGCGCCTGAGCCGGAACCGGCGGACGAGGAAGTACTGGACCTCATCCCCACCGACCAGAACATCTTCGGCCTCCAGGACGTCGGCCTCGAGGAAGAGACGGCATCCCTGGAAGAGGAAGCCGAGGCGATGTCGTCCGAGGACATGGAAGCGGCCATCGAGGCGGAACTCGGCGGCCGGGACGGCCGGTAGCCCGATGGCGGAAGGGCAGGGCCTTGGCGTGACTCCTGGGTCCGTCAGCCTTCGCGCTCCGGATGGGGTCAGTGGCCCCTCGGCCGACACGCGGCCCGCGAAACCGGCGATGATCCGCCAATACGAGCTGACCGAGAAAATCCACGCCTACGACGCCAAAGCCGACACGCGGCTGATCGACGCCGCCTATGTCATGGCGATGCAGGCGCACGGCAATCAGCGCCGCGACAACGGCGACCCCTATTTCAGCCATCCCGTCGCGGTCGCCGATATCCTGGCGGGCTACCGGCTCGATACCGCCTCGATCGCCACCGGCCTGCTGCACGATGTGATCGAGGATACCCCGGTCAAGCTGCCCGAAATCGAGGCGCGGTTCGGCAAGGAAATCGCCGGCCTGGTCGATGGCGTCACCAAGCTGACCCGGCTGGAACTGCAATCGGATCGCACCGCGCAGGCGGAGAATTTTCGCAAACTCGTGCTGGCCATGAGCCGCGACATTCGCGTGCTGCTGGTCAAGCTGGCCGACCGCCTGCATAACATGCGCACGTTGCATTTCGTGCGCGACGAGGAACGCCGCAAGCGCATCGCCAGCGAAACGATGGAGATCTACGCGCCGCTGGCCGAGCGGATCGGCATGGATCAGGTCAAGACCGAACTGCAAACCCTGGCGTTCATGCAACTCGACCCGGAGGCGTACGCCACGATCCAGGCCCGCCTCAACTTCCTGCGCGGTCAGGGCGCCGACGTGATCGACGATGTCCGCCTGGAACTGACCAGGGTCGTGCGCGAGTCCGGCGTCGAAACGGTCGAGATCCAGGGCCGCGAGAAATCGCCCTGGTCGATCTGGGAAAAGATGCATCGCCGGAACGTGGCGTTCGAGCAACTTTCCGATATCATGGCTTTCCGGGTCGTGGTCCACTCCAAGGCGGATTGTTATCTCGCTCTCGGTGCCATCCATTCCAGTTATCCGGTGATCGCGGGGCGATTCAAGGATTACATCTCCACGCCGAAATCGAACGGCTATCAATGCCTGCACACCGGCG
Organism: Acetobacteraceae bacterium; assembly: GCA_009693865.1. Lineage (GTDB taxonomy): Bacteria > Pseudomonadota > Alphaproteobacteria > Acetobacterales > Acetobacteraceae > Rhodopila. The sequence goes on along the minus strand of SHWL01000004.1, from coordinate 73,096 downwards.
TGACGTTACGCGAACCACGCAATCAGAAAATCGAAATCCAGATTCGTACGGACGACATGGACGATGTCGCCGAGAACGGGGTCGCGTCGCACTGGGTTTATAAGGCCCCCGACGCGCGCGCCGGCAAGAAGGACGTGCAACGATTCCGCTGGGTGCAGGATCTGCTGGAAATTCTGGAGAACTCGTCCGCCGCCGATGAATTCCTGGAAAACACCAAACTCGAGTTGTACGGCGACCAGGTATTCTGCTTCACGCCGAAAGGGCAACTGATCCAGTTGCCAAGCGGCTCGACGCCGGTCGATTTCGCTTATGCCGTGCACAGTCAGGTCGGCGATACCTGCGTCGGCGCCAAGGTGAACGGGCGGTTGTTGCCGTTGCGTCATCAGTTGCAAAACGGCGATCAGGTCGAGATCATGACAGCCCGCGGCAACACGCCCTCCCCGCAATGGGAGCGTTTCGTCGTCACCGGCAAGGCGCGCGCGCGGATCCGCCGTTTCATCCATCAGGAACAGCGTGAGCAGGCCCGCGCGGCGGGCAAGGCCGAGTTGACCAAGGCGTTCCGCCAGGCGGGCGTCGATGGCTCCGAGAAATCGCTGGAGCCGGTGCTGAAGGCGATGAAGATGGCGGCCGCCGACGATCTTTACGTCGCGATCGGCAACGGCAACATCGCGCCCAAGGACATTGTGCATGCGGCCTGGCCAGAACTGCGGCGGAACCACACGCCCGCGATGATGGCGCCGATGCTGCCTCGCTCCGGGCGGTCGCCGACGCGTTTGGATAACTCGATGCCGGTGACGGGGCTGGTGCCGGGGATGGCCCACTCCTTCGCGGGCTGCTGCCATCCGGTGCCGGGCGATGAAATTGTTGGGATCGTGACAACCGGGAAGGGCGTGACGATCCATGGCCGCGATTGTCAGACACTGACGGGATTCGCCGCGACCCCGGAACGGTTCATCGAGGTCGACTGGAATTATGAGGTGGTCGGCAAGGGCGGGCCGGACGGCAAAGGCATCGGGCACACGGCGCGGATCAGTGTGATCGCGGGCAACGACAACGCGGCGCTGGCGAACATGACCAACGCGATCGCGCGTCAGGAGGGATCGGTGGCGAATTTGAAAATCGTTAATCGGCAGCAGGATTTCATGGAAACGCTGATCGATATCGACGTGCGGGATACCACGCATTTGTCCAAGGTGATCGCGGGCTTGCGCGGCGCCGGCGGCATCAAGTCCGTCGAGCGGACCAAGGCCTGATGATCCTCGGCCTGGGCTCCGATATTTGTGACATTCGCCGGATCGAGGCGGTGATCGAAAAATACGGCGAGCGGTTTCTGGAGCGGGTGTTTACCGAAACGGAACGGTCGAGGGCGATGCGGCGGACAGAGAAAATCCGCGCCGCGACGTTCGCGAAACGGTTCGCGGCGAAGGAGGCGGCGTCGAAGGCGTTGGGCACCGGATTTCGGAAGGGCGTGTTTTTCGCCGATCTGGGCGTGGTGAATCTGCCGGGTGGGCAACCGACTTTGAACATGACGGGCGGGGCGGGGGAACGACTGCGGTTTTTGACTCCTCCGGGGATGGTGGCCCAGGTGGCGCTGACGATGACGGATGAGTATCCGTATGCGTATGCGCAGGTGATTATTTCGGCGGTGGCGGGGTGAGTGGGAAGCTGTTGTTCGCGGGGTTTCCTTGATTCTTACGCGGCGCGTGAATTCTTTTGGGCGTCACGTCAAGGACATATCCAAGAGCGCCAAATATCGCTCCAACGGTGCGGATCTCGACATTTCTTGACCCATCCAGCACACGACTCAGTATGGCCTGATCGATGCCCGCCTTTTCGGCGAGTTCCTTCTTCTTTACGTGCTCGGTCCGAATAAGTTCGTCAAGAGTACGAGCGATTCCATCGGCAAGGCCGCTAAAGGCGCGCTCGCCATCTCTGGTCAGGGTTAAGCGAACGCGCTTATTCGCCATCATGCGGATCCTTTATTTTCCATGAATGCGCCAGGAGACCGAGGTTTTGTAGCCGGGCCGCCGCCATCTGGGCGAATTCCGCTTCCCTCTCTTTGACAGCTTTGCCGTCTCGCTTAAGTCCGCGTGCGAACCCGGCATGAGCGATCACGAAGCGGTGATTGCCCCCAAAATACATACCTGCGAGGCGCACTGTCCGAGTTCTCCACTTCCAGAGGCCATAAGTCCGGTGGCAAAGCGCGTAATCGCGGCCGGGTCTCATGGGCCGGTTGAGCGTGTAGTGCCGGAAGAGTGTCATGACTTGCTCACGCGACGAAACATTCGGGTCCTCCTCGCCGGGAGACCAGGGCAGGTTTGAAATCTCGGCCTCGGCTTCCTTAAGCAACACCACCATTCGGCCCTCGGGGAATTCACCGTGCAGTAGAAAATCGAAGGCTTCGTGCGCGTACACGATCCCCTCGAACGTATCCAAGGTGCCAAGAATTGATTCTTGTGTCAAATTACAAATTCGTTGGGCTGGTGCGGGTTGGGGTTATGGCGCGAGATCGACGGTATCTGCTTCGGTGGCCGGTTGTCACCTAATGGGTTGGGGACATGGCCCGCGCGGTTCAGTCTGCGGCCCAGTCTCGTCCGCCGACGATGAAAAAGGGTCGGTTGCCGTCCATGGACAATGCTGTCGGGTTGCCTTCCTCCCGCGTTCGCCCGACCCAACGGATCACCGAGAAATGGCCCATCTTGCGACGGGCGGCGGGGTCGCGGCAGCTCATCCCGTCCACCACGGCCGAGATGACCCGCTCGCGTAGATTCAGGGAATAAGGCCGTCTCATTCTGGTAGGCCTCCATACCAGCCAGCATCTTGAATCGCGGAATCAGCGGCGTCGGAAGGTCGAAAAGCATGTCAACCTCGGAATATCAGGCTCTAGCGATTGGCGCGAGCCGAGTGCACACGACGAATCTCATACCCAACGCATCGACGCGCGCTGAATGCCGGCAAAAAAACTCCTAACGCCGGCATATGAAAAAAAATGCCGGCTTTGTAAGAATAATGCCGGCGAACATATTAATTTCGCCGGCGAATGAGGTATTGTCCCTCCACCGACGTCAACGCGGCTCCGGACATAAAAACGAAGTGCACGGATACGGCCGTGCGCCGTTCATGCAGGAGGCTATCGACATGAGTTCCACAACGCAGTCGCCAGACGCTCATTCTTACAATGGGGTGAGAATCCTTGGGCTTCTTTCGGAGTACGGGCCCAATCTGATGCAAATCAACACGTCTTTGACGCTCGCGGAAATTCACCAGTTTCTTGACTATCGTGTGGAATCAGAAATTGCGCCGAAGGCGGAAGGACCGATTCCTGAAATCCTTCGGTCGGTCCAACGACCCGCGAGCAAAGACCGTCAGAATAATATCGGCACGTATCAGGAAAACTACCTCTTGAAACCAAACCGTTAAGTGAATCTGTCGATCAAGGATTTATGCCGTCGGTAACATTTCTCGCTAATCGTCCTCTGCGGTGGAACGAGGTTCCCGGTACTGCCCGGATGGGACAGACTTTAGTAACCGCGCAAAAAGAGGATGAAGACACAATTGTCGTTCCCAGCGACGGTGTTGGTCGTATAACCGGCCTTGAGAATCGCGACACTCTGTACCGTAAGTCGAATGCCGATTCTGAAACTCGACGACTACGGAATGCGCTTGAACGGCTTCGAGTTCCAACACTCATTTTGTTTCCTAGAGTGGGCGAGCTAACCGAGCTGCATATGCAGCAAGCGCTCTATGATATGAACGTTCTCGCCACTCCGCTTACCGCGACGATGGCATTGAATCGTGACAATCGATCGCCGTACAATACCATTGTAAAGACGATGCTCGCGGATAAGACCGCCAACCTCAAGGAGTACGGACTTGATCGGGACTTGAGCTCCATGGTTCGATTCGTAAAAATCGCTGTAGAAGGTTGGAAAGTTGCGGAGAAGGCTGGTGCCAGCGGTAGCATGACGAGCGAAATTACGCCGCAGGCCGCGACCGACTTGACCTACTTTTGGTCAGTCCTCACCTCAAGCATGGGACCCGAGGCGTTCAAGGTCAAGGACAACATGGCAACGGGCGCGCCAGGGATAACTGCGTTGGCACTAGTAGCTCACGAGCTCTTTTTTGGTGGAGCAGCACAGTGGAGTTCGATCGAGAAGGCATCTGCGATTCGAAAGATAGGAGGAATTGACTGGTCCCGAACCAAGATCGATGAAGCGGGACAGGTCGAACTCAACAAGACCTGGGCGGATCTTGGTCTGCTAATGCTTAAACCAGATAAGAAGGGAAATATTAAAGCAGTCATGGTTATGGCCGGTGCAAACAATTCGCGGGCTATGACCGGACACTTACTGAAAGTTATTGGTCTAGAACGATCGTCCTCCTCGCTTTCGACATCGTCGGAGGGTGATGTTCGTTAAATCGTGCGTTATCGAAACATGACCGATAAGAACAAGAAATTGACTTCCTTACGTGGAAACATCTTGTCAATTATCCTAGTGGATAGAATCTGACGATTGGTACCCGCCGCAACCCCACCACCATGGCGGAAATCCGCCAAATCGGCGAGACTCTTTGGTTTGATTTTATCCACTAGGAAATGATAAATATTCGAAGTGTAAGCCCTGGATTGAAAGGTTCTCAATCCAGGGTAGTAATCAAACCCGCTTAATATTCCACATATATGCCCCCGAAGCCTCAATCTGACCCACCAGGTTCTTCCGCATCGCCGTCCTGATCTGGAACTGCCCGAGTGGCACATACGGCGCGTTCTCGAACGCCCGCCGCTGGAACGCATCGGCCGCCGCGTGCTGCTCCGCCGGGGTCTGGCCCAGCAGCCAGTCGCGCGTATGTTTCTCGGTCTCCGCATCCTCATACCACCCGAACCACCCGGTCGCGCCCAGACCGCGAGCAAAAAACTGCTGCACCGGGTCGGCGACCACGTTCGAGGGAGCCCAGGTGTGGAGGATATTCCAGCCGCCGGGATCTTTCATGGCGCGGCGTTGCGTCACGGTGCCCCAATCGGTCTGAATGATCTCTAAATTCATCCCCATTTTCTTCAGCAGATCGTAGGTCACATCTCCCATCGGCCCGATCGTCACGAAATCGGTCGGGTTGATGATGACCACTTTCTCGCCGTTGTAACCCGACGCCTTCAACGCCGCCCGAGCCTTGTCCAGATCTCCTGGCATCGCCGCGGCCCCGATCTCGCGGCCGTAAGGGGTGCCGCACGGCATCACCGCCTTGCACAGCCGGAACGCGCCCGTGTCGGCGCCGGTGATCGCGTTCATATAGTCCGCCTGGTTCACCGCCATCATCACCGCGCGCCGCACCGCGACGTTGTTAAACGGCGGGTGCAGATGATTAAAGCGCAGGACGCCATTAAATCCGGTGGGGTTCGCGCTACCGATCCGAATGTCCGGATTTTTGCGCAACAGCGGTACGAGGTCGGCCTGCACCTGCTCGTACCAATCGATCTCCCCCGCCTGGAGCGCCGCGGACGCCGTGGCCGAGTCCGGAATGATCGTCCAAACAATCCGCTCCATATGCGCGATCTTACCGCCAGCGGTCCACTCGGCCGCCTCCTGCCGAGGCACGTAGTCCTTGTTCTTCACATAAACGACCGTCGATCCCGGCACGAACTCCTCTTTGACGAAGCGGAACGGACCCGAACCGGTGGTGTCGGTGACCTGCTTGAACGGATCCGTCTTCGCGAGGTGCTCGGGCATGATGAACGGGATCGAAGCGCCACCTTTGGCGATGGCGTCGATAATGATCGGGAGCTTCTGGGTCAGTTTAATCCGGATGGTGCGATCGTCCGCCGCCGAACAGTTCTCGACGAATTTCCACACCGTCTGCCCAATCGTGTCCCTTGCCGCCCACCGAACCAAACTCGGCGCGCAATCCTGGGCTCGCACCGGTTCATTGTTGTGAAACTTCAGTCCCTCGCGGAGCTTAAGGTCATAGGTGCGGCCATCGTCCGACACGGTAAAGCCGTCCGCCATCTGCGGCTTCACCTCCAGTTTGACGTTGGCGCCAAACAGCGTGTCGTAAACCGCCCAACCGTGATTGACGGTGACAAGCGCGGTCGTGAAAATCGGGTCCAGCAGCGTCAAATTGGCCTGCGGCACGAAGTTCAGCGTCTTCGACCGGTCGGTTTGCGCGATCGCGAAGGCCGTCGGCACCGCTGTGGCGGCGGCGGCCTGAAGCAAGGTGCGGCGTTTCATCGCTCGTGATCTCCGGGGTTTTGCGGGGATCGTCTCACACCTCTCCAGGCAGGGTAAGGGGCGGCAATTCCCGGCGGCGAACCAGCGCCAGAGCCTAACGCGCGACGGCCGCCGCGAGCCAGGCCGCCGCCGTCCACAACACAAACAACGAGCGCTTCGCGTTCGGCGTCAGGATGGGCGCCGCGTCGCGGGCCGCCAGAGCCTCCCCGTTGTTCAGGGACAGCGCCGTCAACGGCAGCCAGACCACGAAGCTGACAAGACTCGCCATCAACAACCCCGCGATGCAGGACGCGCCTCCGAACACCGGCCATGTCAACACCGCCGCAACGGCATGCGGCAGGCCCGGAAACCAGGCGCCGTCGGTGGCAGGACCAACCGCGGCAAATGTCCGCGCGGAGAAAGTTCGCATGGTAGGCTCCTCAGTGTGCGTCCAGGGAATACGCCGTCATTTCAGCCGTGAGGCGCGCGTGTCACCCGCTATATTTCCGGCCAGAAGGTCAGCGCGGGCGCCAGATTTTCGTGGAAATCGAGTCCGGCAACGGTCCGGGCAACAATGCCCGCGCGGATGACAAAATCGCCGAAGGATTCGTTCTTCTTCCGATCCGTCGCGTACGCCCCGAACAAAGGTTTCAGTGCCGCGACGATCGCCTCGTCATCGACATCGATGGCATGCAGCTTCGATAGCCGCGTGCCGTCATGCGCGCCACCCAAATAAAGATTGTAAAGCCCGGGAGAACGCCCGACGAGGCCAATCTCGGCCATGTAAGGACGCGCGCAACCGTTCGGACAACCGGTCATGCGGATGGTGATCTCATCCTCCGCCAACCCAACCGCGTCGAGTTCGGCTTCCAGCTTCGTCACCAGCGATGGCAAATATCGCTCACTTTCCGCCAGCGCGAGCCCACATGTCGGCAACGCGACACAAGCCACCGCGTTGCGACGCAATCCCTTGGGCTTACCGTCCAGCCCATATTCCTTCAACAGCGCCGCGATCTTACTTTTTTGCTTCGCCGGTATATCCGCGAGTGCCAGGTTCTGGTTCGCGGTGATGATGAAGCGGCCAACATTCAGCGCCGCGATCTCCCGCAACCCGTCGCCCGCTTTCCCGCCGATCCGGCCATTCTCGACGAACAGCGTGATATGATGCAGACCCGTATCGTCCTGCGCCCACCCCAGACGATCTCCGGTCGAGGCGAATGTGAAGCCTTTCGCTTTCTCCAGTTTCACCGACAGCCGCTCGTTCACCCCCGCGATGAACGCGTCGAGCCCCATCCGGTCGATCGTGTACTTCAACCGCGCCTGCTTACGATTGGACCGGTCGCCATGATCGCGCTGCATGGTCACGACTTTTTCCGCGACCTCAACCGCGTGCTCCGGCTTGCAGAACCCAATGACACTGCCCGCGCGAGGGTAAGTCTCCGGCTCGCCATGAGTCATGCCCATGCCGCCGCCGGCGATCACATCGTAACCAACGATCTTGCCTCGCTTCTCGATCGCGACAAAGCTCAGATCCTGCGCGAACGCATCGACGTCGTTGTGCGGCGGCAGCGCGACGCCGATCTTGAACTTACGCGGCATATAGGTACGGCCATAGATCGGTTCGTCTTCCTCGACACCGCCGGCGACGCGTTCCTCGCCGATCCAGATTTCGTGCCACGCCCGGCTTTTCGGCAACAAGTGATTGGCAATGTCCTCGGCGAGCTTCGTCACCGCTGCGTGCCCCGTCCGCAGCCACGGCACGACCGCGGCACAAACGTTGCGGTTGACGTCGCCACACGCCGCGATCGTATCGAGCATCTCGGCGTGCAAACCCTGAATCAGCGGCCGCAGGTTACTCTTGACGATACCGTGAAACTGGATGGTCTGCCGCGTGGTAAACCGCAGCGTGGCATTGCCGCGTTCACGCGCCATCTTATCGGCGGCGAGATATTGCGCCGGCGTCAGCACGCCACTCGGCACCCGCATCCGCGCCATGAAGATGAAGGCTTTCTCCATGCGCTGACGGCCGCGCTCGGCGCGCAAATCGCGATCGTCCTGCAAATATATCCCGTGGAATTTCGTCAACTGCTGATCGTCGTCGGCGATGGCGCCGGTTTCCGGAATCGTCAGCCCCTCCGCGATCGTGCCACGCAGAAAGTTGCTGGCGCTTTTGATGCGCTCATTCGCCGACAGGGGACGGATTTCATTCATTTCGAAAACCTCAGTAAACGTCACGCAAGTAGCGGCCGTCGCGACGCAGTTGATCCAGCTGCTCCTTGCTCAGGATACGGACCAGCATGTCGTTCACATCCTTCGCCATGGCCGCCATGTCGCCGCAAACATAAATCGCCGCGCCGTCCTTGACCCAACCGAGCAGCTCCTCGCGCGCATCCCAAAGCGCGTGTTGCACGTAACGTTTTTCCGGTTGATCGCGGGAGAACGCGACGTCCAGACGCGTCAGCAGACCTTCCTTGATCCAGTCCTGCCATTCCAACTGGTACAGGAAGTCGTGCATGAAGTTACGGTGGCCGAACACCAGCCAGTTCTTACCCTTGGCACCGGTTGCCTCGCGCTCCTGCATGAACCCGCGGAACGGCGCGACGCCAGTGCCCGGCCCGATCATGACCACCGGCCGCGACGGATCGGCGGGCAGCCGGAAATGCGGGTTCGGCCGCAGGAAAACCTCCAGCCTGTCGCCGGTTTTCCGCCGCTCGTTCATGTCGATCGAGGCAACGCCCATGCGCTGCCTCCCATGCGTCTCGTAACGCACGGCGGCGACCAGGAGATGGGCTTCCTCACCGGCCGACTTGCGGCTCGACGCGATCGAGTAATACCGCGGTGGCAAAGGCCGCAGCAGCGTGGTCAACTGTTGCGGCGAGAACTTGTGAGGTGCTGCTTCCAGAAGATCGATGACCTGCCGGCCCATGGCCCATCCAGCACCCGGCGCCGTGGTGCCGGTCAGCGCGGCATGATCGGTAATTTGTTTCGCGGTCAGCGTCGTGATGTCGAACCGGTCACGCAACGCATCACGCAACGCCGTCTCGCCATTGAGGCCCGCGGCCTTCAACACCGCGTCCACCAAAGCAGGATCGTTACGTGCCACGATCCCCAATGCGTCGCCAGGTTCATACAAAAGGCCACTGCCTTCCAGTGACAGCTCGATATGCCGTGTGTCCGACAGCGACCGGCTGCCGGTCAGGCGCACATGCTCGGTAATCTCAGCCGCGAACGGCTGCGCGCGAGTCCAGGCCTCCCCACCACCCCGGGCGAAATCGACATGAATGACCGAGGTATCCTCGGCCGCCATGACCGTCTCGATCGATTCCTTGCCGATCCGGTCCAGCGTCGTGTCGATCCAGGAACCAGCCGGCGCCTCAAAATCCAGATCGCATTCGATCCGGTCCACGATACGCGTGGCACCCAACGCGGCCAGGCGCTCGTCCATGCGCCGGCCGATCTCGCAATATTGCGCGTAGGCGCGGTCGCCCAACGCGAGCACGGCGAACCTGGTTTTCTCGAAGCGCGGCGCGTTATCGTCCAGCAAAGCTTCATAAAAATCGACGGCGCGTTGCGGCGGATCGCCCTCGCCCCAGGTGCTGGCGATCAACAGCAGATTCGGAATCTCAGCCATTTTCGCCGGGGTCGTTTCGGCCATGTCGACCATTTTCACGGCGAAGCCCAACTTCCCCGCGGCTCTGCGGGCCCGTTGCGCCAGCGCCTCCGCGTTGCCGGACTCAGTCCCGAACAGGATCGTCAACGGCACCCGCGCTTTCGGCGGCGCGGCGGGAACCGCCTGTTGCGGACCGTTGGCTGTCTGCACACCCGCCAGGAACCCGGACAGCCATGCTCGCTGCTCAGCGGTCGAGGTGGAAAACACACTGTTCAGCGCCGAAATCTGGTCAGGCCCAAAGGGCGCGCCGGCGGGAAGCAATACGGAGAGAGCCATCGGCAATTCCTCAGCCCAACGCACGGGCGGGTTGCGGGTCGTCAAGCAAGGTCATCGGCGCGGTCTGCTGCCACGCGGCCAGACGATCGCGTAGCGCGACGACCGGCCCGATGACGATGAGAGTGGGCGACCCGGAAACCGGCGCATTCACCGCCTCCGCCAGCGTCATCACGCGCACCGTCTGTACTGGTCGGGTCGCATCCTTGATCAGCGCGACGCCCTCCGCCGGGTCGCGGCCGGCTGCCAGCAATCGCGCCGCGATGGCGCCAAGCTGGCGGCCCGCCATATAAAGTACCACCACGTCGCCCATCGCGGACCAGTCGAGGTCTGTGAGCCCACCCGACGAGTCATGGCCTGTCGCGAACGTGACGCTTCGCGCGATGCCACGATGGGTCAGGGGAATACCGGCCGCGGCGGTGCCACCAATACCCGCGCTGACGCCGGGAACAATGCGGAACGGAATGCCGGCGGCGGCGAGTGCCAACGCCTCTTCCCCGCCCCGCCCGAAAATCAGGGGATCGCCGCCCTTCAGCCGGACCACCCGAAGCCCGGTCCTCGCCAGAGCGATCAGGCGCTGGTTGATCCGCAACTGCGGCGTCCGGACCCCACCTCCCCGCTTCCCCACCGGTTCCAGTCGCGCCTGGGGTGCGAGGGAAAGAATTTCCTCCGAAACCAGGGCATCGTGGAGAATGACGCCAGCCTGGGTCAGCGCGTGCAACGCGTGCAGCGTCAACAGGCCAGGATCGCCCGGACCGGCGCCGACCAGCCACACGGAGCCCGCGTCGAACGGCGGCGGGATAAGGTTGGGTGGAAGCATGGAGCGGCTCTGAACCTTCCGGGAATGACGGAACACAGCACTCTAAGAGGAGATTTTTCTAAAAACCGCAAGGCACGGCGCCTGAATTAGTTTTTTATCCTACAAGACGAAACCGGACGTGGTAGTTCTTCCACGGCGGCGTCATTTGGCAGAAGCTTTATCCACCGATTGCGTGGTCCGGAATCCTGCCTCATTCGGACGTCCTGAAGGCACATCCAAACGACAGGAGATCAGACCTCCAGATACGGTCGTCCCGGGAAAAACATGCTACCGCCGGTCAACCCAGCAGTTCCGATTTTAGCGACGGCGCCTCCCCCGTCGTCATCGTCCGGCTCGACCGGACGACCCGTCGCGGCACAAATCCGCATATGGGCCGGACGAAGCGGGATGCGTGGTGCCGCTTCTGGTCCTCCGGTCAAGCCGGAGGATGACGATGGGGGGACAGGCAGGCGGCAATAATCAGAACTGCTGGCGTCGACCACCCGCGCTGTCCAAAAGGCCTGGGCGCCATCCCCACCCTGAAAGCGTTACCGCAGGCTCGCGTTAATCGCGTCCAGCGCCTTGGCGCCCGGGATCAGCGCCGCATCATCCAGCTCGTTCAATGGCACATCGACCGTCTTCAGATGCGCGTGCAAATCGCGAGGGTTTGGATCAACGTACAAAAGCCCGGTCACCATTTCACCGGCCGCCTGGCGCTCCTGCATGTAGCTCAGCGCGCCAATCCGGTCATGCACGTCGTACCCAGGTGACAGCTTGCGAAGCCGCAAAACCGAGCCATCGTGTTGGGTCACCATTTCCACCGTGCCCGGCGCGTAATCGATCACGATTTCGGGCCGTCCGGTAATCACGTCCAGCACGTTCAGCGCTTCGTTATGCTCCCGCACAAAGTCAAAACTTTTCGTGGAGCCCTCGTGATTGTTGAATGCCACGCACGGCGAGATACAGTCGATGAACGCCGCGCCCTGGTGCTTCAACGCCGCCTCGATCAACGGCACCAACTGCCCCTTATCGCCGGAGAAGCTACGCGCGACGAAGGTCGCCCCCAATTGCAACGCCATGCCAACAAGATCGATCGCCTCATCGCTGTTCTCGATCCCGCGTTTCGACTTCGCGCCCTTGTCGGAGGTGGCGGAGAACTGCCCCTTGGTCAGGCCGTACACACCGTTATTCTCAACGATATAGACCATGTTGACGCCGCGCCGCATGGCGTGCGCGAACTGCCCAATCCCGATCGAGGCGCTGTCGCCGTCGCCAGACACACCCAGATAAATCAGGTCCCGGTTCGCGAGATTGGCACCCGTCAATACCGACGGCATGCGTCCATGCACCGAATTAAACCCGTGCGAGGCGCCCAGAAAATACGTCGGTGTCTTGGAGGAACACCCAATGCCCGACAATTTGGCGATCCGATGCGGTGGCAGATCGAGTTCGAAACACGCGCGCACGATCGCCGCGCTGATCGAATCGTGCCCGCAACCAGCACACAAGGTCGAGACGGGCCCTTCATAATCGCGCCGGGTAAAGCCCAGAGCGTTCTTATGAAGGTCGGGATGGTGGAGTTTCGGTTTGGCGAGGTATGTCATGATCCAACCTTGCGCAGCGGAACGATTTTGTCGGCTTCAAGCCTGGCGCCGATCGCCTTGGAAATGAAGTTCGCCGTGATCGGCGTGCCGTCGTAGTGCAGAATTTTCGTCAACTTCTTTGGGTCGATCTCAAGCTCGTTGATCAGCATCGACCGCAACTGTCCGTCGCGGTTTTGCTCGACCACGAAAACCTGATCGTGCGCCGCGATGAAGTTTGCGACCTCGGCGCCAAACGGGAAGGCGCGAACCCGCAGCAGATCGAGCTCGACGCCTTGTTCCCGATTGAGGATTTCGTCGGCCTCGGTCATCGGGGCACTGGTCGATCCGTAGTAAATCGCGCCGAGTTTCGTGGGCGCTTTGGCCTTTTGCAAAATAGCCGCTGGCACCATGGTCGCGGCGGTCCGGTGTTTCTTCAGCAGCCGGTCCATGTTCTCCTGATAATCCGAGCCTTCTTCCGAATACCTCGCCATCCGGTCTTTCGACGTGCCGCGCGTGAAGAACGCGCCCTTGGTCGGATGCGTGCCGGGATAGGTGCGGTAGGTGATGCCGTCGTCATCGACATCCAGATACCGGCCAAAGACTTTGCCCGCATCCAGATCTGCCTTCGTCATGACCTTACCGCGATCCAGCTTGCGGTTGTCGTCCCAGGTGAAAGGTTTGCACAGCCGTTCGTTCATGCCGATCTCAAGATCGAGCATCACGAACACCGGCGTTTGCAGCCGGTCGGCAAGATCGAACGACAGCGCGCTGAATTCGAAGCACTCGTGCGGATCGTCGGGGATCAGCAGCACGTGTTTCGTGTCGCCATGACTGGCATAAGCGCAGGCGGTGATATCGGTTTGCTGAGTGCGCGTCGGCATGCCGGTCGAGGGACCGGAACGTTGCACATCCATGATCACGGCGGGAATTTCCGCGAAATACGCGAGGCCGATGAATTCCTGCATCAGCGAAATGCCCGGCCCCGAGGTCGCGGTGAACGCGCGCGATCCATTCCAGGCGGCGCCGATCACCATGCCGATCGAGGCCAACTCGTCCTCAGCCTGCACGATCGCGACCTTGCTTTTTCCGCTTGCCTTATCGAACCGCATGCGCGTGGCATAACGCGTGAACGCTTCCACCAGCGAGGTGGACGGCGTGATCGGATACCAGGCACAGACCGTCGCGCCACCATAAACGGCGCCAAGACCGGCGGCCGAGTTGCCATCGATGAAAATGCGATCGCCAACCGTATCGGCCTTGCACATGCGCAATCCGATCGGGTGCGTCATGTTGGCCTTCACCCAGTCGATGCCCATGTGCAACGCCTGGAAGTTGGCGTCGATCAGTTTCTGACGGCCTTTGAATTGCTCCGACAGCAGCCCCTCGATCGAGGGCACATCCATGTCCAGCAGGGTCGCCAAGGCACCCAAACCGACGATGTTCTTGAACAACTGACGCTGGCGGGGATCGCTGTATGCCTTGTTGGTCATCTCCGTCAGCGGCACGCCGAGCACGACGATGTCCTCGCGGAACTTGGACCGCGGCATCGGTTTGGTGCTGTCGTAAAACAGATACCCGCCCGGAACGATGGACTTTACATCGTCATCCCAGGTCTGCGGGTTCATCGCGGCCATCAGGTCGATCCCGCCGCCGCGCGCGCCCAAATGACCGGCCTCCGAGACGCGGACTTCGTACCACGTCGGGAGGCCCTGGATATTACTGGGGAAAATATTGCGCGGTGTCGACGCGACGCCCATCCGCAATACGGCCTTGGCGAACAGCGCGTTCGCGCTGGCCGAACCCGACCCGTTCACATTGGCGAACTTGACGACGAAATCGTTGACCCGCTGGAGGCCTTCAACACGGTCTACTTGCTGTAGCATGCGTGCTCCGCTTGTGCCACGTCGATCAGGAAACGTTCCATATCCCATGCCCCGGTCGGACACCGCTCGGCGCATAATCCGCAATGCAGGCAGACGTCTTCGTCTTTCGCCATGATGCGGCCCGTCTTCAGTTCACCCGAGATATACAAATCCTGGGTCAGACGATGCGCCGGAGCCTGCAACCGCGTGCGCAGATCGGCTTCCTCGCCATTTTCCACGAAGCTGATGCAATCCACTGGGCATATATCGACACAGGCGTCGCATTCGATGCAGAGCTTGTCGGTGAAGATCGTCTGCACGTCGCAATTCAGGCAACGCTGCGCTTCGGCGAACGCCAGTTTGTCGTCGAACCCCAACTCCACCTCGGACTTGATGTCCTTCAGCGAAATCGCCTTGTCGCGATGCGGCACCTTGAAGCGTAGATCGAGGGAGATATCGTTGTCGTAACTCCACTCGTGGATGCCCATTTTCGTCGATGTGATGTTCACGCCGGGTGCTGGACGTTCGGCGATGTCCTCGCCCATGCACTGCTTGTGGATCGAGATCGCGGCCTGATGGCCATGCGCGACAGCCCAGATAATGTTCTTCGGTCCGAATGCAGAGTCACCGCCGAAAAACACTCTGGGGTTGGTTGACCGGAACGTCACCTCGTCAACGACCGGCATATCCCATTCGTTGAAGTCGAGCCCGATATCCCGTTCGATCCACGGAAACGAATTCTCCTGACCGATGGCCACGAGAACGTCGTCGCATTCGAAGAACTGGTCCGGCTCCCCCGCGGGCACCAGACGGCGCCGGCCGCGCGCATCGTATTCGGCAACGACTTTTTCAAATGTCATGCCAAACAGTTTACCATCCTTGTGCTTGAATTCTTTCGGCACCAGGAAGTTCAGGATCGGAATGTCCTCGTGCATCGCGTCCTGCTTTTCCCACGGCGAGGCCTTCATTTCCTCGAACCCGGAACGAACGATCACTTTCACGTCGTCGCCACCCAGGCGGCGGGAGGACCGGCAGCAATCCATCGCGGTATTGCCGCCGCCCAGTACGATCACCCGGCGGCCGATTTTGTCGATGTGGCCGAACGATACCGAGGACAGCCAGTCGATCCCGATATGGATATTCGCGGCGGCTTCCTGACGGCCAGGAATTTCCAGATCGCGCCCGCGCGGCGCGCCGGTGCCAACGAAGATCGCGTCGTAGTCCTCGTCCAACAGACCCTTCAGGCTTCCCACATGCTGACCCAACCGCATCTCGGGACCGAGATCGGTGATGTAACCAACTTCCTCGTCGATCACTTCCTCGGGTAGCCGAAACTTGGGAATCTGGCTGCGGATCATCCCGCCGGCCCGCGTATCGCCATCATAGATGACCAGGTGATAACCCAAAGGCGCCAGATCGCGCGCGACCGTCAAAGACGCGGGCCCAGCGCCCACCAAAGCGATCTTCCTGCCATTCTTCGACGTGGGGCGAGGCGGCATGCGGTCGCTGACGTCGCCCTTGTAATCGGCGGCAACCCGCTTCAGGCGGCAAATCGCGACGGGCTCATCCTCGACCCGGCCGCGGCGGCACGCGGGCTCGCACGGGCGGTCGCAGGTCCGGCCCAGTACGCCGGGGAAGACGTTGGACTTCCAATTGATCATGAAGGCGTCGGCATACCGTCCGTCCGCGATCAGCCTGATATACTCCGGGACAGGGGTATGCGCCGGGCATGCCCATTGGCAATCCACGACCTTATGGAAATAGTCGGGATCCTGAATATTGGTCGGCTGCAACCTGGGTTCCTCCATCCCGATCGGGTGGCGATCAGTGCCCCAATCGTGCGCGCGGGGGCTTCTGGGGGCCCCGTCGCATTTCGTCAATGCACCTTAGCGTCTAGCTGCCATTCCCGCAATCGCGGCGGTCGTGCCCTTGCGGGCTGTCCCGGGCGCTCCCACTTCATGGGCGCATGCCAAACCGGGACGGCCCAGGTTCACGTAAAGGCGCGGCCAGATTGGCGAAATCG
Source organism: Acetobacteraceae bacterium (assembly GCA_009693865.1). Taxonomy (GTDB): domain Bacteria; phylum Pseudomonadota; class Alphaproteobacteria; order Acetobacterales; family Acetobacteraceae; genus Rhodopila. The sequence continues at coordinate 56,683 of SHWL01000004.1, read as the reverse complement.
CACAGCAGGCGTCGCGTGTCGCGGGGATCGATCACCTCGTCGATCCAGAACGACTCGGCGGTGCGGAAGGGCGAGCGCAGGCGATTCAACCGCTCCTCGATTTCTTCCAGCTTCGCCTGAGGGTCGTCGGCGGCATCGATCTCCGCGCGATAGGCGGCCTCGATTCCCCCTTCCAACGGCAGCGATCCCCAACTGGCCGAGGGCCAGGCGTAACGCAGGCACAAACGGCCGACCGGCTGATGACCCAACCCGCCGACGCCGTAGCAATTGCGGACAACGATCGAGCACCAGGGCACCGTCGTTTGGTTGATCGCCGCCAAGGCCCGCACGCCCCACCGGATCACCGCGCTGCTTTCCGCCCGCAGCCCCACCTGGAATCCTGGGCAGTCCACGAGATGCACGATGGGCAGATGGAACGTCTGCGCCATGTCCACGAAGCGGATGATCTTGTTGCAGGCGTCGGCGTTCCAGGCGCCGCCCTCGAACAGCGGGTCGCCCGCCATCACCGCGACCGGCCAGCCATCCAAACGAGCGAATCCGGTGATGATCGAGCGGCCGAACATCCGTCCCATTTCGAAGAAACTGTCTTTGTCGAAGACCGAACCAATGATCCGCCGCATCAGATAGGCCTGCTTCTTGACCCGCGGGATAACCGATATCAGCGCCTCGTCGCTCCGGTTCGGGTCGTCCCAGCCCTTGGCGCGCGGCGGCACGTCGTGGATCGAACCGGGCAAATAGGACAGGAAGCGCCGCGCCATCTCGAACGCGTCTTCCTCAGAATCGACGGCCTCATCGACGGCGCCGCAGCCGACCTGGATCGCCCAACCGCCGAGTTCCTGCTTGGTACGGGGCTCGCCCAGACGTTCCACGACCGGGGGACCCGCGACGAAGACGGCGGCAATTTCCTTGACCATGATCGAATAATGCGCGGCGACCAGGCGCGCGGCGCCCAATCCGGCGACCGAGCCAAGGCCAAGGCCGACGACCGGCACCTCCGCCATATTGTTGGCGACGATGTCGAAGGCGGTCGTCTCGCCCAGGCCGCCGGGCAGATTGGCGCGGCCGGTGGTTTCAATCGTTTTCACCGAGCCGCCGCCGCCGGAGCCCTCGATCAGGCGGATGATCGGCATGCGGAAGCGCGCGGCGAGCTGCTCCGACATTTTCGGCTTGCCCTTGATGGAGGCATCGGCCGAGCCGCCTCTCAGCGTGAAGTCGTCCCCCGCGACGACAACGGGCCGCCCATCAACCATGCCGCGGCCGAACACACAGTTGCCGGGCATGAAATCGACGATGTTGCCGTGAGCGTCATAAGTCGCCTTGCCGGCGATGCTGCCGATCTCCTGGAACGTGCCGGGATCCAGTAGATGGTCGATCCGCTCCCGCACCGTCAGGCGGCCGCCTTTGTGCTGCCGGTCCACCCGTTCCTTGCCGCCCATTTCCCTTGCGAGCGCCTGGCGGTGCCGGAGTTCCCGCAGCTCCGGCTCCCATCCGGTCAAAGCGGGTTTCGAAAAGTCGACGCTGTCGTTCATCCGTTTCCCGCCTTTGTGTCAGCTCGTTGGCGCGGCGCAGCGGTGCCACATCTCGTCGGGCCCCTCGCCGGCCTTCAGGCGCATGCTCACCTCGCTCAACAGCACCATCACGATGGTTTTGCCGCCATTGGGTTCGAGATAGGTAAAGCCATGCCGGTTGTAATCGCCTTTCAGGCTGGCGCCCGATGGCGTTACGATGGCTGGCCCGTTGATCTCCAGATGGCGCTTCTCGTTGTCGCACCAATGCCCGTCGATCGCGTCCGCATGGGCCGGACCGGCGAGGCTCAGCAGAACAGCGGCAGTGGCGAACAGGAGACGCGGTGACATGATCCCGCAAGTTATGAGCCCCATGCCAATGATGCAAATCCGTTGGCGTTGCCTTGACCGGGACGGAGCCTCGCGCGACGATTGGGCGCAGCAAGGAGGAAACGCATGAGCGCCGCGAGCGAAAGCCTGCGTATGATTCGTGAGAGCGCCGCGGGGATCGCGCCCCGCACGGGCGATTTCCGGCGCATCCGCGCGTTGCGCTTTACCGAGCCTGGTTTCGATAAGGGCGTCTGGCGGCAGATGTGCGAAATGGGCTGGCCAGGACTGCTTGTTTCCGAAGCGCATGGCGGGTCCGGATTGGGTGTCCAGGAATTCTGCGCGCTGACGGAAGAACTCGGCGCGAGCCTGCTGCCGGAGCCCCTGATCCCGGCGGCCTTCGCGGCGATGCTGTTGCCGGGGGATCATCTCGAATCCGTGTTGAGCGGAGAGCGGATCGTTCTGCCCGCGTGGCAAGAAAAGCCGCACAGTATCGACGTGACGGGATCGTGTGTTTTGTCGGGCGGGCGGTTGAGTGGGCGCAAGATGTTCGTTTCGATGGGCATCGGAGCGGACGCGTTTTTGGTTACCGTGCCTGGCGGGTTAGCGCTGGCGGAGCGGAATGCGCCCGGCGTGCATGTGGTATCGACCGGGGCTCAGGATGGCGGCAATTTCGCGACCGTGACGTTCGACAACGCTCCGGCAGAGGCGGTAGCGGGCGATGCGGGCGAGGCTTTGGAAGTCGCGGCCCTGGCCACCAGCGCGTATCTTTTGGGCGCGATGGACCGGGTGTTCGGGATCACGCTTGAATACCTGAAAACGCGTGAGCAATTTGGACGCAAGATCGGAACGTTCCAGGCGTTGCAGCATCGGTCGGCGGATTTAAAGATTCAGTTGGCGCTGACCGCCGCGACGGTGAACGCCGCGGCTCGGACGATGGATGAGTCGAAGGACGCGCGCGTGCGCAAGGCGGCAGTGTCGCGGGCAAAAGCGCGGGCGTCGGACGCGGCGAGCATCGTGACACGAGGGTGTATCCAGTTGCATGGTGGCATCGGCTATACGGACGCCGCCGATCCCGGGTTGTTCCTGCGAAAGATGATGGTGCTGGCACCGATGTATGGATCGGCCGCATTGCATCGGGCGCGCTATCAGGCGACAGCGCCCGATCTTGATGAGGATTGATGGGGGCACGCGTAGACCTCAGGTTAAGGCCGGTCGGGCGGCAGACGTCCTCCCCTTTTCCGTCATGGCCCGGCTTGACCGCATACGCGCTGAGATAACCACTCAATGTGGAATGCGCTGACCTTTCAACGTCGCCTTTCCATCGTCATCTTTTCAACGTCATCTTTTCAACGTCATCTTTTCAACGTCATCTTTTCAACGTCATCCACGGGCTCGTCCCGTGGACCGGTCGCGGCACCGAGCCGCGGTTCGTGCGACCTGTTCGTGGGGATGGTACCGCTTCGGGTCCCCGGGACGAGCCCGGGGATGACGATTAATGGAATGGTGCAGCCTGACTTTTGGTTTTAGCTTTGCGCCTATGCGCCGTGTTCGGGCCGTTCGTTGCTATATCGTTCTTATATTAATACCTTACCGGAACAAAACGCGCGACGCCAATTCCGCCGCGTCCACCACGGGCGCCGGAAACAGGAAGAAGAACGCGGTGAACAATCCGGTCGCCGCGACAACGAACGATAGCGCGGGCGGCCGCCGGTCGAACGCCGCCGCGGGCGGATCGAAATACATCACCTTGATGATGCGGATATAGTAGAACGCGCCAATCACACTGGCCAGCACACCGATGATGGCGAGTGTCCATAGTCCGGATTTCACGGCGGCGAGGAAGATGTAAAGCTTGGCGAAAAACCCCGCCATCAGCGGTATGCCCGCCAGGCTGAACATGAACACGCTCAACGCCAACGCCAGACCCGGATCGTTCGTTCCCAGTCCGGAAAGGTCGGAAATCTGTTCGACCGGCCGGCCGTCGCGCTTCATGGCCAGAATGCAGGCGAAGGTCCCTGCCGTCATCAGCACGTAGACCACCATGTAAACCAGCACGCCGCGCACACCGTCGGACGTCCCCACCGCGAGGCCGATCAACGCGTAGCCCATGTGCCCAATCGAGGAATACGCCATCAGCCGCTTGATGTTCGTCTGGCCGATCGCGGCCAGCGCGCCCAACACCATGGAACCAATCGACATCAGAACAACCAGCAATTGCCAGGCGGGTACCAGCTCCGCGAACGAGGTACCCATGACGCGCAGTAGCAACGCCATCGCCGCGACTTTGGGGGCCGTCGCGAAGAACACGGTCACCGGCGTTGGCGCGCCCTCGTAAACATCGGGCGTCCACATATGGAACGGCACGGCGGAGACCTTGAACGCCAGCCCTACCAGCACGAAGACGACCCCGACGATCAGACCCGTGGGCGCGGCGGCGGGCTTCATCAGCGCGGCATGCAGCGCCTGAAAGTCCATCGTTCCGGAGAATCCGTAGACCAGCGACACGCCATACAGCAGCAAGCCTGAGGCAAGTCCGCTCAACACGAAGTACTTAAGCCCGGCCTCGGCCGATCGCAGATTGTCACGCGCGAAGGCGGCGAGAACGTATAGCGCGAGCGATTGAAGCTCCAATCCCAGATACAGCGTCATCAGGTTCGACGCTGACACCATCACCAACATCCCGACGGTGGCGAACAGAACCAGCACCGGATACTCGAAGCGCGCGATGCCCTGCGAACGGTTCCAGTCCAACGACAGGATCAGCGCGAGCGAGCCGCCCAGAAGGACCAGTTCTTTGTTGAATGTCGCAAACGCATCGGCGACGAACTGGCCGTGAAACGCGAACCCGGTCTGCCTTGTGGCGATCAGAAAGCCAACGATCAGAAAGGCGCCAATGGTAAGCATGGTCGCGTGTTGGGTGCTCTCCTGCTTGCGCAGCACGCCGAAGATCAGGATCGCCATGCCCAGACAGGCGAGAACGATTTCCGGTAGGGCCAGGGTCCAGTTCATCAGTTCAATACCCCTGGCATCCCTTGGGCGAGCTTCACCGTCGATGCGATCGCGGCATGATGATGTCTTACCATCGCCGCGACGCTCTCATCGAAGAAGGTGGTAAAGCTGGACGGGTAGACTCCCATCCACAATGTCAGAACGATCAGCGGCGCGAACACCGCCCATTCGCGTGGACTGAGATCGAGGATGTGTCTGAGGTTCGCGTGCGTGATCGTGCCGAAGATCACGCGGCGGTAAAGGTACAGCATGTAGACGGCACCCAGGATCATGCCGAGGCCACCGAGGAGGGCCAGCCAGAAATTGACCTGAAGCGCGCCCACGATGACCAGGAACTCGCCGACGAATCCCGCCGTGCCGGGCAGACCGACCGAGGCCATGGTGAACACCATGAACACCAGCGCGTAAGCCGGCATCCGGTCGGCGAGGCCGCTGTAATGGGCGATCTCGCGGGAGTGGATACGGTCGTAGACAACGCCGACGATCAGGAACAGCGCGCCCGAAACGATCCCATGCGACAACATCTGGAACAGCGCGCCTTGAATGCCCTGCTCGTTGAACGTGAACAAGCCGATCGTCACGACACCCATATGAGCGACAGAGGAATAGGCGATCAGCTTCTTCATGTCCTCCTGCGCCAGGGCGACGAACGAGGTATAGATGACGGCCACGATGGATAGCGTGTAAATCAACGGCGCATAGGCCTGCGCCGCGTCCGGTAGCATTGGGATCGAGAAGCGAACGAACCCGTAGGCGCCCATCTTCAACAGCACGCCGGCCAGGATGACGGAACCGGCGGTCGGTGCCTCCACGTGTGCGTCGGGCAACCAGGTGTGCACGGGCCACATCGGCACCTTGACGGCGAAGGACGCGAACAGCGCGAAGAACAACCAGGTCTGCATGGAGACCGGGAAGCGCGTTTCCATCAGCACCGAGATGTCGGTCGTTCCGGCGTGCAACCACATGGCGATCAGCGCCAGCAGCATCAACACCGAACCGGTCAGCGTGAACAGGAAGAACTTGACAGCGGCGTAAACGCGCCTCGGTCCGCCCCAGACGCCGATGATCAGATACATCGGGATCAGCACGGCTTCGAAGAACATGTAGAACACGACGAAGTCGGTCGCGCAGAACATGCCTGCCATCATCGTTTCCAGGATCAGGAACGACATCATGTATTCTCGAACCTTGGTCTGGATGGTCTCCCAACTCGCGAGAATACAGATCGGTGTCAGAACGGTCGATAGCAGAACGAACAGCACGGAAATGCCATCGACGCCCATCTTATAAGCGATCCGATAATGCGGCAGCCAGGCGATGGACTCGTTGAACTGGAACCCGGCCTCTCGCGGGTCGAATTTAACCCACAGTACCAGGGACAGAGCCAGAACGATCAGCGTTGTCCAGAGCGCGGTCCAGCGGGCGTTCGAGGCAACGGTTTCCTCATCGCCTCGCACGCACATGATCACGACGCATCCCACCAGCGGCAGCCAGGTGATCAGCGACAGAAGCGGGAAGCCAGCGGTGTTCATCATCTCACCGGAACAACATGAAGACGCCGACCAGCGCGACGACGCCGATCAGCATGACGAAGGCGTACGCCGCGAGCGAGCCGGTCTGGATCTTGACCACCTGCCGCGCCCCTCCGGCGGCGATCGCGGCGAGACCGTTCGGCACGCCATCGATGATCGTCGCGTCCCCGATCCGCCAGGAAAAGCGCGCGATACAGATCAGCGGACGGACGAAAATCCGGTCGTACAGCTCATCGAAGTACCACTTGTTGAGGAGGAAGAAGTAGATCCGCGGGTGTTCCTTGGCGAAGATCTTCGGTAGATCGGGCCGTGCGATATACATCGCATAAGCCAGGGCGATGCCCGCGACACCGACGATAAGAGGGGCGAGTTCCACGGCCAACGGCGCGTGCTCAATATGGCGCATGATCTCATTCGCGGGGTTGTTGAAGATCGATCCGTGCCAGAAATGCACCTGATCGTGACCAATGAACCAGCCATTTAGAAGCATGCCGGCGAAGGCCGCGCCGGTGGCCAGCAGCAGCAGTGGTATCAGCATGACAGCGGGCGATTCATGCACATGTTCCATGGTGCGATGGTCGACGCGCGATGTGCCGTGGAACGTCATGAACAGCAGGCGCCAGGAATAGAAAGCCGTCAGGAACGCCGCCATAACGGTACAGATGAAGGCATATGAGCCGACATTGCTATGGGCCAAAAACGCCGAGGAAATGATCGCGTCCTTGGAATACGACCCGGCCAACGGTGGAATGCCGGCCAGCGCCAGGTTGCCGATCCACATCACCGCGCAGGTCACCGGGATATGTTTCGCGAGGCCACCCATCCGGCGCATGTCCTGCTCATCCGACATCGCGTGGATTACCGAACCCGCGCCCAGAAACAGCAGGGCCTTGAAGAACGCATGGGTGATGAGGTGGAAGATCGAGGCCTGGTAAGCGCCGACGCCCGCGGCCACGAACATGTAGCCAAGCTGCGAACAGGTCGAATAGGCGATGACCCGTTTGATGTCGTTCTGGCAACAGCCGACGGTCGCGGCGAACAACGCGGTAGAGGCGCCAACGATCGTGACGAACGACGCGGCGTACGGGGCGTATTCCATCAGTGGCGACATCCGCGCCATCAGGAACACGCCGGCGGTGACCATCGTCGCGGCGTGAATGAGGGCGGAGACCGGCGTCGGGCCCTCCATCGCGTCGGGCAGCCAGACGTGAAGAAAGAGTTGGGCCGATTTGCCCATGGCGCCGATGAACAGCAGGAAACCGATGACTTCAAGCGCCGGGAACGTCAGGCCGAACAGACGATACGTATCGGCACCGTGTTTCGTGACGGTAGCGAAGATGGAGGAAAACTCGATCGACCCGAACGTCATGAAGATCAGCGCGACTCCGACGGCGAAGGGCAGATCGGCGATGCGGTTGACGATGAAGGCCTTGATCGCGGCGGCGCAGGCGGAGGGGCGATCGTACCAGTAACCGATCAGTAAGTACGAACAGAGGCCGACGCCTTCCCAGCCGAAGAACAACTGTGCCAGGTTGTCGGCGGTCACCAGCATCAACATCGCGAAGCTGAACAGCGACAGGTACGAGAAGAACCGCCAGCGCGTGGCATCGTGCGACATATAGCCGATGGAATAGACATGGATCAGCATCGATACGAACGACACCATCGCGACCATGGCCGCCGCCAGCGTGTCATAACGCAAGGCCCATGACACATGGAACTTGCCGGCCTCGATCCACGTGCCGAGATCGATCGTTCCAGGTTCGCCGCCTTGTGCCAGCACGAAGAACGCGTAGGGACCGCAGGCGGCGGCGATCAGCATGCCCAGTACGGAAGCGCCCATGGCGGCGCGATCGCCGATCGCCTTGCCAAGCAGGCCGGAGATCAGGGCGCCAACCAGCGGCGCGAAGACGGCGATCGCGTAAACCATGTCAGCCCTTCATCAGGTTGACGTCTTCAACCTGGATCGATCCGCGATTGCGGAAATACACGACAACGATGGCCAGTCCGATCGCCGCCTCGGCCGCTGCGACGGTCAGCACGAGCATCGCCAGCACCTGGCCCGTGAGATCGTTCAACACCGCCGAGAACGCAACGAGGTTCAGGTTGACCGCGAGCAGGATCAGCTCAATCGCCATCAGAATGACGATGACGTTCTTCCGGTTGAGGAAGATGCCGAACACGCCGATCACCAGCAGGATGCCGCTGACCACGAGGTAGTGATTGAGGCTGACAGCGGTCATGCGAGTTTCTGACTCGTCATGGCGTGGCTCGATCGAGTTATCTGGTTCAATACGGTACCGCGACGGATGGACCGGTCATGCCGGGCCATGACGGTATGGGGGGAATCGCTAATGGTGGCCTCCCGCTGCTTCATGCTCGGGCTGGGGTTCCGGCTCGGGTGCCTTCGGACGGAGGAAGCCCCCGCTTTCCGTGGTGCCCGCGCCGAGTGAGATTGTGACGATCTCCAACGTTTCGGCGACCGTCCGTCGCGTCTGCGTCCCGATATTCTGATGCTTCGACGTCTTCCGGTCGCGCAACGTGAGCACGATCGCGCCGATCATCGCCACCAGCAGCACCATACCGGCGGCCTGGAACAAGAAGATATAGTCGGTGTAAAGGACGCGGCCCAACGCCTCAGTATTCGTGACATCCGCGGGCGTCGGCGACAGGCGAAGTTTTTCCGCGTTCGGCGCCAGGGTCCAGCCGCCGAAAACCACCGCCAGCTCGAACAGCAATCCGGCACCGACGATCGCGCCGACGCCCGCGTAACGTTGAAACCCGCCGCGCAACTGCTCAAAATCGACGTCGAGCATCATGACAACGAACAGGAACAGCACCGCGACGGCGCCGACATAGACGATGACCAGGATCATCGCCAGGAACTCCGCCCCCGCGATCAGGAACAATGCCGCGGCGTTGAAGAAAGCCAGGATCAGGAACAACACCGAATGCACCGGGTTGCGCGCGCTGACCACCAATGCCGCCGAGATCAGCAACACCGCGGCAAAGAGGTAAAAGAAGAAGTCGACGATCATCGGTAGGGCGCGTCCAGTTCCAGCCGCCGCGCGAGTTCCGGCTCCCACCGGTCGCCATTCGCCAGCAGCTTGTCTTTGTTATAGAGCAGCTCTTCCCGCGTCTCCGTCGCGAACTCGAAGTTCGGGCCTTCCACGATCGCATCCACTGGGCAGGCTTCCTCGCACAGGCCGCAGTAGATGCATTTGGTCATGTCGATGTCGTAGCGGGTGGTGCGTCTCGACCCATCCTCCCGAGGTTCCGCCTCAATCGTGATCGCCTGCGCTGGGCAGATCGCCTCGCATAGCTTGCAGGCGATGCAGCGTTCTTCACCGTTGGGGTAGCGGCGCAGCGCGTGCTCGCCTTTGAAGCGCGGGCTGATCGGACCCTTCTCGTAAGGGTAGTTGATCGTGGCCTTGCGCCGGAAGAAATAGCGCAGCGTCAGGCTCATGCCGGTCACGAGTTCGGTCAGCAGCAGACTGCGCGCGGTGCGATCGAGGAATGCCATGCGATCAGGCTCCTTCCGGCTTCAATTGATCACGCATTGGGCAGCCATCCGAGCGCCATCAGAACGCCCGCGGTCAGCACCAGCCAACCCAGGGAGAACGGCAGGAACACTTTCCAGCCCAACCGCATCAATTGATCGTAACGGTAGCGGGGGAAGGTCGCGCGCACCCAGATGAAGGTGAACAACAGCGCGCAGATTTTGAGGATCAACCAGATCGGGCCGGGAACCCAGGTGAAGGGTTCCATGTTCAACGGGGGCAGCCAGCCACCCAGAAACAGGATGGCGGTCATCGCGCTCATGAGGATCATGTTGGCATATTCGCCAAGGAAGAACAGGCCGAAGCTCATGGACGAGTATTCGACGAAGAAGCCCGCGACGATTTCCGACTCGCCCTCGGGAAGGTCGAACGGCGCGCGATTGGTTTCCGCCAGCGCTGAGATGAAGAAGATGACGAACATCGGGAACAGCGGGATGAAGAACCAAACTTTGGTTTGCGCCCGCACGATGTCGGTCAGATTGAGGCTGCCCGCGCAGAGCAACACGGTGACGAGGACGAACCCCATCGACACTTCGTAACTCACCATCTGCGCCGCCGAGCGCATCGCGCCGAGGAACGCGTATTTCGAGTTCGACGACCAGCCCGCGATGATGATGCCGTAAACGCCCAACGAGCTGATCGCGAACAGATACAGGATTCCAACGTTGATATTGGCGATGGCCCATCCGTCGTTCATCGGAATGACCGCCCAGGCGAGCATGGCGAGAACGAAGGTAAGCATGGGGGCCATGACGAACAGGACGCGATTGGCGCCCGAGGGAATGACCGTTTCCTTGGTCATCATCTTGATGGCATCGGCGAAGGGTTGCAGCAGGCCGAACCAGCCAACCACATTGGGACCTTTTCGCAGTTGAATCGCGGCCATCACCTTGCGCTCGGCATAGGTCAGGTAAGCGACGGCGATCAGCAGCGGCACCAGTAACGCCAGCGCCTTGATCACGGTCAGAATGACGATGCCGATCGGGTCGTTCAGCAGAAAGTCGATCACGGATTCGATCATCGCCGTTATTCCGCCGCCATCGCGGGCGCTGGTTCGAGCGCCGCGACACAGGCCGCCATGGTCGGGCTGGCGCGGCTGATCGTATCGGTCTGGTGGTAATGCACAATCACGGGCGTGAAGTTCACGTTCGCCACCGCCGCCGGATCGCCTGCCGGGGCTGTTGTGTCGGAACAGCCGAAGCGTGGCAGAAAGCCGACATTGGCGAAGACCGGGTTGACCTGTTCCAATCTGGCTCGCACTGCCGCGATGGTATCGTACGGCAGCGCGTGGCCGGTATGGGCGCTGAGGGCGCGGATGATTTTCCAGTCCTCCCGCGCCTCGCCGGGAGGATGCGTGGCCATGAAGCCGCGCTGGACCCGGCCCTCGGTGTTGACATAGGTACCGGATTTCTCCGTGTAGGCCGCGCCGGGAAGGATCACATCCGCGCGCGCCGCACCGGAATCGCCATGGTGGCCCTGGTAAATGACAAACGTGGCCGGACCGGTCTTTGCGATATTGAACTCATCGGCGCCAAGCAGATACAGCACATCCACACCGCCATTGAGCATTTCACCGGCCGTCTTGCCGCTGAGAAAACCCAGGTCGAGGGCGCCAACGCGGGCCGCGGCCGTGTGCAGAACGTTAAAGCCATGCCATTCGGGGGTCAGCGCGCCCGCGCGGGATGCGATGCCCCAGGCGGCGGCAAGCAGATTTTCGTGCTTCAACGCGCCCTGCCCGACGATCACCATCGGCTTCTTCGCGCCGTTGAGGAATGTTTCGCCAGCGCCCAACGCCGTCGTTCCGGTTCCGAGATGGGTCACCGGATAGGTCAGATCCGTTTCGGCACCGATCACACCGATCTTCGCGCCGCTGTTGGCCCATGCTTTTCGAATGCGGGCATTGAGGACAGGCGCCTCGCGTCTTGGGTTGGAACCGATGATGAGGATCGCGTCCGCGTCCTCAATCCCGGCGATCTGAGTGTTGAATGTGTAATGATCGCGCCGCGCGTTGGTCAGTTTCGCACCGTCCTGGCGGCAGTCGAGGTTGAATGACCCAAGCGCGGCCATCAGGTCTTTCAACGCGAGCATGCTTTCCGCGTCGCACAGATCGCCCGCGATGGCGCCAATCCGGTCGCCTTTGGTGTCGTGCAGTTTCGTCGCGATGGCATCGAAAGCCTGCTGCCAGGTCGCGGCCTGAAGCTTACCGTCCTTGCGCACCCATGGCTTGTCGAGGCGGCGCCGTTTCAGGCCATCGATCGAAAAGCGGGACTTATCGCCTAGCCATTCCTCGTTCACATCTTCGTTCAAACGCGGGAGTATCCGCAGCACCTCGGGGCCACGGGTGTCGACGCGGATATTGGCACCGACCGCATCCAGTACGTCTACGCTGTCGGTCTTGGTCAGTTCCCACGAACGCGCGGTGAACGCGTACGGCTTCGAGGTCAACGCGCCCACCGGGCATAGGTCGATGATATTGGCTGACAGCTCGGAGCTCAACGCTTTCTCGACGTAAGTGCCGACTTCCATGTGTTCGCCGCGGGAGGTGGCGCCGAGATCGGGCACGCCCGCGACCTCGGAGATGAAACGAATGCAGCGGGTGCAATGAATACACCGCGTCATCACGGTTTTCACCAGGGGGCCGAGTTCCTTGTCCTTCACGGCGCGCTTGTTCTCGGCATAGCGCGAATGGTCCATGCCGTAACCCATGGCCTGATCCTGCAAATCGCACTCGCCGCCCTGGTCGCAAATCGGACAATCCAGCGGGTGGTTGATGAGCAGGAATTCCATCACGCCGCGGCGGCCGTTGCGGACCATTGGGGTATCGGTATGAACGATCATGCCCTCGGCCGCGGGATAGGTGCAGGAGGAGATCGGCTTCGGCGGGGTCTTCTCGATCTCCACCAGGCACATGCGGCAATTGCCGGCGATGGACAGGCGGTCGTGGTAGCAGAAGCGCGGGATTTCAATGCCCGCGGCTTCGGCGGCCTGTAGCACGGTGGAACCGGGAGGAACCTCGACCTCAATCCCGTCGATGGTGAGTTTGGGCATGGGTTACTCCGCCGCCAACCGCACGGTGGACCGCGCTTTATAGGAAGCGATCCGCTCTTCCATCAGCGGCCGGAAATGGCGGATCAGGCCTTGGATCGGCCAGGCGGCCGCGTCACCAAGCGCGCAAATGGTATGACCTTCGATTTGGCGCGTGACCTGTTCCAGCGTGTCGATCTCGGCAAGTTCGGCGCGGCCTTCGACCATGCGGGTCATGACGCGGTACATCCAACCCGTGCCCTCTCGGCACGGTGTACACTGACCACAGCTTTCGTGCATGTAGAACTTCGACAACCGAGCGATGGCTTTGATCAGATCGGTCGACTTATCCATGACGATCACGGCGGCAGTGCCCAGGCCGCTGCGGACATTGCGGAGACTGTCGAAGTCCATGAGTACGTCGTCGCATACCGATTTCGGGATCACCGGGACTGAGGCGCCACCGGGGATCACCGCCAGCAGATTGTCCCAGCCGCCGCGCACGCCGCCCGCGTATTTGTCGATCAACTCGCGCATGGGAATGCCGAGTTCCTCCTCGACATTGCAAGGCTTGTTCACGTGGCCGGAGATACAGAACACTTTCGGGCCCGTATTGTTCTGACGACCCAACGCACTGAACCACGCGGCGCCACGGCGCAGGATGGTCGGTGCCACCGCGATGCTTTCCACATTGTTCACGGTGGAGGGGCAGCCGTATAACCCGACACCGGCGGGGAACGGCGGCTTCAGCCGCGGCATGCCCTTTTTACCTTCCAGGCTTTCGATCAGCGCGGTTTCCTCGCCGCAGATGTAAGCCCCGGCGCCACGATGCAGGATGACATCGAAGTCGTAGCCGGACCCGCAGGCATTCTTGCCGATCAGACCGGCTTCGTAGGCCTCGTCGATCGCCGCCTGCAATACAAGGTGTTCATTGTAGAACTCGCCGCGGATATAGATGTACGCCGCGCAGGCGCCCATGGCGAACCCGGCGACCAAACAACCTTCCACGAGCTTGTGAGGATCGTGCCGGATGATATCGCGGTCTTTGCACGTTCCGGGCTCGGACTCGTCGGCGTTCACCACCAGATAGCACGGCCGGTCCGAAGTCTTCGGCATGAACGACCATTTCAGCCCGGTCGGAAAACCCGCGCCGCCGCGGCCGCGCAGTCCGGAGGCCTTGACCTCATCGACAAGCGCGTCCCGCCCGCGTTCCAGGATCGCTTTGGTATTGTCCCAGTCACCGCGCATACGGGCACCCGCAAGCAACGGGTCATGCACGCCATATAGATTGGTGAAGATGCGATCCTGATCCGCCAACATCATCCGTTCTCCGGCGCGAACAACAACGTCGTGGGCCCGCCCTCGGGCGCGGATCGCTGCCGTCCAATCATGGAGCCAACTGCGGGCGGTTTGCCCTCGCGCAACGCGGCAATGACCAAAAGAGTCTTTTCCCGGTCCATGTCCTCATAAAAGTCGTCGTCCACCTGCAGGATCGGAGCGTTGACGCAGGCGCCGACGCATTCGACCTCGGTCATGGTGAACAGCCCGTCCGCGCTGGTCTCCTTCCAGCCCTTGATGCCCGTGGCCTCGCGGCACGCGGCGACAATATCGTCCGAGCCCCGCAACCAGCAAGGCGTCGTCGTGCACAGTTGCAAATGATACTTTCCAATCGGCGCCATGTTGAACATGAAATAAAATGTCGCGACCTCGTAAACCCGGATCGGCGGCATCCCGAGGCGCTCGCCCACGGCGTCCATTCCTTTCAGCGGCACCCAGGCGCTGCCGGTCTGGCGCTTCATCTGCCGTTGCACGACATACAGCGCCGGAATGACCGCGCTGGCCTGGCGGCCCGGCGGGTATTTGGCGACGACTCTGTCAATCTCCGCCGCGGAGTCGGCATCGAAAGCGAAATGCGCGGGTTGTTCGAAATCGGCCATGACTTACCTGTCGATCTCGCCGAACACGATGTCCAGCGATCCGATGATCGCGCAAACATCGGCCAGCATGTGCCGTTTCGCCATGACATCGACCGCCTGCAAAAAGGCGAACCCGGTTGAGCGAATCTTGCACCGGTAAGGTTTGTTGGTGCCGTCGGCGACGAGATAGACGCCGAACTCACCCTTAGGCGTTTCGACCACGGAATAGGTCGAGCCCGCCGGCACGTGATACCCTTCCGTATACAGCTTGAAGTGATGGATCAGCGCCTCCATCGAACGCTTCATTTCACTTCTACCGGGCGGCGAAAACTTCCGGTCTTCGACCTTCACCGGACCCGGCTTCATTTTCGCGAGGCATTGCCTGATGATCTTCAGACTCTCCCGGATTTCCGCGAGCCGGACCAGATACCGGTCGTAACAGTCGCCATTACGCGCGACGGGAATGTTAAACTCGACCTCGGCGTATTTGTCGTATGGCTGCGACCGCCGCAAATCCCACGGCACACCGGACGCTCGCAAAGGGGGCCCGGAAAATCCCCAGGCCAACGCCTGCTCGGCCGAGAACACGCCGATATCGACGGTGCGTTGCTTCCAGATTCGATTACCAGTCAGAAGCGTCTCCAGATCGTCCATGAATTTTGGGAAAGTCTCAGCCCACTCGCCGATCCGGTCCGTCAAGCCCGCCGGCAAATCTTTCGACACCCCTCCTGGGCGGAAATAGTTCGCATGCAACCGCGCGCCCGACGCGGCCTCATGGAACTCCATGAGTTTCTCGCGCTCCTCGAACCCCCATAGCGCGGGCGTGATGGCGCCAACGTCCAACGCATAGGTCGTGAGATTCAGCAGATGATTCAAAACCCGTGTTATCTCGGCGAACAACACCCGGATCCATTGGCCGCGATCCGGCGGCGCGATGCCAAGCAGCTTCTCGACCGCGAGCGCGAATGCGTGTTCCTCGCACATCGGGGACACGTAATCGAGCCGGTCGAAATACGGCACGGCCTGCATGTAGGTCTTGTGCTCGATCAGCTTTTCGGTGCCGCGGTGCAACAATCCGATATGCGGATCGGCGCGCTCGACGATCTCACCGTCCAGTTCCAGGATCAGACGCAGCACGCCGTGCGCGGCGGGGTGCTGCGGGCCGAAATTGATCGAGTGGCTGTCGATCTCGACGGTACGGGTGGCGATCTCGTCCATGACGTCAGCCTTTCGCCCGCTCAGTCTGGACTTTCTCGTCGCCTGGCAGGGTCGTCATCGCCTCCCACGGCGACAGGAAGTCGAAGTTCCGGAAATCCTGGGTCAGTTTGACAGGCTCGTAGACGACGGCTTTTCGATCCTCATCGTAACGGACTTCGATATAGCCCGTCAGGGGAAAATCTTTCCGCAGCGGATGCCCTTCGAACCCATAATCGGTGAGGATACGGCGCAAATCGGGTTGCCCGGAGAAGATGATGCCATAGAGATCCCAGGCCTCGCGTTCCCACCAGGTGGCGGCGGGCCAGACCTCGTGGATCGACGCGACCGGCGTTTCAGCATCGGTCGTCACGATCACGCGCAGACGCTGGTTCAACGACACGGACAGCAGATTGTAAACGACATCGAATCGGTCCGCGCGTTCTGGCCAATCGACGCCGGCGAGATCCATCATTTGCTCGAACGCGAAGCGGGGATCGTCGCGCAGCATCGTCATCAGCGCGACCAGTCCGTCGCGGCTCGCGCGCGCGGTCAGCTCGCCCAATTGGATCGACGTGCCGGTCACACCTGGTAAACCCGCTACCGCATCACCCAAACGTTCCAGTGGTGTATCCTCAGCCACGGAGAATAGTCCCCGTGCGGCGGATTTTCTTCTGCAACTGCATGATTCCGTAGACCAGCGCCTCAGCGGTCGGCGGGCAGCCGGGCACGTAGATATCCACCGGCACGATCCGGTCGCAACCACGCACGATGGCATAGGAGTAATGGTAATAGCCGCCGCCATTGGCGCAGCTTCCCATCGAGATCACCCAGCGCGGCTCTGGCATCTGGTCGTAAACTTTCCGCAGCGCGGGCGCCATTTTGTTGGTCAGCGTCCCCGCCACGATCATCACGTCGCTTTGCCGCGGGCTCGCGCGGGGGATAATGCCCAGGCGGTCGAGGTCGTAACGGGGCATATAGGCGTGGATCATTTCGACCGCGCAGCAGGCCAGGCCAAATGTCATCGGCCAGAGACTTCCGGTACGAGCCCAGTTCACGATCTTATCGAGGTTGGCGACGAGGAAGCCTTTATCGGCGATTTCCCCGGTGATGCCTTTGATGACCGCATCCTGCTCGGGGCCGGGCGGAAGATGCTCGCGGTTCCAGGCAATGGCCGTCACGTCGCTCATGCGGTCACTCCCATTCCAGGGCGCCTTTGCACCACTCGTAGACGAAGCCGACCGTCAGCACGGCGAGGAAGGCAACCATCGACCAAAAGCCCAGAGCGCCGATGCTTTTGAGGGCGACGGCCCATGGGAAGAGGAAGGCGACTTCCAGGTCGAAGATGATGAAGAGGATGGCGACCAGGTAGTACCGCACGTCGAAACGGCGGCGGGCATCGTCGAAGGGTTCGAAGCCGCATTCATAGGCGGACAGCTTCTCCGCGTAGGGTTTTTGGCGGGCGAGAAGCAGCGAGCCGCCCAACATGGCGACGGCGATTCCCCCGGCGATGGCCAGGAAGACCAAGATGGGCAAATAGCCGTAGAGCAGCGGCTGCATCGATTTCGTCACCTCCAAGGCGGGACCAGCAAGAGGCCGCGCCCAGACGGACCGGTTCCGGGAGAACCAGCCCCATGGATTTCGCCTCCTGCGACGAGGCGGACGGACCATACCCAAAGACCGTCCGCGCCGCCATAGGGGTCAAGCCTTGAAAACGGTCGCCCGAATGCCAATTGCGTCCCGGCGTGACTGGCGCGACACTCTCCCCACCCAGGGGGAGCGGAGCATGAGCGAGACCCAATTGCGCAACGCCGATATCGATGCCGTGCTGAACGAGGCGAAAGAGCTTTACGTCGCCGGCAATCCGAAAAGCCTCGCCCGGTATGTGGAGGCGACGGCGGTCATGCCCGGCGGCAATACCCGCACCGTGCTGCATTACGCGCCCTTCCCGCTGGCGATGGAGCGGGCCGCGGGCTGCCGTCTCTGGGATCTCGACGGGCACGAATTCGTCGATTTTCTGGGTGAATATACTGCGGGCATCTTCGGCCACTCGCATCCGGTCATCCGGGCGGCATTGGATAAGGCGCTTGACGGGGGCATCAACTTTGGCGCGTCGAACCTGGTCGAGGCGCGCTTTGCCCGCGCGGTGTGCGAGAGGTTTGGGCTGGATCGGGTGCGGTTCACCAATTCCGGCACGGAGGCGAACCTGCTGGCGATCTCGGTCGCGCGGATTTTCACGAAACGATCGAAGGTGATGGTCTTCGACGGCGGCTATCACGGCGCGGTGTTCGGCTTCGCGGGCGGTGGCTCTCCGATCAACGCGCCGTTCGAGTATGTCGTGGCATCTTATAACGATATGGAGACAACCCGGTCGCTGATCGCCACGAACGCCACCGATCTGGCGGTGGTGATTCTGGAGCCGATGTACGGCAGCGGCGGCTGCATCCCCGCCACGCCGGAATTTCTGGCGATGCTGCGGGAAGAGACATCTCGCATTGGCGCGCTGCTGATTCTGGATGAGGTGATGACGTCTCGCCTGTCGCCGGGCGGGCTGCAGGCTGTTCGCGGGATCAAGCCGGACCTGACGACCTTTGGGAAATATATCGGTGGCGGGATGTCGTTCGGCGCGTTTGGCGGGCGCGGCGATATCATGGATTTGTTCGATCCTCGGCGGCCGGATGCGCTACCGCACGCGGGAACGTTCAACAATAACGTATTGACAATGAACGCCGGGCTTGCCGGCCTGACCGAAATCTACACGCCGGAGGCAGCGAAGGCGCTGAATGCCCGGGGCGATGCGTTGCGGGAGAGGTTGAACGCGCTGTGCCGCGCCGCGGACGCGCGGTTACAGTTCACCGGGATCGGCTCGATGCTCGCGGTCCATACGACGCGCGATCCAATCCGCACGCCAGCCGACGCGGCGAAAAGCGACGCGAAGCTGAAGGAACTGTTTTTCTTCGATATGCTCGCACAAGGAATCTGGCTGGCTCGCCGGGGAATGATGACGCTGTGCCTGCCGATCGGCGATGCCGAATGCGATAAGTTAGCCGCCGCCGTCGAGGAGTTTCTGTCGTCGCGGAGTGCGTTGTTGGAGTGAGGAAGCGGCGGGGCTTTGCCCCAAACCCCGCCAAGAGGGCGTTGCCCTCCTGGACCTCCCACCAGGGACACGGTCCCTGGACCGCGATTTATTTGATCAGGGGATCGGAGGGCCTGCTCGCACGTAAATTCATACGAGTAGGCCCTCCGATCCCCTGATCGAAAGTCATGGTTCCAAGGGCCACTGCCCTTGGCGGAGTTCCAAGAGGCAGAGCCTCTTGGTGGGGTTTGGGGCAAAGCCCCACCGTTTCTCACGACTCCAGCATACGCCGCAGCAACTCGACGCCTTCGGCGAAGTCGCCGTCGGCCTGCATCAGTTCGTTCACGCGGGAGACCGCGTGCATGACCGTGGTGTGATCGCGGTTGCCGAATTTCCGGCCGATTTCCGGCAGGCTGCGGGTTGTGAGTTGTTTCGACAGGTACATCGCCACCTGGCGCGGACGGGCGACGGCTCGGGCACGGCGAGCGGAGGTCATCTCGGTTTGGCTGATGTTGTAGTGTTCCGCGACCTTCTTCTGAATTTCCTCGATCGTCACCTTGCGGTCGTGGGCGCGCAGGATGTCGTGCAGCACCTCCTGCGTGGTTTCCAGCGTGATGACGCGGCCAAACAGGTTCGCGTGCGCGACGAGGCGATTGAGCGCGCCTTCCAGTTCGCGCACGCTGGAGGTGATTTTATGCGCCAGGAATTCCAGAACCTTGGGCGGGATCGGCACGCCGGCGCGCGCGGCCTTGGATTCCAGGATGGAAATGCGTAGTTCGTACGTTGTCGAATGCAGGTCGGCGACCATTCCGCAGCCGAGACGAGTGCGCAGGCGGTTGTCGAGCCCGTTCAGATCCGACGGCGATTTATCGGCGGAGATGACGATCTGCTTTCCCGCCTCCACGAGATAATTGAAGGTGTGGAAAAACTCCTCCTGCGTGTTGTCCTTGCCAATCAGGAACTGCAGATCGTCGACCATCAGCACGTCGACGCCGCGCAATTGCTCCTTGAACTGGATCGTCTGGTGACCGCGGATGGCCGCGATGAAGCGGTACATGAACTTCTCGGCGGACAGATACGTGACCGAGACGGGTTTGCCGTTCGCGCCGCCGCGTTCGGTCAGTTCCCAGGCGATCGCGTGCATCAGATGCGTTTTACCGAGACCGACGCCGCCGTAAAGGAATAAGGGGTTGAAGCCGTGGCAGGCGGGTTGTTCGGCGACACGGCGGGCGCAGGCATGCGCGACCTCGTTGGGTTTACCGACGACGAAGGCTTCGAAGGTGAATCGGGGGTCCAGCGCGACGGCGATATCGGGACGCGTGTCAGGCTTTTCCTCAGTCTCCAGGCGCGGTTTGGGGATTTCGGCCGGTTGGGCGGCTCGGGCTTCGACAGGCGAGTGGGCAACGTTGTTGACGACGAAATTTACCCGGCGCACCTCGGGCCATTCGGTCTGCCACAGCGTATTGACGCGGGCGCCGTGATGATCGCGCACCCAGTCGCGCATGAAGGCTGTTGGCAGGCTGATGGCGGCCTCATCGCCGACCACGCCTACCAGCGTCATTGGCCGGAGCCAGTTGCGATATTCGGCGTCCCCCACCTCGGCCTGCAGGATGCCGCGAATTTTTGCCCAGATCGTTGCGAGTTGCGGTTTATCCACGTTATCTCGCTCCCCCAATGCCGTCGTTGGGCACTACCGTGCCCGGTTCCCCACAGACGCATCCCATGACAGCATGCGTGCCCCCAGATCGCCAGGGTTCGATCCCGGGCGCGACAGGCAATTTTCCATTGGCGTCACCGGTAGAATTTCCTCATCCTGACTAGAGATTTCAGGGCCGGCTACCAATTGGCAATATTTAGACCTGGCTTTCGACGGGACGCAATGGGGGCCCAGCCAATAAAATCGCGTTCAAAAAAATACGCAACATCATTACTCAAAGTATAATAGCGGGGATAACTATTGTGGGAAACATTTCTTGAGTGGCAAATTGCCACGCCGCTCCCAGGGATGGCGTGACGCGATCCATCGATCGCCGCGCCAGGGGGTTTACCTCTCGGCCTTCCCCTTGGCCGCTCACAAAGTGCCTCAGGATGTCCGGCCGGTCAACCACCAGGCCGGAACGTTACGAACAAAAATTCACGCGCTCGCCAACGCCTTGATCCGGGCGGACAATCGCGACAGTTTCCGCGCCACCGTATTGGCGTGAATGATCCCCTTGCCGGACGCGCGTTGCATTTCGGGTTGCGCCGTACGTAACGCGGCGATGGCGACTGACTTGTCGCCGCCCGCGATCGCCTCTTCCACCTTTTTCACGAACGTGCGCAGGCGGGATTTGCGGGCCGCGTTGCGCGCGGTACGAACGATGGTCTGACGAATACGCTTACGCGCGGATGCGGTGTTGGCCATGATGCCGGGTCTGTCGCCTCTGTCTGGATCGGGCCGCCCGGAAAGCGCCGGCGGCGGAAGGCGGGGGTTCTACCGGTGACGCTCCGTCAGGTCAAGCAATGGGATGCGCTAAAAACCCGTTCAGAGGGCAGCGGCGCGGCCCCCGGGCCATGGCGGTGCGGCAGGGCAGTGGTGTTTGCCTGTCGCCTAAGACGTCGTGGCCGGGATCGCACCGCGGTTTCCTCCGGTCGCGCGAGCCAGTCCGCTCGCACCGCGGCGTCGTGGCGGCAATGACGCCCCGGAGCATGTGAGCATCGTAAGCCTCGGGGGAGAGTGTGAGCGTGGCGATGTCCATGGATATGTTCCGATTGGCGGTGACGATAAATGTTAGAATAAATAACATAACCGGCCATGTCAAGCGCAAACGCGCGGGCGAGAAATCTTCAGACAGGGCCGGACCGCGACGCCACGGCTTCGCTCAGCACCAGCCGCGAACGGTCAATAATGCCAACCGCCCGAACGCCGCACACTTAAGGATCGCGTCATGGCCCGACACTGTGCCGGCACCGATGGCCCGATCAGGTCGGGCCATGACGGGAAGGGGCTGTGCCATGGGCCTGGGGTTCGGGCCGTTGGCATACCTCCACTCCTTCTTCTCCTGGAGCGTTTTCCGATCCGGTCGCGTCGAGCCAGGCCGTGGCGAGGGAGGGGGTTGTCCCGATACAACCAGATCGAAAATTGCTCCAGGTACGGTTGACGGACGGGCGCGCGCCCAGCCTCTCCCGCAGCAGCATCGGCACCACCTGTGGACTGTCCAGAAGATACCGGCGGGCCAGCCGCCTCGGGTCGTTGGCCAAACGGAATGCCCACTCCAGCCGGTGCCGCTGCATCCAGACCGGCGCGCGCCGTTCGACTCCCGCCAGAAACGCCAGACTCGCGCCAACGCAAAGTCCGGTCCCCACCGCCTGCCCGGTTGCCGCCACCGCTGCCGCCAGAAACTCCTGCCGGGGCGAGCCCACCGCGAAGAACACGAACCGTGCCGGATGCGCCAGCACGAAGGAGACCGCGCGGGCCATCGCGGCGGGATCGCGGTCGAACCCCATCGGCGGATCGTGATGCACGCAGGGAGCGAGGCCGCATCGCGCCTCCAGCAGCGGCACCCAGGCTGGGCGCATTCCGACAATCGCGATCCGCTCGCCGGGTTCGATATGCCGGCGCAGCAACAGCGCGGTCAGGTCGCTGCCCGGGGAAACAGCGGGCGCGCGCAGGCCGCATAATCCGGCCAGGCCCGCGACCACCCGTGAGTCCAACAGACGCAGCCACGCGTGCTGATATAAAGCCGCCAGCGCCGGGTCGCGGGCCAGGCGCACCAGATGATCGGCGTTGGGCGTGACAACATATGAGAAGCCGGCGCCAGTGGGCCGCGCCGCGATCGCCCTGGCAGCCGCCGCCGCTGTCAGATCGGCGAAGTCCAGACCCAGCAGCCGGATTGTGGAAATCACAACCCCAACCGCACTGTCAGCAATGTCAGGTTTCGCGTGTAATCGCCGGCGACCGTGCCCACCGGCAAATGCATGTTCCGGACGTCGGCGACGTCGTGGGTCAGCGACATCCGCACGTTCCGGTCGATCATCCAGGTCACGCCGGCCCCGAACGAAAAGCCCAGTTGCTGCCCCCCGGTCCGATTGAACCTCGCGTGGCGCAACGACGCCGACGCATGCAGCAGCAAATTCCGGAGATACTCGTGATCGAGCGTCAATTGCCCGCTGGTATAGGTGAAGCTCGACAAGCCAGATTGCGCGGCGTCCTCGACCCCTCGCGTGGCGCTGGCGCGCACGGTGGTCATGCCCGTCGGCGACCAGGTAATATCCGCGTCGACGATACCGATCGTCGTGATCGGAACCGCGGGCGATGCCGATTCACGGTACTCCACCCCGCCCAGAAGCCGGTACCGCCAAAGCGCGTTATCGTCGTAATCGACACCGATCAGGCTTTGCCAGGACGTCGAATTGTTCGAGGCCTGACCCAGAGCGGGATGGTCGTAGCGTGTGTCGAGAACGCGGGCGACGACCAGCAAGTCCCTCCCAGGCATCCAACCGTAGCGGAGCGTCAGCGCCCCTTGGGCCGTGGTGCGGTCGCGCGCGGTCTGGGTCACCGGCAAGCCCAGTACGGTGGTGTTGGCGAAGCGCCAGCGAGCGAGCTCGAAGGACGGAATGGTGGTGAGCCGGCCGAAGACAGTGGAATAGGACACGCGCATGTTTTCGACCCGGAACGCCACCGGCCGGTCGGAGGGCAACGCGTCCAGTTCGGTCCGGTCCTGGTGACGGGCCAGGTACCCGGCGCCCAGGGTCAGCTTGTCCCGGCCCAACTCGATCGTGCCGCCCATGAAGACGGCCCCGTCAGTGCGGTTCTGCGCGGGCGCGGTCGGATACCGGACATCGTCGGCGGAGGCGAAAAACCCAAGGCTGGTGTTGGACCGTTCCACGCTGGCCAATACCGAGGGACGGGTCGCGATCTGCCACGCGCCACGACGGGCCGGCCCACCGAAAATATTGTCGTCATACCCGGCGCTCACGCCAAGCAGCGGCCGGATCATGACGGTATCCGCGCGGACGCCCAATGGCTCGAACGCCGGACGCGCGCGGGAGCGGACGGTGACGCCTTGTTCGGTTCCGTATCCTGGCACGCCCTCGGGGAACAGCGACGTCAGCAACTGGGCTTGCGCCGGTCCCGCGAGAAGCAGAACGCACAGGATGGTTAACGACGGAAGATGTGGGCGTCCGCTTCGCATACGGAGCAATGCTGACGGACAGGGATGAACAAGAGGTAAAGATTTAGGTTAAGACGACGCCCTACCCGGTCACGGTGCGCGCTTGCCCGTTGGGCGCTCGTCGGGCAAATCACTCTCCCAGCCACCGCCCAGGGCTTTGTAGAGGACGACGAGGTTGGCGGAGACAGAGGTCGTGCTGTCCGCCAGCAGCAATTCGTTGGCCAGTAGATTCCGTTGCGTCTGCAACACGGTCAGAAAATCCGAGACACCCTGTGCGTACCTTGCCCGCGCCAGTTCCAGTGCGAGGCGATTCTCGGCCACGGCGTCGGTGAGTTGCTGGCGGCGCGCCTGTTCGTAACGGTAGGAGGTCAGCGCGTTGTCGACCTCATGCAACGCGCTCAGCACGATTTTTTGATAGACGAGAGCGGCTTCTTTCTGCCGCGCCTCGGTCAGATGCAATTGCGCGCGTAATGCACCCGCCTCGAACAACGGCACCGTCAGGCCCGGTCCGGTGGCGTACTGACGGGCGTTCAGATCGAAGATGCGGGTGAACTGCACGGACTGCATCCCGATGCTACCGGCGAGTTTGAACGAGGGGAAGAACGCCGCCTTCGCGACGCCGATCTCGGCCGTCGCGGCGTGCAAAAGCGCCTCCGCCTGGCGCACGTCGGGGCGACGGCGGGCCAGTTCCGAGGGCAGGCCGACGGGCACTCTCGGCGGCACCGGAGGCACCGCGCGGGGACTGTGCAATTCCGCGCGCAACCCGTTCGGCGGCATGCCAACCAGCAGTGACAAGGCGTTGATCAGCCGCGCCTCCTGCAGTTCCAACGCGGGAATGCGCGCGAGAGTCTCGCTGAGCAGAGCTGACGCATTGGCGACGTCGAGGTTCGTCGTCACGCCGCCGGCCGCGCGCTGTTTGGTCAGATTGAGGGTGTCGCGCGCGATCTGGGCGTTCTCCCGGGCGATCCGGAGTTGCGTCTGCGCGCCGCGCAGCAAGATGTAATCGCGCGCGACCTCCGCCAGACTCATCAAAAGCACGCCCCTCTGGGCGTCCTCCGCGGCTTGCGCGGACGCGCCCGCGGATTCAACGCCGCGGCGAAGCTTGCCCCACAGATCGATCTCCCACGAGGCATCGAGCCCGGCCTGGAAGATATCGATCTCGTTCAGGTTGCGGGAACCCAGACCGCCGACGGTGCTGCCGTTGGTGCCGGACGCGCCAAGCGCGCTGGGGTTCTGACCGAACTGGCCAACATTGCTGGCTTTCTGGCGATTGTAGGAGGTGCTTGCGTTAAGCCGGGGCAAGCCGGCCGAGCGCGCGCTGTCGAATTGCGCGCGGGACTGGTCGATGCGTAGCGCGGCGATGGCGACGTCCAGGTTTTCATTCGCGACACGGTTTTCCAGCGCGGTGAGTTGCGGATCCCGGAACAAGGTCCACCAGTTGGGATCGATCGGCGCCTCGGTTATTTCGCTGATCGGAGCACGCGCTTTCCCTCCGCCGAACCACGATCCTGGGCCGGTCCAATCGGGCGCGGTGAAATTGGGGCCAAGCGAGACGCAGCCACTCAGCAACAAGGACAGAAGGGGGAGCAGGCGAATCATGCGCCCCGCTTGCACGACACGGCGGGATCGCGCAAGCGTCGCGGGGAGCGATGTTCAGAGCAAAGGGAGATGCCGATGAGCCAGGATCTGATCCGGATGACGGCGACTGAGGCGGTGGCGCGGCTGCGCAAACGCGAGGTCTCGCCGTTGGAGTTGATCGACGCGGCGGAAGCGCGGATCGCGGTCGTTGAGCCATCGGTGAACGCTCTGCCGACGCTTTGTTTCGATCGCGCGCGGGCGCACGCGAAACGATTGATGGCGGTGCGTTATCCGCCGGAAGCGAATGAACCCGGCTGGTTGGGTGGGTTGCCGGTATCGATCAAGGACCTGACGGACGTGGCCGGGGTGCGCACGACGTACGGCTCGCCGATCTTCCGGGATCACGTGCCATCGCGGTCGCATCCGGTCGTGGAGCGGATCGAGCGGTTGGGCGGTATCGTGGTTGCCAAGTCGAACACACCGGAGTTTGGCGCGGGCGGATCCACCTTCAACGAGGTGTTCGGGCGGACCCGTAATCCGTGGAACACGTCGTTGACATCGGGTGGCAGCACCGGCGGCGGCGCGGTGTCGGTCGCGACCGGTGAGGTTTGGCTGGCGCAAGGCACGGATCACGGCGGATCGTTACGGCGTCCGGGAACGTATTGTTCCGTGGTTGGAATCCGGCCCTCACCGGGGCGTGTGACGCGCGGGACCGCGGGAAATTTATGGTCGCCGCTGTCGGTGCAAGGACCGATGGCGCGGAACATTCCCGATCTCGCGTTGTTTCTGGACACGATGGCGGGGTATTGCTCCGCCGATCCGTTGACGTTCGACGCGCCCGCGGAGTCGTTTGCCGGTTCTTTGGGGCGAGCGGGTCCGCCCAAGCGCATCGCCTACAGTCCGGATTACGATGGCAAGATTTTGGTCGAGCGCGAAACGCGCGCGATCTGCGAGGCGGCGGTGCGGCGGTTCGAAGACCTTGGCTGTGTGATTGAAGAATACGCGCCAGATCTCGGCGGGATCGAGGAAGCGTTCATGATCCTTCGATCGCAACATTTCGTGGTGGATCGGGAGATTCAGTTGCGGGATCACAGGGAGTTGTTGAAGCCGGACATTGTCTGGAATACCGAGAAGGGATTGGGCCAGACGCCTTCGCAGTTGGCCTGGGCGGAGCGGGAGCGGGCGGCGTTTTACCGCCGAGTGATGGAGATGTTCGAACGTTACGATGTGTTCGTGACGCCCAGCGCGGGGACTCCGGCGTTCGATGTGAACCGGACACATCCGGAAACGATCGATGGGGTGGCGTTGGCAAACTACATGGGCGGGTCGATGCTGAACGCGGCGATGACGATGGCGAGTTGCGCGGCGGTCGCGGTGCCCGCCGGGTTCGATCGGTTCGGCCGGCCGGTGGGGTTGCAGATCGCGGCGCCGCCTCGGCAGGAGGCGCGGGCCATGGCCGCGGCGATGTTCTTGGAGCGGTTGACGGGCTTGGACCGGATGGTGCCGATCGATCCGAAGGAGGGCGTGGTGCCGGTGGGGTGAGGGTTCGCGACGAAGCGCTTCCCGGCGCTGAAACCGGCCAACAATCGAGCGGCCGCCGAGCGGAAGCGGCCGGGGTCCGCGTGCGAGCGGGCCAGCAGCATCGCACCCTCGAGCGCACCGACAAGAAACCGTGCGTTCCCGGCCGGCCGGCCCGAGAAGACGAGTTGCTTGCTCGTCCGCCCGCGCAACAGCAGCGCCGTCAGCCAGGCCTCATTCGCGTCGAAAAAGCGCAGCACCCGATCCTTGATTGTGTCCGGCAGGGTCGCGTAGCCGGCCGCGAGGTCGCCTTCTTCAACTGTCTGCACGACATGGGCGATCCAGCCGGCGCTTCGGCGCATGTGCATAGGTCTCTCAAATCCGACGGTACGTGGATGATCGTCGAGCCGTTCGCGCACGACCTTCCGTCAGGGAACCTCAATCCGGTCGGACGCGTGTATTTCGCGGCCTCAACAAGAAGTTTGTGCGCCTTGGCAAGGAAGTAGCCGGTTTCGGGCGTCATACTTCCTGCCCCTCACGGCGGATTTCGCGCATCAATGGCGTGCGCTCCTGATAATCCGTCGAGAGAAAGGGCTTAGTGTCGAAGAAAGCGCCTGTGTCGTCGAGAAAATCAACCCGAAGTTCCGCCAGGCGATCGAATTCACGCCACCGATCAGGCAGTGTCTTCAAGAACACCGCGACATCGTAATCCGAATCCTCACGCGCATCGCCACGCGCGCGTGACCCAAACAGCACCACGCGATCGATCTCGTCGCCGTACATCGCATCGAGCGCCGTCCTGAAGCGCTTCAGGATCGGATCGTCGGTTGGCCGCGCGGTCATGCTTATCTCCGGGGACGCGATCGCATATAGCAGAACCAGTCCCAAGAGAGTACCAACGAAACGCTCCACCCGGACACACAAGAGGCTCCCCATGCCCCCTGATCTCATCTCCTGCGACGACCACCTCGACCTGGGCCAACTCCCCCCGGACCTCTGGACCACACGCCTGCCCGCCGCCCTTCGCGACCGCGCCCCGGTCATCGAGGACCGGAACGGTCAGGCCGTCTGGGTCTGCGATGGCAAAGTCTGGGGTAATTGGGCTGGCAGACCTGTCGATCGCAATGTCCCGGCTGCCCCGAAGCCGCTGTACTCCGCCCTCGACCGCGGCGGCATGACCGACCCCAGCGAGCGCCGCCCAGCGAACGCGAGCCTGCGCCTGAAGGACATGGACCGCGACGGGGTCCAGACGCATGTCATTTTCGGGCCGATCTTCTCGATCACGACCGAGGATCCGGTCCTACGCGACGCCTGCTACCGCGCCTACAACGATGGGCTGGAGGAGTTCTGTTCCGCCGCGCCGGATCGCCTGCTCGGTGTGCCGATGCTGCCGGAGTATCCGGAGGCCGCGACGGCGGAGTTGTACCGGCTCGCGCGGAAAGGCGGCGTTCGCCAGGTCAACATTCAGATCGCCGCCGCCAAACCGGCGCTGTCCGATCCGGCGTGGGAACCGTTCTGGAACGCGCTGGAGGAAACCGGGATCGTCCTTGCCTGGCACGTGACCGTCATCGGCCTCAAGCCCGGCGACCCGGCCGCCGGCAAACCCGCCAGCGTGTTTGGCACGACCAAACTCTTCATGGGTCAGTTCCTGGAACCCTTCGTCGACCTGTTCGCCTGGGGCATCCTGGAACGCCATCCGAAGATCAAGCTGGTCCTGGCCGAGGCTGGCACCGGCTGGCTCCCCTGGCTGGTCGAGGAACTCGATTATCGCCATTGGCGGCTGTGGGAGGCGAAGGAGTACTGGGCCGACAAAGGCGGCATCATGCTACAGGCAAAGCCAAGCGAGCTGTTCAAACGCCAGATTTACGCAACCTTCCAGGAGGATCACGTGGCGATCGCGCTGCTGCCGTTCTTTGGCGAGGGGCATTTGCTGTGGGCGTCCGACTACCCTCACCCGGACAGCGTCTGGCCGAACTCCCGGGCGGCGATCGAGCGGCAGATGGCGCATCTGTCACCGGACACGCGACGGAAGCTGACGCACGATAACGCGGCCGCGCTCTACGGGCTCGCCTGACGCGGCGCCAAACAGCGGGCCCTCACACCTCGTCCAGCGTCTCCAGCAAGCTCGCCATCAGAGCCGCGCGCGGGGCCAGTTGCCGCCACAGGATGTGCTCGTGCACCGCATGCGCCCCCGCTCCCGGGCAGCCCAGACCGTCCAGGGTCGGAATGCCCAGGGCGGCGGTGAAATTGCCGTCGGAGCCGCCGCTACGGTGCTGCCGCGGTAATTTCAGCCCGATCCGGTCCGCCAGCACCCAGGCTTTCTCATACAGCGCGCGGATTTCCTTGGTCTCGGCGTAGGGCGGCCGGTTCATCCCGCCCTTCACGCTCACCGTGCAGCCCGCCACACGCGATTGCAGTCCCAGGATGCGGGCGGTCATGAGTTCGCCGTCGCGGGCGGAGTTGACGCGCAGGTCGATCTCGCACCCCGCCGCCGCCGCGACCACGTTGGGCCGCGTGCCGCCCCAGACCGGCGCGGTGTTGACGGTGATGCCGTCGTCCGGCTCCACCATCCGGTGCAATGCCAGAATCTGGTGCGCCAGCTCGACAGTCGCCGAGGCGCCGTCCTGGAAAGCCGTCCCGGCGTGGGAGGCTTTGCCCTCCACAAGCAGCGTGAAGCGGCCGATGCCCTTTCGGGACGTGACGCAGGCGCCGGTCGCGCTGGCGGGCTCCGGGATCAGGACAGCGGCGGCGTTGGCGGCCTCTTGTTCGATCAGCCAGCGGCTGGACGGACTGCCAACTTCCTCATCCGGAGTCAGCAGCAGAACGATCGGATGGCGCGTGGGGATGCGGTCGCGCAAAATGGCGCGCACGGCATGGAACGCGAGGAAACTGCCGGCTTTCATGTCGTATATGCCCGGGCCATGGGCTTTCTCGCCGTTCACCTCGAAGGGCATTTTTGCCAATGTCCCATGCGGCCAAACGGTGTCGAGGTGCCCGGCCACGAGGATCGGCCTGTCCCCGGCACTGAGCCCAGGGGTGCGCGCGATCAAACTGTCGCCGAACCCGTCCCGTCCCGGAACGCGCGTCAGATCCGCCCCCACCTGGGCAAGCTCGCGCTGCGCCACGTCCATCAACCGGTTGACGGCCAAGGCGTCGGTGGTGGGTGTTTCAATACGGACCCAAGAGGCGAGCTCGGCCAGCAGGTCCCGCGAGTCGGTCATGATGCGAGGGCGTCCCCGAGAGTGGCCCGCAGGATGGACGACATCATCGCTCCGGTGAAGCGTGGTCGCGCGGCGCCAGGCGTTACAGGCGCCGGGATATGGCGCCTCGCAACGGTGGCAGCTTGATTTCCAGGTCCTTCCCGGTTCGCGCGGTTGGCTCAAGATTTCGATACACGCGAATGACAGCCAACCGGGAGGGGTCTTCGGAGGTAATCGAGAATTGGGCGGCCAACATGAACCGGCCGGAATCGACCATCCGCTGCAAGGCCGCGACGGACGGCTGATCGGTCCAGAAGTTCGGTTGAATCACGATCATCGATATGCCGTGACGATCGACGATCGCCTCGATTTCGGCGGCGGAAACGTTACGATCGATGATGCCCCAGTCCCGCGTGATATTGTAGTCCACGAGAAACTTTTCAGCCCGCAGGAGAAAGATTTTGGGCTCCGGACCCGGACGGAAAACGTGAAATTCTTCGACCCCGCGCCGTGGAACAGCACGACATCGTTCTGTTCGCTTTGTTCAAGCACGAACTGCGCGGCGGTATTGTACCCCTCGACCCGTACAACCGGCTGGCGTGAGAGCAGACCGGCATACAGGCACAGGCTCATGATCAACGCCGCGGCGCCGGCCGGTAGCGGCAGGCGCGCGATCGGTAACATCGACAGCACGGCGAAGGGCACCGCCAGGAATGTCGCGTACCGGATTTCGAAATCGGCTGTCACGGACACGAGAACATAGTCGATGAAAAACCAGGCCAGCATCAGGACGGCGAGGCGCCGTTCGGCCCGGTCGCGCCATCCCTTCTTCGCGACCAGCCCCAGGTAGGCGGCAGTGCCGAGAAGCGGGATGTACCCCACGATCTCCGGCAGAGAGCGGCCGTATCTCGTGAGGGCCCGGATGGACAAACGATCGTAACCCTTTTCGCCCGTGCCGGGGCCGAACGCGATGTTGAAATTCTCCGCCGAGAAGTGAAATGTGAAGATGGCGAGAGGAACCAGGCAAATCGCCGCCGTCGCGACAACGATCCAGGTGGACCAGCGCCGCGTCAGGGACACGCCTTCGTCGATCAGCAATGCCGCCGCGAAAGCGGGCACGACGAAGATCGCGGTTTGCTTGGTATGGATCGCGCCGGCCAGCAGCAGCGCGACGACGATCAGGCGTCTCGTGCTTTTGGCCGCCTGGTAACGAAGAAGCGCCGCGGCGGCCAACAGAAGGAACGCCAACGCGGGAATTTCCATGACGATCTCACGCGACCACCGCAGCACCTCGGGGCTGGCGACAAGCAAGACCGCCGCGCCGGCGGCGCACAAGGCCCCAGCGGATGTCCGGACGGTCCAATAGACACCGAACAGGGCAAGCAACGTGAAAATGGTGACAGTGGCCTGAGCGGCGTTGTGGGAAAACCCGAAAACCGCGAAAACCGCGGCCTCGGCCAACGGGAAAATCGGCGGATAAAGACTGATCGTCAGCGCCGGGTAACGGAAATACCACTCCGCCGCGAACGCCATCGGGGACCGCCCCAAGCCCGAGGCAATATAATCGCGCAGGAACTCGCCGTTCAGCGCGAAGCTGGCGCCATCGCCCCACCAGAAATCTTCGTCCCGCGCGGCGGTCACGAATGTCACGACGGCGACTGCCGCGAGCAACGCTCCGATCAAGAACTGGCCTGCCCATCTCCGCCGGGCATGCGTCAGATACGCCGGCGCCACGGCCAAGGAAACCTTCCCGATCATCGCGGCGGTGGAGGAAGTCATTCGGGGTCAGACACAGGTGGCCAGGGCTGGCGCGTCGATGCCGGGCCGGGCTGTCGCCAGAGAAACCGGCGGGATCGCGTCAAACCCATTCGGCCACCAGAGTATGGCGCGTGGTCATGCTCATTCCCCGTTCGGTTCTCGGAATTGATTAAGGTTCGTTTTGCCTTCTGACGTACTATGTGACGCGCAGGGTTTATTGACAATAGGCAACACAAGGCGCGGCGGAAACAACTTGACGCAGGGTGGCGATTGGGCGATATGCACGGTCATGAGAAGGATATCGCCATTGCGGGGAGTCTCGGAGGCGGCCCTGAACCCGCTTCGGCAGGACCTGGACCTGGACGTGGTCGACCACGCCCTCGACGCCGGGAAGTTCACCCTGGCGGAGCTCGATCGCCTCGTATTACCGCGCAAAACCCTGGCACATCGCCGCATCCTGGGCTCGCTCACGCATGACCAATCCGACCGGCTCGGCCGTCTGCTGCGCATGATCTGGGAGGCTGAGACAACGTTCGGCGACAGGGCCAAAGCGCATGCCTGGCTACGCCGCCCGACGCCGTTGCTGGATGGGGAAAGCCCGCTCAACCGGCTGGACACCGATATCGGTGCTCGTCAGGTCGAGGCCATTCTGGGCCGCATCGACCACGGCCTGGCAGTCTGATGGACCTGTGGCGGCTCTGCCGCCGCCCGTTCGCGGACCTGACGGGCGAAGGCGCGCGCCTTTTCGGTGGACGATGGAACACCCCGGGACGGCCGATGGTGTATCTGGCGGAGCATCCGGCGCTGGCGGCGATGGAGGTGCGCGTTCACCTCGATTTGCCGTTCGAGTTGCTGCCCGCCGATTTCGTGTTAATGGGAGTCGCGATACCGGACCGGCTGATCCGCGATTTGGAACCGGTACCGGCGGACACAGCCGCCGCGGGCGACCTTTGGCTGTCCGAGGCGACATCTGCCGCACTGCGTGTCCCATCGATTCTCATGCCGCATGCCCGGAACGTTTTGCTCAATCCGCGCCATCGGGACGCGGGCCGGGCAGTGATGGGAACGGTGGAAACGTTCGTGTTCGACCCGCGGATGTGGCGGCCGCTTGGCCGCGAAGGTTGATCCCGCGCCCGTCCCGCGCCAGAAAGGCCGGGCGTCAGCAATGGGACGACACATGAGCACCGGATACCTCTTCGAGGATCTTCCCGCAGGCCGAAATACGGCCCTGATAGAAGGGGAGGCCCGCGCGCGGGTCCCGGCGCGCTGACGATGCGGATTTTTCACGACTGGCGAGACTTGCCCGCCGATGCCCGCGGCCCGACGCTGGCGTTAGGCAATTTCGACGGCGTGCATCTGGGCCATGCCGCGGTGTTGCGGGCCGCGCACGCCGCGCGCCCAAATGCTCCGTTGGCGGTGCTGACCTTCGAACCACACCCGCGGGAGGTGTTCCGCCCGGACGACCCGCCTTTCCGCCTGACACTGTCCGCCGAGCGCGCCGACGCCCTGGCAGCCCTGGGCTGCGAGTTGCTGTACGAACTTCCATTCAACCTTGAATTCAGCCTGATGACGGCGGAAGCCTTCGTCAGCGAGGTGTTGCACCAGGGTCTGGGCGCGCGGCACCTGACGACCGGCGGGGATTTCGCGTTCGGGCACCGGCGTGGCGGAGATACCGGATTCCTGGCGATGCGCGCGGAGGCGGTTGGCATGGGCGTGACGCAGGTGCCGGCGGTTTCGGACCCGGGCGGACCCTTGTCCTCGACGCGGATCCGCCGGGCGCTGCAAGATGGTTACCCCGAGCGCGCGACCGCCGAACTCGGCCGTCCCTGGGCCATTCGCGGTGAGGTGGCGCATGGCGACAAACGCGGCCGCACCATCGGATTTCCGACCGCGAACGTGCCGCTTGGAAGGCATCTGGAACCCGCGCGCGGCGTTTACGCGGTGACGGTTCGCGTCGCGGACGGAACGGCTTACGACGGGGTCGCCAATATCGGCCGCCGCCCAACCGTGAACGAGGGCCCGGAAAGCCGGCTGGAGGTCAATCTGTTCGATTTCTCCGGCGATATTTACGGGACAGAGATCACCGTGGCTTTGCTCGCCTATATCCGGCCAGAGGTGAGGTTCTCCGGGCTGGACGAACTGAAAGCCCAGATCGCGGCAGACGCGGCGGAAGCGCGGCGGCTGCTGGCGGCGAAACGATAACGCATAACACAACGGGAGACCAACCATGCCGATGTTGCAACGGCCAGATGGCGAGATATATTACGAGGAGTTTGGGAACGGCTTTCCGATCCTGCTGTTCGCTCCGGGCGGACTGCGATCGAACCTGAACATGTGGCACCACCCGGCGAATGGGCCTCAGCGGACGTGGTGCGACTGGACGGACGTTCTGGCGTCGAAATACCGGGTGGTGGCGATGGATCAACGCAACGCCGGGCAGTCGAAATGCGCGATCGAGGCGGACCATGGATGGCACACCTATGCCGCGGATCACCTGGCGTTGATGGATCATCTGGGGCACCGGAAGTTTCACGTACTTGGCGGCTGCATCGGTGGCAGTTTCTGTCTGAAGATCGGCCAGGTCGCGCCGGACCGGGTCACGTCGGAGGTGTTGCAGAATCCGATCGGTGTCCATCCGGACCATCTTGAATACTTCCCCGAGAGTTTTGTCGCGTGGAGCGAGGAGCGGCGCGCCGACCGGCCTGATCTGGACGAAAAAGAAATGCGTGGTTTCGGCCAGAACATGTGGGGCCCCGATTTCGTGTTCTGCGTGGATCGTGATTTTGTCCGGAGCTGCGCGATCCCGAAGATCCTGTTGCCCGGGACGGATATTCCGCATCCGGCGGCGACCAGCGACGAGCTGGAACGGTTGGTGCCGGGGATGGAAGTCATTCGCAATTGGCGTGGGCCCGAGCATATGGAGGAACAGCGCACACGGGTAATCGCGTTCCTGGATCGCCACACGCCAAGGTAATCGGCGGGCCGCCGTTGGTATTCAGCATGGAGCACGGAATTTGAAAGTCGGGATTGTTTCGGACCTTCATTGCAATATTCTCGGCCTTGATCTCGCCCTTGACGCGATGGGGGACGTCGATGAATTGCTGTGTCTTGGCGACAGCATCTTCGAGTACCAGTTTTCCAATGACGTGGTGACGCGGCTGATCGAGCGCCGCGCGCACATCATTCAGGGAAATCACGAGGAAGTTTTCATGTCCCCGGCCGGGATAAGGGCGCGGCAACGGCCGGGGATCGATCCAGCGTTAATGGCGTTCCTCGCGAAGCAGCCGCACCGGCGGTATTTAAGTCTTGGGACGAAGCGGCTGCTGCTGATCCATTCGACGCCGTGGGAACCGCGTGGGGAGTATATCCATCCGCATAGCTCGAAAATGGAGCGTTTCGCGGAGGCTGACGCGGATATCGTGCTTTACGGGCACACGCATTGCCAGGTTGTGAAACGGGTTGGTTCGGTGCTGGTGATCAACCCAGGCTCGGCGGGGGATGCGCGGGACAGCCGGAACGATCGGCAATTGAGTTGCGCGGTATTGGATACGGTGTCGGAAGAAGTGCGGGTGATCGATTATCCGGACCCTAGGTTTGGGGGGTAGCGCGACCCGGGCCAGGTACTTTGCGGGTTAGCGCGATGGGCCGGGCATCGCCCAGGGATCGATGATCGGCACACCGGTATCGGCGAAGTCAGCGATATTTCGGGTCACGACGATCTTGTCATGAACCGCGGCTGTCGCCGCGATCAATCCATCCGCCATTCCGCGTGAACGTATCGCCGCGATCCGCCCCCACTCCAGTGCCACGCGGTCGTCGACTGGCAGGATATGATCCGTATGGTCCCGCCGCAGGAGTTCAAGCCATACGCGTAACCCTGATGCCATCGTGGGGTCGGCGCGCTGTTTGAGAGCGATGCCCTTCATGATCTCACCAAGGGTCACGACACTGAGGTACAAGTCCGCCGGGTTGACGGACCGGAGCCAGTCGCGGGCGGGGCCGTCGCGGCGGCGGGCTTCCGACAGCACGTTCGTATCGACCAGATACATCAGAATTCGATGTCGCGGCCGGTGTCGCTGGAACGCGCGTTGATCGCGTCCACCAAATCGTCCGGCCATGGCGGACCATCCAGGAGATGATCGACGATCGAAGGCCGGGATGCCGTGAGTTCGGCGAATGCCGCTTCAGACAAGATGACGACCGCGGGTTCGCCTCGCACGCTGACGTGCTGCGGTCCCTTTTCAAGGGCGCATTTCACAAGCTCGCTGAAGCGGGCTTTGGCGTCCTGAAGCGGCCACACATCGTCGTGCTGACGGTTAAGGCGGGTGTTTGCCAACGGCTGCGCTCCAGTCTGACTAGTCGGACCAGTTTATAAGCCGATATGATCATGCGAGCAAGGACGAATGCCGTGGACGGGCGGCAGGCTTGAATGCGAACGCGGCGCCGCCCCCCTTCCGCGCGACACGGGAGGGGTGCGGATATCCTATTCCGCGGCTTCCGCCTCGTCTTCCTCGGTCGGTGCGACCATTAACGCATTCGCGACGATCCCTGACTGTTCGCGCACCTTGGCCTCGATCGCATCGGCCATGTCCGGATGATCGCGCAGGAACTGCTTGGCGTTTTCCCGTCCCTGACCGACCCGCTGGCTTGAGTAGCTGAACCAGGAGCCGGACTTTTCGACCACGCCCGCTTTGATGCCGAGGTCGAGAAGTTCGCCGGTCCGGCTGATCCCCTCACCATACATGATGTCGAACTCGACCTGGCGGAACGGCGGGGCCATCTTGTTCTTGACGACCTTAACGCGGGTCTGGTTGCCGACCACCTCATCGCGTTCCTTGATCTGGCCGGTACGCCGGATCTCCAACCGGATCGAGGCATAGAATTTCAGCGCGTTGCCGCCCGTCGTGGTCTCCGGGTTGCCAAACATGACACCGATCTTCATGCGTATCTGGTTGAGGAAAACCAGAATGCATTTACTCTTGGAGACACTGCCGGTGATCTTCCGAAGTGCCTGGCTCATCAATCGCGCGTGCAGCCCCATGTGGCTGTCGCCCATTTCGCCTTCCAGTTCGGCCCGCGGCACCAGCGCGGCGACGCTGTCCACGACCA
This sequence comes from Acetobacteraceae bacterium, assembly GCA_009693865.1. Lineage (GTDB taxonomy): Bacteria > Pseudomonadota > Alphaproteobacteria > Acetobacterales > Acetobacteraceae > Rhodopila. The sequence goes on along the minus strand of SHWL01000004.1, from coordinate 19,221 downwards.
GCACGTCGATCGCACCCGAGCGCACCAGCGTATCGGCGATTTCCAGCGCCTGCTCGCCCGCGTCGGGCTGACTGATCAACAAATTGTCCAGATCGACACCCAGTTTGCGGGCATAGGTCGGGTCCATTGCATGTTCGGCGTCAATGAAAGCGCAGACGCCACCACGCTTCTGGGCTTCCGCGATCACATGCAACGCCAGGGTTGTCTTGCCGGAACTTTCCGGGCCGTAAATCTCGATGATCCGGCCGCGTGGCAGGCCACCAATGCCAAGGGCAAGATCCAGCCCCAACGACCCGGTCGGCACGACATCGACATTCTGCCCATCCGGCCGAGCGCCCATGCGCATGATCGAGCCCTTGCCGAACGCCCGTTCGATCTGGGCGACCGCGGCGTCGAGCGCTTTTGATTTTTCCATTGGCGGCGACTTTCTTCTGATCCAGGTTGACGACGACAGGTTTAGTGCAATCCGGCGATACACGCAATACGTGTGTCACCAAAAGATTAATCGCGTCACATCGCCTCGAATCGTCGATTCGGCGCTCGCGACCGGGTTTGTTTATCATATGTTCCTGTCGATTCCCAACCCCGCATGGCAGCGGTTCGCATTTTGGCGGGCCAGGGTATCTCGACCTGACCAGGGGCCGACCGACCGGACCATCCGGTCCAGTACCAACGGTCCATCCGGCGGAGAGGATTGGCGTCCGTTTTCGCGGCAATGTACCGCGCCGGATGGCCCGGTCGGGGCCGGGCCATGACGGTGAAAGGAGAATATCCCGGGCGGCCAGGGTCAACCCGGCGCCCGACGCCGGTTGCTCAAGCGCCGAGGGCGCGCTCAATTGCGGCGGTGTCGTAGAATTCCTGGAAGCGCGTCACCTTCCCGTCGCGGACCGAGAACACATGCACCCATTCGGACTGCCACGCGCCTCCCCCGCCCGTCTTGTGGCGCGCGATGGTCCGGCCCAGTACGATGACGGTGTCACCGGAGGGAAAGAACTGGCCGGGCTCGAACAACTCGAAGTCCAGATTTCCGCCAAGGGCTTCGAAAAACGACAAAGCGCCCGCGATCCCGGACCGCTTGCCGCCCCAGGGGATCGTCGCCGGATCGCCGTTCGACTCCCATTGGATCGCGGGATCGAGGTTTTCGAGGATGGTCTTCACGTCGCCGCGGCCGAAAGCGGCATACATCGATTGAATGAACGTGACATTGTCCGTCATGACGCGTTTCCCTTGCGGTGGTTTCCCCTGCCTCGCCATCGAGGCATATCGTCTCTACGGACGGATGCGGCGTTTGGATGTCCGACGATGAAAATTTTCACCGGGCGATTGCGTCAGGCGAACCAGTTTGTGCCGATCTTAACCATTCGTTGACACATCATTTCTTTCGGATCGGACCTGGTTTCGGTAGGAACAACGTCGAAAACCGGCCTGTCATACCGGAGGATCGATGGACTGGGACGATGTGCGTGTATTCGAGGCGATCGCCGATGCCCCGACGTTATCGGAGGCGGCGCGGCGGCTGAAAGTCAGCGTCGCCACCGTCCATCGCCGCCTCGACATCTTCGAAACCGCCCTGGGCTTGCGCCTGGTCGAACGGACCCACGCCGGCGTTTACCTGACACAAGATGGGTTGGCCGTACTCGATCGCGCCCGCGCCGCCGCGTTGGCGATGACCGAGATTCCGCGGTGCGCCGGCACGCTCCGGCAAACTGGCGAGCAACCGGTCCGGATTTCGGCGCCAGAGCCGATCATGAGCACATTCCTGGCCCCTGTTTTGCCCGCTCTCCTGAAAAGGAACCCGGCATTGCGCATCGAGATCGCGACCGTGTCCGATGGCCCGGTGCCACACGATGCCGAGATCGCTCTCCGCTTCGCCAGACCTGAGGGCGGCACTTTGATGGTCCAGCGTCTGGGGCTGCTCCGCTTCGGTCTGTATGCCGCCCCGCCTTTTCTCAACGGCCGCTCGCCCGATCAGCTCGATCCGCGCGTGGAACGGTTACTGACCGGGGACGAGCATCCCGATGAGACCGCCTGGCTCGCGCGGCACCAGTTGGCGGCGGAGGTCGTCCTCCGAGCGTCCTGCACCACGGCCCTGCTGACCGCGACGCTGGCCGGGGTAGGAATCGGGTTGTTGCCGGACCTCATCGCCCGGAAGCACGACACGCTGGTTCCCATTCCGGTCCCGGAGCCAATCCCGGAAAGGTTGATATGGCTGATGACCTATCGGGATCTGCGAGGCTCGCCGCGACACCGCGCCGTACGGGCCTGGGTGCTGGAGACGCTTCAGGCCGCGGGCGTGGCGTTCCGTACGCGCGCGACGGAGATGCTGGCCGAAATGGACGCCGTCGCATGACCTGGCCAGCCATTGAGGACGGCATCAAGCCTCCGGCGCCTCCATTTCCCGCGCCCGCCCGTCTTCGATGCAAAGAAACCGCGTGCCGATCGCACGGACAAAAAACCGGTCGTGCGAGACCAGCACGCAGGTCGCCTCGTGCGCGAGGATCTCGGCTTCCAGGCGTTCCTGCCCGACGATGTCCACATGGTTGGTCGGCTCGTCCATGAGATAGAAATTCGGTTCCGTCAGGCGCAGCGCCAATAGCCCAAGTCGTGCCTTTTGACCGGGCGACAGACGCGCGATCGGGCGGCGTTGCGCATCGTAATCGAAGCCCGCGCTGGCGAGCAGGCTCACGCTGCGCTGATCGCCCAGGCGAAACTGTCCGGCGACGAAACCGAGCAGTGTTTCGGCTGATGGAAGTTGCGACATTTGCTGATCCACATAGCCCAGTACCACGCTCGGGCTGACCGAGATGCCAGGAACAGCGTCTCCCGCGATCGCGCGGCGCAACAGCCTGACGAACACCGACTTGCCAACCCCGTTGGCGCCCGTCACCACGATGCGGTCGCGCTGGAAGATTTTCAGTGTACCAGTGCGAAACAACATCTTCCCGTCTGGCGTCTCGACCGCGACCTCATCCAACGACATCAGCACCTTCGCGTGAGAGCCGCGGTTCGTCAGGCGAATCTCTCCCGCGCGAGTCTGGACCAACGGACGCAGCAATTGCTCGATCGCCTCGGCGCGGTTGGTCAGATATTTCGCCTTTTTCAGTAACAGGTCGCTGCCGCTGTTGATCCCGACGTTGCGCAACTGACCGGCATTGCGCCGCAGCCGATCGGCCTCCTTCGCGTCGCGCGCCAGTTTGGTTTCATGGGCCGTATCGTCATCCTCCAGCAACCCGCGGGCGCGACTGAACGGATGCGCGTAACTCCGCGATTCGTCCGGGCGCAGAAATAAAGTACGGTTGGTGCAATTGTCGAGGAATTGCCGGTCATGGCTGGCGATCACCATCGCCACGCCCTCCGTCGCGTGATTGATCCAGTTCTCCAGCACCGCGAACCGCCGCATATCCAGGTGATTGGTCGGCTCATCCAGCAACAGTACGTCCGGATCGTTCACCCAAACGCGCGCGATCAACGCCAGGCGCTGCCAGCCGCCGCTGAGCTCGGACAAGCGGCGTTCGCGCATCGCCTCCGGCGTTTCCAGCATGTCCAGCACCAGTCCGATCTTCCAGGTCTGAGCTTCACGCTCCGCCGCCGGCAGAGCGCGGCGGAGCGCTTCCGCCATTGTCAGATCGAGCAGGTTCGCGGGCACGTCCTGCTCCACGAACCCGACCCGCAAGCCGCGCCGGTTGGTGATCTGTCCCATGCCTGGCTCCATTTGGCCGGCGAGGCAGCGCAGCAGCGTGGTCTTACCCGCGCCGTTGCCGGCGATCAGCCCGATCCGGTCGGATGCGTGGATGGCGAGATCGAGGTTGTGGAACAGCGGTCGCGGGGACACGATTCCGACGCCGCGTATATTAATCAGACTCATGGAGTTTCTCTTGTCCGGTCCGGCCGCCAGAGCGACGCGGAATCTTGCCAAAGGGTCAGGCGAACGGATCCCTGGGCAGGCAAAGCCGGAGAGAAAAGATCAGATCCGGTGTTCGGCCCGCCCCGCGACATGAAGCCACGGGGCCTGACAGGATCCGCGCGGATGATGCTGATTGTACGCGGCCATGCACCCCTCCGGCGTCTGGATGTTCAAGAGGAGGCGGCAATAGATCGAAACGGTAGCCGGATGCAAGGGGATTTCAGCGGCCCGGTGCGTCACCAGACTGTCGCGACACCGTAATGCTGGAAGAGATCGCCGTCGCTGATGATGGTCAAACCTCGATCCAGGGCGGTCGCGATCAGCATCCGGTCCATCGGGTCTTTATGATGATAAGGCAATCCGTTGGCCCGCTCGCAATCGTCCCAGCTCAGCGGCATGACGCGATAACCGGCCTGACGCAGCCATTCCGCCAAGCTGCCGTTGAAGCCCGGCGGCGCGGGCCGCTCCAATTTCCCCATCGCGACTTTCCGGGAAATTTCCCAAAGTGTGATGGGGGACACGAAGACATCGCCGTGGCTCATGGCCAGCTTGCCCGCCTCGCTCATGGTCTGTCCGCCGTAGCCGTGAAAGACAATGAGCGCGCAGGCGTCGGCGATGAACGTCACACGGGCCAGCCTTCCTCACGCGCTTCGGCGTCGGTCATGGGCGCGAAGACGGATTTGTCGTAGGTTCCGTGCCAGCCCCATCCGCCCGGCGCGCGAGCGACATCCTGAGGCGCGCCGACGATGCGCGCGACCGGACGGCCGTGACGCGTGACGGTGATTTCGGCGCCATCCTCGGCCTCGGTGATCAGGGCCGACAGATGCGCCTTGGCCTCGGCCAGCGTGATCATTTTGTTCATGACCAATTTATGAGTCATTCACGCGCGTATGTCAAGCCGAAACCGTCATCTCGCCAACGGCCGGTACTTGATCCGGTGCGGTTCCGTCGCGTCGGCGCCCAGGCGGCGGCGTTTGTCGGCTTCATAGGCTTCGAAGTTGCCTTCGAACCATTCGACGTGGCTGTCGCCCTCGAACGCCAGGATGTGAGTCGCGAGGCGGTCCAGGAACCAGCGGTCGTGGGTGATCACTACCACGCAGCCGGCGAATTCCGTCAGGGCTTCCTCCAACGCGCGCAGCGTATCGACGTCCAGATCGTTGGTTGGTTCGTCCAAAAGAATGACATTGTGTACTGTCTTCAGCATCTTCGCCAGATGCACGCGGTTACGCTCGCCGCCTGACAGGATGCCGACCTTCTTTTGCTGGTCCGAGCCCTTGAAGTTGAACGCCCCGACGTAAGCACGTGACTGGATCGCGCGTTTGCCGAGGTGGATGATTTCCTCGCCGCCGGAGATTTCCTGCCACACCGTCTTGTCCGGATTGAGGCTGTCACGGGATTGATCGACATAGCCCAGTTTCACTGTCTCACCGACCCGTAACGATCCGCCGTCGGGTTCCTCCTGTCCGATAATCATCCGGAACAATGTGGTTTTGCCGGCACCGTTCGGACCGATCACGCCGACGATCCCGCCAGGCGGAAGCTTGAAGTTCATGCCGTCGATCAACAGATTGTTGCCGTACCCCTTTCGGAGGTCCTCGGCCTCGATCACCAGATTGCCCAGACGCGGGCCGGGGGGGATGACGATGTCGGCGACGCCGCCGGCCTGTTCCATGGATTTCGCCTGCAATTCCTCATATCGCTGAATCCGCGCGCGATTTTTGGTCTGGCGGGCCCGAGGCGAGGATTGAATCCACTCTTCCTCCTGCGACAACGCGCGCTGACGGGCGCTTTCTTCTTTCTCCTCCTGCCGCAGACGCTTGAGTTTCTGCGCCAGCCAGGAAGTATAGTTGCCCTCGAACGGGTAACCGCGGCCGCGTTCGAGCTCAAGAATCCAGTTGGTGACGTTTTCCAGGAAGTAACGGTCATGGGTGACGACCATGACGGTGCCAGCATAGTCGTGCAGGGTCTTTTCCAGCCAGGCGACGCTTTCGGCGTCCAGATGGTTGGTGGGCTCGTCCAGCAGCAGCAGATCGGGTTTTTCCAGCAGCAGCTTGCACAGCGCCACGCGCCGCCGCTCCCCCCCTGACAGCGTTGTCACCTGGGCGTCGGCGGGCGGGCAGCGGAGCGCGTCCAAGGCGATGTCCACGCGGCGGTCGAGTTCCCAACCGTCCTGGTTGTCGATGACCTCCTGCAGGTCGCCTTGCTCGGTCAGCAGCGTGTTCATCTCCTCGTCGCTCATGGGTTCGGCGAACTTCATGGAGATTTCGTTGAAACGGTTGAGCGCGGATTTCAGCTCGACGAAGGCTTCCTCGACGTTCTCGCCGACGGTCTTATCGGGGTCGAGGTGGGGTTCCTGCGACAGATAGCCGACGGTAGCGCCGGGGGCTGCCCAGGCCTCGCCGCCGAATTCGGTTTCGATGCCGGCCATGATTTTCATCAGCGTGGATTTGCCGGCGCCGTTGACGCCCAGAACGCCGATTTTCACGCCGGGGAGGAACGAGAGGGTAATGCCCTTGAACACTTCCCGCCCGCCGGGGAAGGCCTTGGTCAGGTCTTTCATCACATAAACATATTGGTAGCTGGCCATGAAATTCCGCCTTCCGGGTCGCGGGGTACGTGCATCGGAGCACGCCGATGAGATTGAGCCGGGGGATATAGGGTTGGATGGGGGGCGGGCTCAATAGGCCGCTGGCGGAATGGGCCGCTTTGGGCGCCGGGTCAGGGCACGCCGGTCTGAGCGCGTAGCGGCACCGGCATTACAGGATGCCGAACCGATATCTGGACGTTCCGAGTCCTTGCTTACGAAATGGCCCGGCGTGGGTCAGCCGGCGCGGGCCCGCCGGCGGCGCAGCATCGCCACGCCAAACGACCCGAGACCGAACAGCGCCAGGGTCGCGGGCTCGGGCAGATCGGCCACATAGCCGGTGATGACACCATCGGCGTTGATCGCGCGGCCGACGACCTGAAACTTGTCGTTGATGCCCATGGTGGTGGTCAGACTGGCGGCACCAGGCGCGTCGATGGTCATGAAGATCGTGCCACCGCTCGCGCCGCCGAAATCGACAAAGCCATGCGTGATGCCGTCGACGTCGATGTAATAGCCGACAACATCGCCCGCGTTATTGAGGCCGGTGGCGAAGCTACCATTGACACCCAGGGGATCGTCCAGAAGCGTATAGACTCCAGCAACCTTGACGAAGCCGTGGGTCAACGTGCCATCGCTGAACGATCCAACGATTATCCCGCCGTCGTTGATACCGAACGCCTGGGTGGAGGTCACGGTCCCGAGACCCGTCACGTCGAGCGTTGTGTCGCTACCGCCGGAGGTGCGGCTGAACCCATGCGCGTTGCCCAAACTGTCAAAATAATAGCCGACCGTGGTCGCGGCCGTGTTGATTCCAACGGCATATGTGGCGCCCCCGCTCGCGGCCCCGGTGACGTCGAACGAGACCGGAATACCGGCGGTCTGCACGAAGCCATGCACACCGCCGGAGGTGTCGGTATAGTACCCGGAGATTTGCCCCGAATTGTTGACGCCGGATGCCGTGGTCATCGCCGCGGCGGGCACATTGACCGCTGTGTAGGAGCCGCCGGATGAGCGGCTGAACCCGCTCGTATTATAGGCGATCGTGTCTGGGGTGTTCACGGAGGAGCCGACGATCTGGCGGGTTCTGTTGATACCGTTCGCCTCGCTGTTGCCGGTGTTGTCGTTCGTGTCCACGATGGTGGTGAAGCGCCAGGCCTCATACGCGGCGTGCGCGGGGTGGGCGCCCATCAGGAGCGCGGCGGCGCCGGTGGCCAGTAGCAATCCCGATTTCATGGCCCTGATCCCTGTCTTGCTCGCTGAAACTGGTGCGACCCGACGCGGCATGCCGCCAGGTCCAATATTTCGATCGCTGGATGCGGCGGTAACCGGTGGCAAACCTGATGACATTGGTTCTCTCCGTCCGTCGCTGACTGCCCGCGCGTTCACGTCAAACGAACTGACTGTTTGTCAGCGCCGTCCCGATACCCAGGAATGTGACCTGGCTGCCATCCGACAGCGTGACATTCAGATTGCCACCCCCGTTGTTCTGGCTGGTCACCGACGTCAGGTCGTTCGCGGCAAAACCGGACAGATGGATCTGGATTTGACTGAGCATGGTCAGACCGTTCTCGGATACGGTCCCACCACCAAGTCCGTTAATAAAGGTGAACAGGTTGCTACTGGCCCCCGGGTTGGCATTCACCGTTTCCGCCCCGGTGCCCGCGACGTATGTGTTTAAACCCACACCCGCGTTGACCGTGGTGTTTCCCGCGCCGCCATAGAACGTGTCGTTGCCGGCGCTGGCCGACCCGGTCAGCGTTTCATTGCCTACCCCGGCATGCAACTCCTGAGCCCCGGTGCCGTTCGCGAACAGCCTGTCGTTGTTGCCGCCACCGAACAGGGTCGCCGCGCCGGTGCCTGCCGTGAGAACGTTGTTCCCGGCCGTGCCGCCGTAGAAAAGGTCGGCGCCCGTGCCGCCCACCACGGTGACGCTGCCCGTGCCGCCGAATATGGTCGCGGCTCCACCAGCGATAAAATAGAAGTTGGAGGCATTGCCATAGATCACGTCCGACCCGCTGGCGGTGACGGTCACGCTGCCGCCCACCGTCGATCCCACGATCGTGTCCGTCCCGGCGGTGGTCACCGTCGTGCTGCCCGACCCAAGCTGAATCCGGTTCGTGCCCGTGCCTGTGCTGATGGTGTCGTTGCCACTGCCCAACGCTCTCACGGTAGAGTTGCCGTTGCCGAGGGCGATCAGCCACGACCCCGAATCGGAAACCGGTACGGTGATTGCGTTGTTACCGCCGCCGGTGATGACGGAGCCCGATCCGCCCGCGACCGCGGTGAACGTCAGGTTATTGGCGCCCGCGAGAATCCGCTGATTCGCATCCGCGTTGCCGGTGATATTGGAGAACGCCGCGGACGCGACGACGTAATCGTAGCCGGCCGCCATTTTGGACACGCCGGCGGTGCTTTGCACGAATTCGCCGATCTTACCGCTTGCCAACGGCGGCGGCGGGCCATTCTTACTATCCGCTGGGCGGATCAGAGTGCTGGCGATCCCGGTATCGATGGCATCGCGTACAACCGTCGCGAGCGCCGCATTGGCGGCGTTGTCATAGAACAGGGAAATCACCGAAGCGTTGGCGCCTTGCACCGTGACAATTGGCATGGAACGAGCTCCGGATAGCGGATGGTAACGTCAATGAAAGGTTTTTTCGCATACGGATTCGGGTGGTGCAAGGCGAAGTGATTAACGGATGGGCCGGGTCCAACACGGACTTTGGCGGCTTTCACCGCCCAGGCGATAACGCTTTCGCCGAGTTTGCCCAGAAAATCAGTATCAGGTTATTTTTTCCACGAATTGGGAGATTCCGCGGGATTTCGCGAACTCCTTACGCCGCCGGGCCGATATCACTACAACCTTCGCGTGAACATGTTTTTTTGACGACCGGCCCTGAAATTTTCATGCGCCGGGATGGCTTACCTTTTTCGATCCGTCGGGACATCTCGATTCCCTGAATTGCTGGTCGCGCCGCCGATTTTTGGGTCCACCTGAGGACCAGGAGATGCGGCGGTTCCGATGGACGGAAGCGACTCGCCAGCGCCTCTTGCATCGGCGGCCGGGTCGTTCCGCATCACGGTCTCGAGTCGAATCGCGTATCCTCAAGCCTGATACGCCCGATTCGGGCGCCTGTGTGGCATGTTTGACCTTCGTCAATACCGATCCGATGCCTGACTTCGCCCAACGGGGAATCGGCAAAACATCCTTCAACTTCAGCCCCGCGTCCTGACCGCTTTTTGGCGCTCCCGGGTGACCGTCTGTCGCCCGGAGCACGGCGTGACATACGCGGGCATGCGTCACGATCCCGCGCGAGACAGCCCGTCGCGATGTGGCGCCTTCATGGGCGCGGTCGTTCCGGTTCCGGCCTCATGCCAGGACAGCGGAGACACCGAGCATGGACTTACAGGGATTCCTGGCTCCACCGAAGGAGCATGATGAAGCAACGCCATGCCGGTGCCCGCGCGCCGCCGTTCGATCCAGCGGGGGGTTGTGAACATGGCCCGCTGTTTGCCATGTTGGCGGGCACAGACAGACGGAGCCACGCGAATGACGGCGTTCGACCTGATCGTCCGGGGCGGCACCGTCGCCACCGGTTCGGACGTCATGAACTGCGATGTCGGTGTCAAACACGGCCGGATCGCCGCGCTTGGTCTCGATCTGGGCTCCGCCGGAACCATCATCGACGCCACGGGCCGGCTGGTCCTGCCCGGCGGCATCGACAGTCACGTGCATCTCGCGCAACCAAGCGGCCCGGATGTCGTGCAGTCCGATGACTTCGAAAGCGGCACGCGGTCCGCGGCGTTTGGCGGCAACACCACCGTGATCCCGTTCTGTCTGCAGGAACGCGGGCAAAGTCTGCGCCAGGCGATCCAGGACTATCACGCGAAATCCGACGGGCAATGCTACACCGACTACGGCTTCCACCTCATTGTCTCCGACCCCACGCCCACGGTACTGGGTCAGGAGCTGCCGGCGGCGATCGGGGACGGGTATACCTCCTTCAAGGTATTCATGACTTATGAGGGCCTCGCGCTGACCGACGAGGAAATCCTTAAAGTCATGGCCGTGGCGCGCAGCTCTGGCGCGCTGGTGATGGTGCACGCGGAAAATTACGACATCATCCGCCATCTGACCGCGAAGCTGGAATCCGAGGGCCGGATCGCGCCGCGGTTCCATGCGACGTCGCGCCCGATTCCGGCCGAGCGCGAGGCCACTCATCGCGCCTGTACACTGGCCGAGGTCGCCGATGTGCCGCTGGTCATCGTCCATGTTTCCAACGGCGAGGCGATCGAGGAAATCCAGCGCGCGCGCGCTCGCGGTGTCAAGGTTCTGGCTGAAACCTGCCCGCAATATCTGATGTTGACAGCGGAGGACCTGGATGGCTTGAACATGGAGGGCGCGAAGTACGTTTGCAGCCCTCCACCGCGCGACAAGCCCAGTCAGGACGCCTGTTGGGCTGGGATCGAGCGGGGGATCTTCGATTTTTACTCGTCGGATCATTGCCCATTCCGGTACAACGACGAGAAGGGGAAACTTGTGCCAAAGGGACGCACAAGTTTCCGCTGGGTGCCGAACGGCATCCCCGGAATCGAAACGCGGTTGCCGATTCTGTTTTCCGAAGGCGTGATGAAGGGACGGATCGAGCTGTCGCATTTCGTAAGGATCACGGCGACGAACCATGCGAAGGCTTATGGTCTGTACCCTCGCAAGGGGAGCATCGCCATTGGCGCAGACGCCGATATCGCGATCTGGGACCCTTCGATCACCAGAACGATCCGCCACGCCGATCTGCACGATGGCAGCGATTACACGCCGTATGAGGGGCTCGAGGTCACCGGCTGGCCGGTCACGACGCTGGTGCGCGGCCACGTGGTGGTGGAGAATGGGGTGCTGAAGGCGCGTAAAGGAACAGGGGCATTCCTGGTCCGCGGGAAGTCGGCCTTTGTGCCCGATTGAGCGGCCCAGGAGCGTGGGGTGCGCGGAGACGGACGTCACCACCGGGGTTTGCGTCAATACAACGGTACGGAAGGCCAACGGTCGCGGTCGTGCGCTGTCCTTCCGGCACGTGGCCCGATCGGGACCGGATTCCATGATGGTCAGGCGGAATTGGTTCTCGACCCGATCAGATCGTCCAGACGGAACCGCGCGATTTTGGCGACTTCGGCAAGCGCGGCGGCCATCTCCTGCTCCGGCGAATGTCCGAGCCGCGCGGTCATCGCGGCGAGGATGGCGGACCGATCGCACTGGCCCCTCACCGCGATGATGAACGGAAAGCCGAATCGCGCACGATAGGCGGCATTGCGTTCATCGAAAGCCGCCGCCTCCTCGCCCGCCAGACGGTCCAGTCCCATCCCGCCCTGCTCCGCCGCCGATGATGCGGTCAGCGCCACTGGGCGCGCCAGTTCGGGATGCGCGCGCAACAACGCGAGTTGACGCTCCGGTCCGGCGTTCGTCACAACCGAAACCATGGTCGCGTGCAGCGCCGCGACCGAAACGAACGGCCGCGCGGCGAACGCGGCACGCGCGATCCAGGAAGAATGCTCGAAGATCCGGCCGAGATGCGCGGTGAACGCGTCGGCGCCAAGCGTGTTGATGGTTTCCAGATCGATCGGATGTGCGGTCAATTCGTCCTCGATCCTGACGCGGCGCGCCCGGCGCCGGGGATATCGTTCAATGGCATCGATCCGGTCTTTACCGCCTGGGTGCAAATCTATTTCGAAGACTGCCCGATCCACGCGGGGTTGTCGAACCGGGGCACCTCGCGAACTTCATGCGCGGCATGCCATTCAAGGTTCCGCCGCATGGCGGTCAGGTGGCGCATGAGATGCCTTTGGCCGGAACTACGGCAACGCCAAAATATTACCGCTTCAAGATGGCCTCCTATTTCCCCGATAGGGGTCGGGAAGGTTTCCCTCCCCGCCCTCCGAACCGTGCTTGCGGTTCTCACGCACACGGCTCTCCAGTCGCTGGTTTCCTCATCGGGAGTGTCTCGCGGTTCGATGGGCTGCCTGTAAGGTGAACAGGCCCGGGGCCGCGAAGAAAGCATTGGTCCATCGTGTGTGATCGGCCATGCTCCGGCCCATGCCGGGACGCTTCTCCTGCTTACGCGGAATGGCGCGCAGCCGCCGCCGGATGAGGCCGTCGAGTCTCCGGAACAAGCGCGGCCTGGCGTGTTTGAAGTACTCAAACCACCCCCGCGACATCGGGTTGATATCCTCAATGATCCGGGAAAGGCTATCGCCCCGGCTTCGGATCGTCCGTGCTCTTACCTTGTCCTTGAAGGCTTTCAGACTTTTGGCGCGCACGAAACGGCGCCACCCTCGAACCGGTAGCCACGGCCGGTGGCCCGGACGAGCCGGGCCATGACGGTGAAAAGAGAATGTCCGTCTCCAGCCGGCACTTATCCTGATGCCTATGCGGACAAGCCGGGCCATGACGATGGGGGGCGAACCGAGAGTCAATCTTTAAGCGCGCTGGTATTATTCGCGGTCCCGGGCAGGATGTTTCGTCAGGGGTCAGGACGAAGCCGATTACCTGAGAAGTCAAGGAGGCCAGTGGGTCCCCTCAAAAACTCGGCTTGGTCGAAAATGGCGTCAGTTGCAGCTCGTGCGTCCAGCACGAGCGGTCCTGGGTGTGCAGGTAGTAAAACGCCTCGGCGATCTTGACCGGATTGATGATGAGATCGGGCCGGTTCTGGGACCTTGGCATCGCCCTTGTTCCAGGCGAGTCGATGGTGCCGTCGATCACCACGTTGGCCACGTGCACGCCGTGCTCGGAGTATTCCTCGGTCAGCACCTGTGCCAGCGTGCGCATCATGACTCTGGGGTAGTAGAGCGACTGTCCGGTCATGCGCTTCTTGCCGCGCAGCGAACTTGAGTTATTGGAGAAGAAGAACGATCCTTCGCCTTTCTTCCGCATGGCGGGCAACACTTCCTTGGCGACGAGAAACGGCCCGCGGCTGGCGATGTGCATCGCGGTATCGAGCATCTCCACCGTGATGTGTTCAAGCAACTCTTTCTCCGGCGGCAGATCGCGGCCTTCCAGATATCCCGCGTTGTAGACCAGAACCTCCGGATCGCCGGCGTCACGACGGATCGTGGCGAACGCCGCGGCGATGGAGTCTTGCGAGACAAGATCCAGCTCGACGATCGAGCAGTCACCGCCCTGTTGCCGGATGGCCTCCGCCAATGGCGTCGCGTTGGCCGTGGCGCGGGTTGTCAGCACGACGAAGAAACCCTCTTTCGCGAACTTCTGGGCGACGGCGCCGCCGACACCCCAACGCGCACCGACCGGCAGATTGCTGTCGTCCAGCGTCTTGCCGTGCGCCAGCAACGTATTGCGCCCGTCCGATTGCCACTTGGAGGTCGCGCCGACGACCACGGCGACCGGCTTACCTTTGGTATTCGTATTGTGAGTTTGGCTCATTTGGAAAGGTTTCCTTTGAGGTTCGTCGCGTTCGGGGAAATCATGTCAGGCAGCGCGGTCCCAGCCCCACCAGGCGCACAGCGCATCGCCCATGACGAGGCTCTTGTCCTGTTCGCTGAGCCACGGCAGTTCCTCGGTGAACATTTTGACGCACAGGCCCCAGGAACACGGCATTTTCGAAATATCAGTGCCCCAGAATACGCGGTTTGGGCCGAAGGCGTCGAAAATCTGCCGCAGATACGTCTGCATTTTCGGGAACGGGTAGGGCTCGGCGGAATAGCCTGGGGCGCCGGTCGCTTTGACGCCGACATTGGGGAATTTCGCAAGCGCCAGAAGGTCCGGGATGTGGGTCATGGCAGCGGCGTCTTTCAACGTCGTCAGGCCGCCGCGGCCGCCCAGGTGATCGACGGTGAGGCGAAGGGCGGGGTGGCGTTGGGCTATGCGGACGATGTCCGTCAGTGAGTCGGTCGCCAGCATGGCGATGGGAACACCGGCCTTTTCAGCCTCGGCCCAAAGCCAGTCGAGCGTGCCATCGGCCAGCCACGTGCGCATGGGATCGTGCAGAAACCCATACCGCAGGCCAAGCATGCCCGGTTGCTTTCTCCAACCCGCGATCAGTCCGCGCGACTCCGGCCGGTCGAGCGGCAGCGCGCCCATGATCGCGAACCGTCCCGGGTAGTCCCGCACCGCCTTGAACGCCATTTCGGTGGAATTCGGATCCCAGCCTGGCGGATGAATGACGGCGGCCTCGACGCCGCCCGCGTCCATCAGGGCGATGGCTTCCTCGGGGGTAAAGTGCGTGACCTGCCAATGCGAGAGGTTACTCGGTAAGCCGGTTCCCCAGGTGTGAATTTGGGCGTCGACGATCCGCATCGCATCCTCTCCGTTTATTCGTTCGCACCGGGTCGAGTGCCCGGACGCTCGGTCCCGAGACTAGCGGTATTGCCACTGGTTGTCAGGTGCGGCCGCCTGGGCGTCGAGGCGGCAGTCAGTAATGGGTGACCCACGGGCTGTTGAGAGCTTCCTCGATGCGGCGGTGGCGCGCCTTGATCACCGCGGCGGGCACGGCGCTGACGAAGGCGTAGAAGGTCTTGGTGCGGATCGCGTCGACCACGCGCTCCCCTACCTTCTTCGGGTCCAGACCCATGGTGGCGAGGCGCTCGGCCAGCATCGCCTCGTCATTGGCTTTGACCTGGGGCCCGCCCATGTGGTCCGGCCGGTTCCTGGCCCCCCGCGCGATGTTTGTCGCGATCGGTCCTGGGCATAGCACCGAGACGCCGACGTTGGTGCCTTCCAACTCCTGCTCCAGCGCCTCGGACAGCGAAAGGGCGGCGTATTTGCTCATGGAATACGGCCCCTGATTGGTGCCGCGGCGGTTCTGGAAGCCGGCGACCGAGGCGGTGTTGACGATGTGCCCTTCCTCGCCGTGTTTGAGAATGGCGGGGACGAAGTGGCGGATGCCGTGGATGATGCCCCAGATGTTGACACCCATGACGAATTCCCAGTCGGCGGGCGGCACGTCGATCAGTTTGGTGCCGTGCATCGGGACGCCCGCGTTGTTGCAGGCGATATGAAGTTTGCCGAAGTTGCGCTCGGCCTCCGCCAGGGCGTCGAGGACGGATTGTTCCTGGGTCACATCGATCCGCACCGGCATGACGCGCTTGTTGGTGCCGGATAGGCCATGGGCGGCTTGCTCGACCAGATCCTTCTGGATGTCGGCCATGACCACGTTGGCGCCGGCCTCCGCGAGGGCGGTCGCGATGCCGAGACCAATGCCGGACGCGGCGCCGGTGACGATGGCGGTTTTGCCGGAGATATCCATTCGGGAGGGACTTTCGGGTTGTGAGGGAGGCAGCCTGGCACGGTGCGAGAGGTGGCGGAATGGCTGGGTGGCCGCCGTGCCCGTCGTGGGATCAGAATCCGCGGCGCCTGAACCCGTCCAATCTGTTGATCTTTGGTCGTGCTTTCACACGATCGGCGGGTCGGCCGTGTGCGGAGGTGTCGGGCGCCGGATCAACGCGGTTGCGAAGGCGTTGCCTTCATGGGCGGCTGATCGGGCAGCAACTCGTCCACGCTTAAACCCAACCGCCTGGCCAGCCGTTGATAAACTGAAACCGAGCCTACTCTTTGGCCGTTTTCCAACTGGGCCAGATAGGGTTGAGAGACACCGATCTCCCGGGCCATGTCCGCTTGCGTGAACCCGCGATGCCTGCGCCAAAAAGCCAGCGATGTGGCGGCCGCAAGGTAGGCGTCGACGTCGTCGCCGGACAGCGTTTGCAGTGTGCCGGCCGCGACGGCTCGCATGGCGGCCTCGGCGTCGCGTGCGTCGATCAGATCCTGGTATTCTTCAGTGGTCATCGTCACCAGACGCTGTCCGTCGGGCGAGATCGTGGTCTGGATGGTCATGGTTTACGTCCCTTCGCCATAAATGCCCCCGCGCGGCCCAACTCGAACGACCAGCAGGTCGGCCTCGGTTTCGGCAAGAATCACACGGTAGTCGCCGGCCCGCATCCTGCTGGACGACGATCCCACCGGTTTTGCCACGTTGTTCGCGTGAGCCATTGGGTCTGCCGCGTATTCCTCGATGGCCCGTCGATCAGGTGAAGACGGCCCTCCATAGGCACCATACCGAACATCTGAAAAGCCCGCAGTAACGCGTGAGGTGACGACCTGAGGCCGGGTGCGGTGCGGGTCAGTTTGTGTGCACTTGAGCGCACGTAGCGGGACGCGCCGATCATCGCCCAAGCAGCGCATCGATATGATTGCGTTTTGGGAAGGTCCCCACTACACAGACGATGGGCCTGTCCCCGAAGTACAACAGGGCCGCCCGGAGGAGGCCAGTGAGATTTCTGGAAAAAGGCGCAGATATTCCGGATGACCTCATCCGCGCCGTGGTCGACGGAAGTGTGACATTTCTCTGCGGCGCCGGGGTATCGTTCCGCATCGGCTTACCTTCGTTCGAGTCACTTACCGAACGAGTCTATGATTACCTCGGTGAATCGTGGGGTGACGAACCTGCCGAACGAAAAGCAATGGCCGCCCGCGAATTTGACCGGGCGCTTCGTTCTCTAGAAAAGCGGACGCGCTTACCCAGGACGGCGTCACGGGTCCGCAACGCCGTCTCTGATCTTCTCGCAGCACCTTCCTGCGCGCTGCCTGACCATCTCGCTCTCCTCCAGCTTTCCCGCGATGCCGAGGGCCGTCCGAGATTGCTAACGACAAATTTCGACACGCTTTTCGAGCGCGCAGCGGCTGCGGGCGGCCTCGTTGGCGTCCCGAGTCATGCTGGCAAATCCATTCCGAAACCAGGTGCCGATCGTGATTTCGGCGTTCTGCATCTTCATGGAAGAATCGCCGACATAGCACTTGAACTGCCGCCGAGCGACTTGGTTCTGACAAGTGCGGATTTTGGCGATGCCTATTTACGTGATGGGTGGGCATCTCAATACGTCGAAGATCGCATGCGTTTGGGTACGCTCGTACTGGTGGGGTACGCGGCGGAGGACGCGGCGATGCGTCTGCTCTTGGAAACGCTTGATGCCGACCGCGATCGCTTCCGAGACCTGAAGGACATTTACGCCATCGAGAAAGTCACAATCGATTCCGCCTCCCTCTGGAAGGCTAAAGGGATCAAACCAATCGAGTTTTTGGATTACGACGCGATTTACGGCACGCTAACCGAGTGGGCGCGATATGCAATGGATCCGGCTGGCTATCGGAAAGCGCGCATTCAGGCCATATTAACCGGCAATGCAAGTGGCAGAAGTGAGCCATGACCGATCAACAAGACCCGAAAACTGAACGTAAGAAGACCCCAACCGACGCTTCAGACTTCGAGCGGGAGCAGTTGCGACTGTTCTTGTCGGAGGGAGACCTCGCTGCCACACTTGCTACAATCAACCCCTCGTTAGCATGGCTTCCCGTGCTTTCGGAGATGAAGCTGATCCAAGGCGATAACCAGATCATTGGCTGGATCGAGCGCAATTTCTCAGACGAGGACGCTGTAAGAGATGTTGTTGCAAACATCGGTTTCTTCTCTCCTGAAACAGCGAACTTCCTTGAATTTCGACTTAATCGAGAGGTAGAAAATCTCCCGCCAGTCCTGGCGAAATGCTGGCAGCTCATCATTCGACATATAAGAGAGGCCCAGACGAGACTTTTACGGGATGACTGGTTTGAGCTCGAACCGCTAGTCTTACGTGGTGATCATTCTGCGGCCTTGCTCGAACGTATCGCCCAAACTCTCCGACCGAAACTCAAGTTGGGTAAGCGCATTTCCTTCTACGACACAGTCCGCGCGCCGCATGAACGCCCTTGGGACCTCATGTCGATTGACTTCGAAGTCCAGGACGGCGTCTCGACCGTTGAATTTCTGCAAGCCTGGTCGAAAAATGCAACCGCGGAGACGGACCTCAGTCTGCTTGCGAAGCTAACCTCGGCACTGGAAGCGGCCCTCGCCGATGCGGCCGATGTTGGCGTCGAAGGGAATAAGGGAAACGGGACGACAGACCACGACGTTCCGTCTGTTGCGCACCACGTTCAAAACACCTATCGCTCCGGTTTTCATGCGATTGTGCGAGTGATGGCCGAGCTTTGGCTGCGGCTCGCAAGGAAGTCGCCACAATTGGCACTCCCGTTGCTTCGACGCTGGTGCCACATTGATTTCCGTTTGATGCGGCGGCTTGTACTCTTCGCTTGCGCAGATCCGGTTGTTAGCTCCGACGTTGCTGCGGACATGCTGATCGAATTGCCGAGAGGCGAGCTATTTCTCACGAGCTCTAGTGTCGAGGTATTCCGGCTCATTAGGACACGGTGGCCAGATTTCGCTGTAGAAAAGCAGCGAGCGATTCTGCGCCGGCTTTGCGAGGGCCCGCCGCGAGACTGGTTCCGCGAAGGCGTTGAGATTGACCAAACCATTGATCGGAGCCGCTTCGACATTCTCGCTGAGATGGAGCGGGACGGGCTTGCCATTGGTGGGTCCGCCTCTGACCTTTTGAACGAAATCCGCACGCGCTGGCCAACTTGGAGGCTCCGTCCAGCGGAGCAAGCCGGTTTCCATGTATGGCACGAAAGCAGTTCGGGTGCCGTTGACGGTGGTGCAGAAAAACTTACCGGTGTCCCCGATAGTGAGCTCGTCGCGGAATCGAAGAAATTGGCTCTCATTGCGTTATTTATTGGGAAGTGTTAACCGCGAATGGCGGCTTGGGAACGGCGGTCGACACCCATGGACAACAAAGCATTCGAAGCGTGGCTGGAAGTGGTCCGGAGCCTGACCTCGGAACAGCGCCAGCAGGTGACCCG
>SHWL01000074.1 GCA_009693865.1 Acetobacteraceae bacterium | reverse complement strand
TTGCACAACCCGGAAGCCGGACTCGCCATCCGTGTGGACAGACAAATAGGGGTAATGATCAGCCAACCGTTCTGACATTCGCTGGCCTTAAGGACCGTCAGATTGGCGGCGCCCCAACGCGGTCGGCAATTTGTTCGGGAATCGTGGGCCACTCACCCGCTTGTCAAAGCTTCCGCCGCATTCCATCGTTCCGCCCGGTTAACCCCGCCAGACTGCCGTCAAGGCGCTGCCCTCAAGCGCCGGGACAGGCCGAGGCGCCCGGACAGGAGGCAAACGATGAACGTCGACACCATCAAGGCCATGGGCCGCCCCAAAGGTCTCCCCTTCCGCATCGGCAAAATCGGCCATGTCGGGATGTATGTGAAAGACCTGGAACGTTCGACCCGGTTCTACACGGATATTCTTGGCTTCCAGGTCAGCGACGCCATCGCGCCGGGTGAGCTGGCGGGTGGCGCCGTGTTCCTGCGCTGCGGCACGGATCATCACGCCATCGCGCTGTTCGGCGCGACCGAGGACCATCCGGCCGGCACTGGCCTGCATCATGTCGCCATGGAAGTGCCGACGTTGGACGAGATCGTCCGCATTCGGGAACATCTTCGCGAGCATCAGATCCCCATCAACCTGGATGGCCGCCGCGGCGCCGGGGGCCAACTGGTGGTCGAATTCCGCGATCCCGACGGGCATCTGCTGGAAATCTACTGGGGGATCGACCAGATCGGCTCCGAGGGCATCGTCCGGCCAGAGGAGCAATGGAAATCCGTCCGCTCCCTGGAAGCCGCGATCGGCAATCCGGTCGAGGGCCAGGACACCACCGTCCACGCCGCCAAAAGCCTGTTGAGCGTGTCATGAGCGTGCCTCTGCCCGCCCTGAAGCGCCCGCATGGGACGCCGTTTCAACTTCGCAAAATCGGCCATGTCGCGCTGTTCGTCACGGATATCGAGCGGTCCACGCGGTTCTACGTCGATGTCCTCGGCTTCCAGATTTCCGATCTTTACGAGGATGGCATGATGCCCGGTGGGGCCGCGTTCATCCGGCTGAACACCGACCATCACGGGATCGCGCTGTTCAAGGCGACGCAGGACCGCGATCCCGGTGCCGGACTGCACCACATGGCGTTTGAGGTCGGCTCGTTGGACGAGGTGTTCCGCGCCCGCGACCATCTGCGCGCTCATAATGTCCCGATTCATTTCGAAGGCCGGCGCCGCGCCGGAGTGCAGATCGCGGTCGAGTTCCGCGATCCCGACGGGCACAACCTTGAGGTGTACTGGGGGATCGATCAGATCGGCTCGGACGGGCGGGCGCGGCCGGCGGAGCAGTGGAAAGGCGTGACCAGCCTGGAAGCCGCGATCGCCGATCCGGTGATCGGGCAGGATACATCGTTGCTCGATCCGGCGCTGGCGCGCAGCCACTGATCCTCAGGCGAATCGCACTTGGAACGCTCCAGGCGAATTTGCGACCAAGCGACGGTGTTCGGAACGCTCAAGCTCGGCCACAAGCCCCGAAACCGGGCGGCAACACGGCCCTCGTGGCTCGAAGAAATCCAAATGCAATCCGCCTGCACTGATCCTGGGCTGATTCGTCTGAACCCGGCGCCGGCCGGGGCAGCATAAGCGCGGTTCGGCCGCGTGGGCGGGCATCGGCTTCGACGCGTTCGCGGCGGAACGGCATGCCTTGCATCGGGCAAGGGTTCCCGGCCCGGCCGCCAGGCCAGCCGCGCCGAAACCGAACCGGCGGTGGCCGCGTGGCACGGTCTTTTATCGCGCGCCTCCGTGCGCCCTCGCTCGTCCACCGTGCTCTCCGTGCGAGACCCTTGTGGTGCCTGCCACAAAGTTTCGCCTTGGCCTGGGGCACAAACGCGCGCCACCCGGCGGTCTGGACGGGGCGGTCCGCGCCGCGTCGTGGATTGGCGGGTCATCGGCCGGAGGCTCGCTGTGCGGGCCGGTGCTGGTTCCAGCGCCGCAAGGGCCTCGCACGGAGAGCACGGTGGACGAGCGAGGGCGCACGGAGGTTCTTCGCGCGGCGTGCGCCGTGCCGCTCAGCCGAGACCGGCTTCGCGGCGCGCGTCCGCGATGGCCGTGTCGATCGCAGTCGCGCTCCGGCCCAGATCGGCGAGCAAACCCCGGTAGTTGGCGATCGCCCCCTCGCGATGCGGGTGGGCGTGGCCGGTGGCGCGTTCGAAGGCGAGGAAGATCACCAGCATCCGCCGCGTCGGCGGTTCCGCCTCCGCCGCGCGGCCGGTGGCCCGGAGCAGCAAAGCAAGGTTGTTGAGGCCGGTCGCCACGTTCGGATGGTCCGGGCCGAAACTGGCCTCGAAGATCGACACCACGCGGCGATACAGCGGTTCCGCCTCCGCCAGACGGTTCGTGGCGCGCAGCAATCCCGCGAGGTTGTTGAGGCCGGCCGCCACGCTCGGATGGTCCGGGCCGAGACTGGCCTCAAAGATCGCCAGCGCGCGGCGATACAGCGGTTCCGCCTCCGCCAAACGGTTCGTGTCGCTCAGCAATCTCGCGAGGTTGTTGAGGCGGGTCGCCACGTTCGGATGGTCCGGGCCGAAACTGGCCTCGCCGATCGCCAGCGCGCGGCGAAACAGCGGTTCCGCCTCCGCCAGACGGTTCGTGTCGCTCAGCAATAACGCGAGGTTGTTGAGGTCGCGCGCCACGCTCGGATGGTCCGGGCCGAGACTGGCCTCGTCGATCGACAGCGCGCGGCGATACAGCGGTTCCGCCTCCGCCAGACGGTTCGTGGCACGCAGCAATCCCGCGAGGTTGTTGAGGCCGGCCGCCACGCTCGGATGGTCCGGGCCGAGACTGGCCTCACCGATCGCCAGCGCGCGGCGATACAGCGGTTCCGCCTCCGCCCGACGGTTCGTGTCGCTCAGCAATAACGCGAGGTTGTTGAGGCCGGTCGCCACCTCCGGATGGTCCGGGCCGAGACTGGCTTCGCCGATCGCCAGCGCGCGGCGATACAGCGGTTCCGCCTCCGCCCGACGGTTCGTGGCGTACAGCAATTCCGCGAGGTTGTTGAGGTCGCGCGCCACGCTCGGATGGTCCGGGCCGAGACTGGCCTCGTCGATCGACAGCGCGCGGCGATCCAGCGGTTCGGCGCGGGCATACGCGGCTTTGGTTTCGAACAACGTCGCGAGCACGCTCATCACGAACGCCGTCGGGTCCGCGATCCCGGCTTTGTCCGCCGCCCAGGCCTGGGGTTCGGCGTGCGGGGCGAGCGGGGCGAGGCGGGGCCAGGTGCGTACGTCCCGGGGGTCGTGCCCCTCGAACGCGGCGGCGATCCAACCCAGGGCCTCGGTCAGGCGGGTTTTGTGGACGGCGGGATCGGTGGTCAAACGCCGGTTGGTGACATCGCGGACGATGCGGTGGATGGTGAAACGTTCCGCCGCCGGGTCGCGGGTTATCAGGGAGAAACGTTGCAGGTCCAGCAGCGGGTCCAGGCCCTCGGCGGTTTCGGTGCCGGGAAGCGCAACGTCCATCAAAAATTCCGGCACCGGATCGTTGGCGAAGAACGACAGACGTTCCAGCAGCGCGCGGCCGGGCGGGGTCAATTGCTCCACGGACGTCAACCAGGTCTGCGCCAGGGAGAGAGGGTAACCGGTCACTTCCGGCGACGCCCAGGCAAGAACGCGGGTGTAGTTGGCGTCCCACGCGGAAAGATACCGGGCGAACGTGAACTGACGTTCCTTGATGTATGCGGCAGCATGAACCAGGGCCAGGGTCAGATGGTCCAGTGCCTCGGCCAGCCTCGCGGCCTGGGCGCTTGCGTCAGGCCCGGGGCGGCGAGCGCCCTCGGTCGCTTTCAGCAGATACGCCACCGCGTCCTCCGGCGTCAGCAAGCCCAGGTCCAGGACCTGAATGTCCTGGGCGAAGGCGCCGGTCAGGCGGGAGGTCAACAGGATATGGCCATTCCGTAACGCGCGGACATGGGCCATGGCGGCGCGCAAGGCCTCCGGCGAGTCCACGTTGTCCAGGATCAGCAGCCAACCGGGATGGTCTGTCATCCAGCGCAGCACAGCCTTGAGCCGGACATCGGTGTCGGCGGCGGTTTCCTCGGGCAGGCGGAGCAGGCCGGTCAGCGCGGCGAGGTTTGCCGTCAACGCGGTCTCGTCCGGGGCACGAACGAACAGCAACGCGGTGTATTCGTTCTGGTGGCGCAGCGCGTATTCGATGGCGGCGCGAGTCTTGCCGATGCCGCCCATGCCGCGAACGGCTCGGATGGCGGAGATGGAGCCCGCCTGGCGGGTCAGGCTGGCGTGGAGCCGATCCAGGAACTCGTCGCGGCCGGTAAACAGCTCGCCGATGGAGTGGAGCTCGGGGTGGATGGGTTTGAAGGGTGGGGGAGGTGTCGGGATGCCCCGTGCCTCATTGAACGCGACGAGGAACGCAGCGCGCGCGGCGGTGTGGCGAGGGTCGTCGCCAAAGAAGGCGTCGAGCATGTTGGAGACGTCCGGCGGAAGGGTGCTCCCACTTCGGTAATTCTGGACGGTCCGTTCTCCCACATTGATCGCATCGGCGACCGCGTTCACGCTCCACGGACCGGAGCCGCGTTTACCCGCGGGACGCGTGCCGACCTCCATATGATGCCGGAGCAATGCGGCGAACCGCCCGCGCGGGGAATCATCTGAGGGGGGTGAAAGGGCCATTGCACGCCGATTTCGTATGCCTTTCGCAAGACTGCCTTCAATTGGGATGCCGTCAACCCCAGACGGAGTCATCCCGATGTCCCATGTTGAAACGCTTCTCGCGATCCTGTCGCACGATCCGCTGTCGCCGCTGTATTTCGCCCAGTCCGCCACTTATGGTTTGGCGTTCTGGGCCGCCCGTTATGGACGGCACGCCCCCTGGCAGATCTACCTCATTTCTTGCCTGATCCACTTCACCCTGGGCCTACTGCATCACTGGCCGGCGGGATGAGGTCCGGCGATAGTGATCGCGGCCCTCCGGCGTAAGCCAGTCATCGGACAGGGTGAGTTTATTTTACGACCGCAAGGTTCTTTAACACGAAGAAGCAGGAAGAATCACGAAGGGCCACGAAGAAGCGCGCCCGGCCGCAGCTCGTTCCCCTCGTTACGACCATAGAGGCCGCGCAGCTTGCCAAGCCACCGAACCTTCGTGGCCCTTCGTGATTCTCCCTGCTTCTTCGTGTTAAGATTCTTGCGGTGGCAAACACAAACACCCATCGCGTCCCGGAGGCACGCTCACACGCCCTCCGACCGCCGATGGCACACCCGGACCGCAGTCCAGCGCGGATTTGTTCGCTCTTTGCGCCTTCCCGCCCACGCGGACAAACCCCCTTCCCGCTTTGCTCCGCGCAACCCCCGCGTGCTACTGCGAACTCATGGGCTATTGGGGTAAGGTTTTCGGCGGAATGGCCGGGTTCGCGATGGGCGGCCCGTTCGGCGCGGCCATCGGCGCTGCTCTGGGGCACGCCGCCGACAGCGGCCTCGGACCACGGTTGCCCTTCCCGTTCTCCACCACCAACACCATCGCCGGCCAGGCCAAGGTCGCGGCGATGCTTGGCCGCAAGGACCAGTTGTTCTCAATCGCCGCCGTGGTCCTGTCCGCCAAACTCGCCAAATGCGACGGCCCGGTGAAACGCGGCGAGATCGATATGTTCCGCCGCCAGTTCCGCATTCCCGACACCAGCGTCCGCGACATCGGCCGCCTGTTCGACCAGGCCCGCGACACCGCCGAGGGCTTCGAACTCTACGCCTCCCAGTTGGGCGACGCCTTCGCCGACAACACGCCCATGCTGGAAATCGTCCTCGCCTCGCTGTTCGCCATCGCCCGAGCCGACGGCGCGGTGAACGCCAAAGAACACGCGTTTCTCAGCAGCGTGCATCGCGCGTTCCGGTTGGACCGCCTCGCCTGGGACCGTGCCAGCGGTGCCATCCCCGCCCGCCCAGGTTCGGACGAGCCCGACCCGTATGAAATTCTGGGCGTGCCGCGCTCCGCCGATGGGGAGCGTTTGCGCGCCGTCTGGAAGAACCTGATGCGGGAGAACCACCCGGACGCGTTGGCCGCGCGCGGGGTGCCTCCGGAGTTCATCGAAAAAGCGAGCGCCTCGGTCGCGCGGATCAATGCCGCCTGGGACCGCATCAAGCGGGAACGCGGTCTGTGATTTTCGAAAAACCCAGCCCGAACCACGACGCGCGGCCGATGGGCATGAAGGCGGACGTGTTGATCCTGCACTACACCGGGATGAAGACGGCCCAGGCGGCGATCGACCGGCTGCGCGATCCGGCGGCTGAGGTTTCCTCGCATTATGTGGTCGACGAGGACGGCTCGGTGCTGCGACTCGTCGACGAGGGCCGGCGCGCCTGGCATGCCGGGGTTTCGTATTGGCGAGGTCACACGGCGCTGAACGACCGCTCGATCGGGATCGAAATCGTCAATCCCGGGCATGAGTGGGGTTACCGGGATTTTCCGGTGCTGCAGATGGCGGCGGTCTGCGATCTGTGCCTGGCGATCCTGTCGCGGCATCCGATTCCGGCGAGGAATGTCGTCGCACACAGCGACGTGGCGCCGGACCGGAAGGAAGACCCCGGCGAGAAATTCGGCTGGGAGGATCTGGCCCGTAACGGCGTCGGCCTGTGGCCGCTGGGTGTCGCGGACAAGGGCATTGGCGGTCCGGTCAGGGATGCCGCGGGCCTACGTCCGGTGCGATCGGCGCTGGCGCACATCGGTTACCGGGTCGCGCCCGAGGGCTCGCTCGACCCCGCGTTATCCACGGTCCTGCGGGCGTTCCAGCGGCACTGGCGGCCTGAGGCGGTGACCGGCCAGGCCGATGACAGTACACGTGCCCGGCTGGAGGCGGTCGCGGAGTTGGTATCCGGCGGGTAGGCAACGACACTGC
The DNA here is from genome assembly GCA_009693865.1 of Acetobacteraceae bacterium. GTDB lineage: Bacteria > Pseudomonadota > Alphaproteobacteria > Acetobacterales > Acetobacteraceae > Rhodopila. The sequence goes on along the minus strand of SHWL01000074.1, from coordinate 15,211 downwards.
GGACCCACACACCCATCTGTCATGGCCCGGCGAGTCCGGGCCACCGGTAGCGGCACTGCGCTGGTAGAGGTGGCCCGGACTCGCCGGGCCATGACAGATGGGTGGGGTGGGTGAATAAGCGCGGTTCCCCTCAGTGCAAACTCCGCGAGCGCGGCACCGGAACGGTCAACCTTGGCCGCGGCACCGACGAACGCTCCCGCCAGAACGCGTGCAACCCAACGACACACGCCGGCAACACCGTGTCGGCGTGGTTGATCAACTCCTCCATGTCCGGCGGGGACACCCCAATATCCTCGGGATCGATATCCTCTGGACTGGCGAGGCTGGCGACGGCGACAATGGGGATGAACAGCCGCGCGCCCTCGGCGTTTTCCAGCACACCCTCCCACGCGTCGCGCCGCAGCCCGACGGCGCGCATGAAGCCGGCCGTCCAGTCCTCGACGACGGTGCGCCCGGTGGCGTCCTGCCAATACACCGGGTCATAGGCGGAGTCCGAGCCCGCCAGACCGTCGCTGATTTCATTGTAGCGGGCGAACATGGTGCCAAGGATCAGGTCGGCCTCGGCCTCGTCGGCGAACTCGGGGTCTTCGTCGTCCCAGACCATCGGCAGCCATTCCTCGGGCAGGACCGGGTCGGGGCCGACCGCGAGCCCAGCCAGGAATCCGTCCAGCTCCGACAGGTCCATGCAGGCCTCCGGCGCCCGCGCGGAATCGAGGTAATCGCCAAGCGGCTCCAGATCGACGGGATCGTCGGGGATCATACGCGCCTCCCGCTCCGGAGCCGTTTGGCGGCCCAGAGCGCGCGACGCGCCCCTTGGAAACGCGGTGGCATGACAAACTCCCGAGCTATGCGCGACCCATCATGCCCGGAAGTCGATTGCCTTGCCAGTGGGCGGCGGAGCGGATACGGTTCCCCCATCGTTCATGCGATGCCGGATCTCCCCGATCCCGGCCTGTACCCATGGGAAGGACGTCGTTTGATGCGGCTCGTGAGTTTGTTCTGCATGGCTGCCGCCCTGAGCGGGTGTGGCATGGTCAACCGGGTCAGCGACAACGTCTCCGGCATGTTCGCCCCATCGGCCCCCGGGCGCACCGTCGAGTTCGTGGCCTCCAACCCGGACTCGGTCCTGCTGGATTTCGCCGCGCGGCCGCCGGGCGAACTGGTCGTCGCGAATGAAACCGCGTTGCAGCAGTGCCAGATTTTCAGCCGGAACACGGCGGTTCTGGAAAGCCTGAATGTACGCGGCGAAGGCCTCATTCGCGCGACGTATCTCTGCAAGAGATAAACCCGGTTCCAGCGGGTTGCCGTGACGTGACCGCGGCGCCACACTGAGCCCAACGCGCGGACCACCGGCTGGTCCGCGCCTTACGTTGGGAAAGGTCCATCATGTCCAGCCGCTTCTCCGGCCTCACTCCACTATTGGCTCCCCGCTCGGTCGCGGTTCTCGGGGCATCGTCCGATCCAACCCGCATTTCCGGGCGTCCGATCGCCTATATGCTCGCGCAGGGCTTCCAGGGTGCGCTGTATCCCATCAACCCCAATCGGACCGAGGTTCAGGGCCTGAAAGCCTATGCCTCGATCGCCGATCTGCCGGAAACGCCGGATGTCGCGATCGTCGCCGTCGCCGCCGAGGTGGCCGCCCCCGCAGTCGAGGAACTGGGCAAACGCGGCGTCAAAGCGATCGTCATGTTCACAGCGGGCTTCGCCGAGATGGATGAATCGGGCGAAGCGGCCCAGGCGAAAATGGTCGCGACGGCGCGGTCGTACGGGATGCGACTCCTGGGCCCCAACTGTCTGGGCGTGTTCGACGCGCGGCGGTCGTACTACGCGACGTTCTCGTCATCGTTCGACAGCGGCTGGCCGGTGCCCGGACGGATCGGCATCGCCAGCCAGTCCGGTGCATATGGCACCCATTTATACACCCTGGCCCGCAACCGCGGCATCGGCGCGTCTTTGTGCGTCATGACCGGCAATGAAGCGGACGTGACCGTCGGCGAATGCATCGGCTGGCTGGCGGAAAACCCCGAGGTGGACGTGATCGCCGTCTACGCCGAGGGCATCCGCGAGGCCCCCGGCCTGATCGCCGCGCTGGAAACCGCGCGGGCCGCGAAAAAACCCATCGTCATGCAGAAAGTCGGCCGCAGCGAACTGGGAACGAAGGCGGCGAAGTCGCACACGGCGTCGATCGCCGGCGACGACGCGGTAACCGAGGCCATCATGAACGAGTTCGGCGTATATCGCGCGCGAAACTCGGAAGAAATGCTGGACATCGCGCATACGGCAACTCGAAAGATTTATCCGGTGCGCAATACGTTGGGCGTGATTACCGTGTCCGGCGGCGCGGGCGTCTTGATTTCGGACGTGGCGGAGACGGTGAACCTTTCGATGCCGGAAATGCCGTTGGACGCGCAAAAGAAATTGCGCGATCTGGTGCCGTTCTGCGCGCCGCGCAATCCGGTGGACGCGACGGCGCAAGTGTCGAACGATGTCACGCTGGTCAAGACGTTCACGGAATCGATGGTCCGGGACGGCGGCTATACGTCGGTGCTCGGCTTCTTCAGCATGACCGCGTCGTCGCGCCGCTGGCCCTCGATCCGCGAGCAGTTGAATGCGGTGATGACGGAAAACCCCGGCCGGCTCTACGCTTTGTCGGTCATTATCCCACCCGCCGGTCGCGATGAGTTGGAGGCCGATGGCTGGGTGGTGCATGAGGATCCGACCCGCGCCGTGGTCGCGATCGACGCCATGGGCCGGTTTGGCGCCGCCTTCGCCGCGGCACAGGGCGCGCCCCCGCCAACGGTTCCCGCCGTGACATTGCCCGCGAAAAACCCGTCCGAAGCAGAGGCGAAACGACTGTTGGCGACCGCCGGAATCGCGTCCGCGCCCGAGGCGGAATGCGCCACCGCGGATCAGGCCGTCGCCGCGGCGGAACGGTTCGGTTACCCGGTCGTGATGAAAATCCTGTCGCCGGACATTGTGCACAAGTCGGAAATCGGTGGCGTGCTGTTGGACGTGTCCGACGCGGCTTCAGTGCGGGACGGATACGCATTGTTGCTGGAGCGGGCGAAATCCGCGGCGCCAACGGCGAAAATCGATGGCGTGCTGGTGGCGAAACAACTCAAGGGCGGCGTCGAGTGCATTCTCGGCATCCATCGCGATCCGGTGTTCGGGCCAATGGCGATGTTCGGTCTGGGCGGTATCTTCGTCGAGATCCTGAAAGATGTCGTATTCCGCCGTTGCCCGTTCGGCGCGGATGTCGCCGAGGACATGATCCGCTCGATCAAAGGCGCGCCGCTTCTGTTGGGCGCGCGCGGGCGGAAGAAGGCCGATGTGAAGGCGCTGGCGGAAACCTTGTCCCGGCTGTCAGCCTTCGCCGTCGCGGCGGGACCGCGGTTGCAGTCGATCGACCTTAACCCGGTTTTCGCGATGCCCGAAGGCGACGGAGCCTTCGCTGTGGACGCGGTGATCGAGGTCGGGGACTGATAGATGCGGCGCGCGCTTCCGGTCATCGCGCTCCTGCTCGCGGTGACCGGCTGCGCGCAACATTGGGCTCGGCCGGGCGGTACTCCGGCGGAGCTGGGGGCCGCGAAGGCGAATTGCGACGCGGAGTCGTTCGCGCGTTTCCCTCAGGTGCTCCAGACGGTGATGACAAGCCCGGGATATGTCGCGCCGATGCGAACGGACTGCCGGCCGGGCCGGCACGGACCACACTGCGTGACCGTCGGCGGTGAGTTCGTACCGCCGGTTTTTTCGACCGTCGATGCGAACAGCCAGCCCAGATACAGCGCGTTCAACGCGTGCATGATGGCGGGCGGGTGGCGGCTGGCGAAAGACAAAGAGGACGCGGAGGCGATCGCGCGCTCGGGCTTTCCCGCCGCGCCTCTGTCCGGCGATGCGTGGTCTTATTGCGAGAGCATCTTCAGGCGCCAGCCGAATCCCGGGATGATGGCGGTATTCCGCAATAGTTTCGATGCGTGTCTGTCGTCTCGCGCTCGCGAACTCCGCGAGCCCCGGCGTTGATGGGCCAGCGGCCGGACACGAAATGATTGTCGCGCTGGCGGGACATGTCGATCACGGCAAGACGGCGCTGATCCGCGCGCTGACGGGGATCGACGCGGACCGGCTGCCGGAAGAGAAAAAGCGCGGCATGACCATCGATCTCGGCTTCGCGCATACGCGCCTGCCATCCGGGGCCATGGTTGGGTTCGTCGATGTTCCCGGGCACGAACGTTTCCTGTCCAACATGCTGGCGGGCGTGTTGTCGGTCGGTACGGTGCTGCTGGTTATCGCCGCCGATGATGGGCCGATGCCGCAAACGCGGGAGCATTTGTCGATTCTGCGATTGACGGGCGTGACGGACCTCGCCTGCGTGATCAGCAAGATTGACCGCGTGGATCCCGCGCGCCTGGAAATGGCGCGCATGGAAATTCGAGACATCCTGGATGGAGCAGGCTATGGCGGTGCGACCACGATGGACGTTTCGAGCGTAACCGGTGAGGGCATTCCGGCGGTTCTGGCGTACCTCGAAACGAGACTGGCGGCGTACCAGGCGCGGAATATCGCGGGCGGATTCCGGCTGGCGATCGACCGGAGTTTCTCGCCCCCTGGCGCGGGTCTGGTCGTGACCGGAACGGTCACCGCCGGTACCGTTTCGGTTGGCGACAGGCTGCTGCTGTCGCCGTCCCGGCTGGCCGCGCGGGTTCGCGGCATTCAGGTGCATTACGAAGCCTCACCCACCGCGCGCGCCGGAGATCGCTGTGCACTTGCAATCACTGGGCCTCGCGTCGAGCGCGCGAGACTTAAACGCGGCGATTGGCTGATCGACCCCGCATTGCATGAGCCCACGCAACGGATCGATGTCCTGGTTCGCGCGGTCGAGGATCGCGGCCCGCGTCATGCCTCTCGCGTGCATGTGCATTTCGGGACCGCCGGTCTCGGAGGGCGGGTGCTTACTCCATCCGGCCAGGATTTTGGACCGGGGGAGGAAGGTTTCGTCACGCTCGCGCTAGATAGGCCCGCGGCGTGTCTGTATGGCGACCGCGTGATCTTGCGGGACGACTCGACGGGACGCGTGGTAGCGGGGGGCCACGCGATCGACCCGTTCTCGCCAGGACGGCGGACGCGGCGGGATCAGCGGATCGCATCGCTCGCGGCTCATGCGATGGCCGATCCAACGGCGGCGTTCCAGGCGTTGCTGGCGGCGGAGGGGTGGGCCGATCTTCATCGTTTCTCCATGGCACGGAATCTCCCCCCCACGTTCGATCCTGGCGTTCCGGACGGCGCGATCAGGATTGGCTCCGCGGCCGCGCCGGTCCTTGTTTCGGCTGAAACGATCGATCGGGCCGGCGTCAGTATCGCGCGGCATTTACGGGCCTGGCACGACGCACACCCTGACCAGATGGGACCGGCCAGATCCGGCCTGGCCCGCGCGGCCGGCGCGTTGCCGCCGCACATCGCCGAGGCGGTGCTGGAGGTGCTGCGCGAGCGTGGCGATATCGCGCGAGAGGGTGTCGCGTGGCGGTTGCCGGATCACAAACCAGCCTTGTCCGCCGCGGACGAAACCTCGTGGACCAGCGTCAGCGCCGCTTTGACGGTTGCCGGATTGCGCCCGCCCAGGGTGAGGGAACTGGCGGAGGCGATGGGGTTGGGACCGGAAGAGACGGAGGCGATGTTGCGGCGGTTCGAACGGTTCGGACGCCTGTTGGCCGTCGCCAGTAACCGGTTCTTTCTGCCGGAAACCGTCGCGGCTTTGGGCCAGATCGCGTGGGATCTCGCGGCCGCTTCGGAGGAGGCCGGGTTCACGGCGGCCGAGTTCAACAAGCGCTCCGGCATCGGGCGCAATCTGACAATCGTCGTGCTGGAGTATCTCGACCGGCTTGGCGTGACGCGGCGGGCCGGCGATCTGCGTCACGTCGTTCGCCCTGTGAGCGAGGCCCTGGGATAAGGCGGCGCCCATTCTCTTTTTCCCGTCATGGCCCGGATTGTCCGGGCCACCCGTCGCGGCACTGCGCCGGAGTAGGTGGCCAGAACAAAGCCGGGCCATGACCGCGGGCGGGAATGCCGTCAGCTTTGCTTCACCAGCAAGGCGAGAATCGCCTCCAGATGATCGTCGGCGATCTTCCTCAGTTCGGCATCGGTGCGATCCTGCACCGGATGGGGAACAAACACATACGCGGGATCGGTGCCAAGCGCCTTCGACTGAGCGGCGGCGGCATCGATGAACTCGGTGGTGGCGACACCGACCGAAGGAATTCCGTTGGCTTCGAGATCCGCCAGGTCATGCGTACAGCACGACGTGCAGGAGCCTCAGTCCGCCAGCCCTTCGATAACGACATTCACCTCGCCCACGATCTGATTCCGTAACGGCAACGGCGCGGGTTTGGCGACGGTCGGTTTCATGTAGCGCTTCACCGTGATGCCGCGCTGGGTCAGCAGTGTGTCCAGCCGGTCGAGGAACACATCCCCGCGCGGTTTGGAAATATCCAGCAGGCCCACCGTCAGGCCCTCAAGTTTATCCGGCCGGACCAGCCGTTCGCGCGACGCCGGACTTTGTTCCGACGTCGGATCCAGTAAGACGGTCACGATTTCACCTCCCTCGTTACGGGTAAAGACCCGGCGGCGCCACCGGACGACCAGCCGCCAATGATGCCGGAGAACATTCCGGCGCCACCGCCCGCGCGGACAATGAACAGCCCGCCCGGACGAAACTTGTTTCTCATTGTTCCCACCACCGAAGGGCCGTAGCCCTCGGCGATCCCCCTCGCGCCCGCGACCAGTTGATCGCCGGGGATTTCGCAAAGCCGGTGCAGTTCTTCCAGCAGCCGCGCCTTGCTCCAGCCCGCGTTGCGAAAGGTACGCTCGTGTTCGGGGCAGACGACCAGCAGCGCATCGCAGGACGGCGCGAGTTTAACGTTGTGGATGGCTTTCAACGACTCCGCCATGCTACGCGCGAGGCTTTCCGGATCGCGCGACTTTTGATCGACGACGCCTTGCAACCCGAATCCCGCGAAGACGGTGACCGCCGAGACGCCACGGGCCACGCCGAAATCGGTGGACAGCGGTTCCCAGCAGGACCCTTCTTCATCCTCGGCGAAGCAGTAGGTGTATTTCCCGGGGTTGCCAAGCGTGGCGCGGTCCACTTCCTGAGGCCGCCCGCCGCCGACATTCCGGATGATCAACTGCAAGGCGCGGCCGATCGTGGCATTGGCGCGATTGCCCTGGCCCAACGCGTTGCCGCGGGCGTTCATGGAGATCTGGCGGCGAATGGGACCGTTGACCACCAACACCGGCCCCACGAACATCGTCGTCGCCAGCACGCCATGCATCGAGAAGGCGGGATCGAGCGCCGCTTCCACCGCCGCCAGCACGACCGGCAAATAGTCCGGCTTGCAGCCCGCCATCACCGCGTTGATGGCGACTTTCTCCACCGTCAGCACCGCCAGGTTCGGCGGGCAGAACCCAACGATCTCCTTCGGATCGCGCAAGGTGCCGGTCAGCATGCGCAGCACGCGTTTTTGGGTCGGCGGAACCACCGGCAGGCCATCGGACCAGCCACGTTCGAACGTCGCCTCGAATTCGTCCTCGTCCTCGCCGAGTTCGACGCGGCGGGACGCGAGGCCGGTTTCCTCGAAACGAATGAGCAGGTCTTCGATCACGCCGGGCTCGACGTTGCGCGCGCCGCAGCCGGGCCGGAACGCGGGCAAGCCGGCGCCGATGCCCTGGAAGCCGCTGACGCGTTCCCATTCGGCGCGGTCCCAACCATGGGTGCGGTCGACCTCGCGCCCGTCCACACGGCGTATGAGGGTCGGGACGATCTCGACCTTCAGCGTATGAGAGACGTTCAGCGCGAGATCGTCGATCCGGTCCGGAACGGTTTCCGGAAATGACGGATCGTCCTGGGTGAAAACCATGAGGCCGCCATGGGCGGTCAGCTCCGCCAGCACGGGCGCCGTGAGCTCGCAGGTCGGGCAATCGCGCTTGACCACCGCGATCAGTCCATCGGCGGGCAGTGTCACCTGGGGTGCTGGCACGGGGGCCTCTCTGTTTCCTGTACCCGAAATGCTGACCCCTCTGGCACAAACCCATTGCCCGAGGTCAGGTAGAATGGTCTACTGGCTGGTAGCGTGACCGGGAGTCGTCCAGCCGTGAAACTCATGTGGTTCCATTTGATGCCTTATACCGAGCTTCCGGAGGACTTCAAGGAGAAGCATCCCTCGGTCTGGGTCGACATTCACTCGTCGCTGTTCGATCCGAAGCGCGCGCATTTGATGTACAACGACTTCATGGATGAGTTGGAGTACGCCGCCGATCTCGGCTACGACGCCATCTGCGTGAACGAGCATCATTCCAATGGCTACGGCCTGATGCCCTCGCCCAACCTGATCGCGAGTTCGCTGGCGCGGCGCACCACGGACGCGACGATCTGCGTCATGGGCAATTCGATCGCGCTGTATAATCCGCCGACGCGGGTGGCGGAGGAATTCGCCATGATCGACGTGATCTCCGGCGGACGGCTGATCGCGGGATTTCCGGTCGGCACGCCAATGGACGATTGTTTCGCTTACGGGCAGAACCCCAGTCAGTTGCGGGAACGCTATCTGGAGGCGCACGATCTGGTGATCCGGGCCTGGACCGACCCCGAGACCTTCGCGTTCAATGGCCGCTACAACCAGCAGCGTTATGTGAATATCTGGCCGCGCCCTGTCCAAACGCCGCATCCGCCGATCTGGATTCCCGGCGGCGGCTCAGTCGAGACCTGGCAGTGGTGCGCGGAGATGGATTACGTCTACTGCTATTTGTCGTACTACGGCCACAAGGCCGGCAAAGCGACGATGGACGGGTACTGGGCTGAAATGGACCGGTTGGGCAAGGATCGCAACCCGTATCGCGCCGCCTTCGCGCAGACCATCGCCGTGGCCGAAAGCAAGGACCAGGCGCTGGAGATGTACACCGGCGCGGCGGAATATTTCTTCGGCCGGTGCCTGCATTTCGACCCACGCTTCGCCACCCCGCCCGGCTATTCGAGCGAGGCGACGCAGCGCTCGGGGTTGAGCAGTCAGGTCAGCGCGGCGGCGTTGCGCACGGTGGCGCGCCCGACCGAAATGAAAGATCTGGTCGACGCGGGCTATATAGTCATCGGCTCTCCGAAGCAGGTGATCGAGCAACTCGTCGATCTCGCGGAAAATCTGAACGTCGGCAACCTGATGCTACTGATGCAATTCGGCAACATGAACAAGGATCTGACGCGGTATAATTCGAAGATATTCGCGGAGAAGGTCATGCCCACGTTGAAGAAGTTCTTCGACACGTGGGAGCACCGCTGGTGGCCCAACCCGATGGACGGCAAGCTGCGCGCGGATATCCCGGCCTATAACCCTGTCCTGCGCGCCGCCGAATAAGGGAGACATAAAATGAAACTCATGTGGTTCCATTTGATGCCGTATACCGAGCTGCCGGAAAACTTCCGTGGCAAGCATCCCTCGGTGTGGGTCGATATTCATTCGTCTCTGTTCGACCCGAAGCGCGCGCATCTGATGTACAACGACTTCATGGACGAGCTGGAATATGCCGCCGAGGTCGGGTTCGACGCGATCTGCGTGAATGAGCATCACTCCAACGGTTACGGATTGATGCCCTCGCCCAACCTGATCGCCTCCTCGCTGGCGCGGCGGACCACTGATACGGCGCTGTGCGTCATGGGGAACTCGCTGGCGTTGTACAACCCGCCGACCCGTGTCGCCGAAGAATTCGCGATGATCGATTGCATCTCCGGCGGACGGTTGATCGCGGGGTTCCCGGTCGGCTCACCAATGGATACCTGCTACGCCTATGGCCAGAACCCATCGATGTTGCGGGAGCGGTATCATGAGGCGCACGACCTGATCATCCGGGCCTGGACCGACAAGGACACCTTCGCTTTCAACGGCCGGTATAACCAGCAGCGCTACGTCAACATCTGGCCGCGTCCGGTGCAGAACGCGCCACATCCGCCGATCTGGGTGCCCGGCGGCGGCTCGATCGAGACCTGGCGCTGGTGCGCCGAGATGGATTACGTTTACTCCTATCTTTCATATTACGGCTACAAGATTGGCCAGGCCACCATGAACGGATTCTGGGACGAGATGGCCACGTTGGGCAAGGATCGGAATCCCTACCGCGCCGGATTTCTGCAATTCGTCGGGGTCGGCGAGAGCCGCCAGCACGCGATGGATCTGTACGGCGCGGCGGCGGAATACTTCTACGGCAACTGCCTGCACATCGACCCGCGCTTCGCGGGCCCGCCTGGCTATGCGACCGAGGCGACGCAGCGCAAGGGCCTGGAAAGCCAGGTCGCGAAAACCGCCTCGTACGATGAGAAGTTCAATACGCTGGCGCGCGAAATGGATGCCATCGTGGATAATGGGTACGTCATCATCGGCTCCCCGGACGAGGTCGCGGAACAACTGCGGGAGGTCGCGGTCAACCTGAACGTCGGCAATCTGATGATGCTGTTGCAGTTCGGCAACATGGGCAAAGACCTTTGCCGCTATAACACCAGAATGTTCGCCGAGCATGTCCGGCCGAAGCTGGAGCCATTGTTCGCCGAGTGGGAACACCGTTGGTGGCCGAAACCGATGGACAGTCATCTGCGCGCCGGCATCCCGGCTTACACACCTCGTGTCGCCGCGGAGTAATCAGGACGGGAGGCACCGATGAATGGCGCGGTTGGTCCTTATCCCGAATACTCTCCACCGCGCGATATCGTCTGTGTGCATCCGTGGCCAAAATCCTTCGTTGCTTCCACCAGGCTCGCCTCGGTGCAAGACGGCAAGATGCAGCCGCGGATGACTTACCTTCAACCGTCCCCACCAACACGCGGGAGTCTCAAATGCCACGCCAGCAGATTGTTTCGGCTAAAATCGGAAAACCCAGCGGCCACTTCTCTCACGCCAACGCGATCGAGGCACGCGGCCGGATCGTCTTCATCTCCGGCATGACCTCCAAACGGGCGGACGGCACGATCGCAGGCGTGGGCGATCTCGAGGCCCAGACACGCCAGATGTGCGAAAATATCAAGGCCGCCGTGGAAGCGGCCGGCGGCACCATGGCGGATATCTGCCGCGTCGACGTCTACGTGAAGGACATGGGCGGTTTCGACGTCATCCACCGCGTGCGGCGCGAATATTTTCCCGACCCGCCGCCCGCCTCCACCATGGTCTCGATCAGTGGCTTCACCCACCCCGACTATTTGATCGAAATGGCCGCGATCGCGGTGATCCCCGATTGATGCACATGGCGGCCCACCCGCCGTTCGTTCCGCCGGTGCCGCCGCCGCCCGCGACACCCCTACCGGTGCGCGCCTTCCTGCGAGCGATCCGCGTAAACGCCCTGACCATCTGGCCCGAGTCCGCTTACCGCGACGATGTTGCCGTCCGGCATTTTCTGGGCCGGGTGAATGTGCTGCTCAACGCCCCCGACGCCATCCACCACGTCCTGGTGGAAAATCACGCGAATTACCGCCGCTCGCCCGCCTCGATCCGGATCCTGCGCCCGATCACCGGTCAGGGGTTGTTGCTGAGCACCGGGGATGCGTGGCGCATGCAACGCCGGGTGGTCGCGCCGGCGCTCGCCCCTCGGGTCATGCCTTTATTGTGCCGTCATATCATGCGATCGGCCGATGAAGCGATGACGGCTCTGACCCCGCGCGCGAGCACGCCGGTGGACATGCTGGCTTTCATGCAAACCCTGGCCCTGGATATCGCCGGCCGGTCGATGTTCTCCCTGGAAACGCAACAATATGGAACCGCGATGCGCGGCCTGTTGAACGAGTTCGCGGAACGATTCGCGCAACCGCATCTATTGGACATGTTGCTGCCGTCGTCCATTCCGACACCGCGAGATTGGCGCCGCGCGCGCTTCAGCAGGCGATGGATGCATTTGATCGAAACCATCATGGAACATCGCGCCGCCGGTTCCGGCGACCCGGATAATCCTCGGGATTTGTTCGATTTGTTGCGAAACGCGCGAGATCCGGAGACCGACATTGGGTTCACCCCGGAGGAACTGCGCGACCAGGTGGCGACCCTGATCCTCGCCGGTCACGAAACAACCGCGGTCACGCTGTTTTGGGCTTGCGTGCTGCTCGCCCGGTCACCTGACGTCCAGACCTGGATGGCCGAGGAACTGGCGGGCGTGGATCTGGCCGAGGAGGGCGTGCAAACCAGGCTGGTTCGTGTCCGCGCCGTGGTGAACGAAACGCTGCGCCTGTTCCCGGCGGCCTTTACCATTGTGCGCGAAACGATCCTCCCCGACAGGATCGGCGATCTGGAGCTGCCGCGCCATGCCGTGGCGATGATCGCGCCGTGGGTTCTGCACCGCCATCGTAAGTTCTGGACCGATCCGGGCGCCTTCATGCCAGCTCGGTTCATGCCCGATGCTCCGCCGCCACCTCGTTTCGCGTTCATGCCGTTCGGCGCCGGCCCGAGGATTTGCGTCGGCGCCCAATTCGCGATGGCTGAGGCGATGCTGGTGCTGGCCTCACTGGTGCAGCGTTTCGAGATCGATCTGGATGACCCGCGGCCCGTCCTGCCGCGCGCGGTCGTCACCACGCAGCCTGACCACGCGCCACTGTTCCGGCTGACGCGGCGGGGTTAACCGGCGGGGCTTTGCCCCGAACCCCATCAGAGGGCGCCGCCCTCTGAGCTCCCGCCAAGGGCAGCGGCCCTTGGAACCAATTAATTTGGTGCCGGTTGAGAGGGGCCGCACGGATGTTGAAACATCCGTGCGGCCCCTCTCAACCGGCACCGAAAAGATGGATTGCAAAGGGTCTCGCCCGGCGCCTGCCCTCGGGCTTGACCCGTGGGCCGGAGGTCCAGGAGGCAGAGCCTCCTGGCGGGTTTCAGCGCAGAGCCCTGACCCTAGACCGTCGCCACCGGAGTCGCCGGCGAGCCAACCGCGCCCGGCAGACGCAAAGGCGGTCCGGTAAACAGAAATCGATTGCGGCCGTTGGCGCGCAGCCAGTCGGCCAGTTCGGTCAGATAGAACATTTCGCCGAGATAACAACCCAGTTTAAACAGGCAATGCGCGTGCAAGGGCAACTGAGCGCAGAAGTCGTCCGTGCAGGGCAGCGCGGGTGTCGCCTCGACTCCGAAATTATCCGAAATCAACGCGACCGCGCCGCTGCCGGTGATCCACTGAAGCAGTTTCTCGTCGCGGCCATTCAGCGCGCATGCGGACGCGAACAATTTGTCCCGATCCGGCTGCTTGTTCATATCCAGTAGCATTTGCGCGAACCCGGTCCGGAACAGCACGAAGTCGCCCGGTTCCACGACGACCTTGTCTTTTTCCATGATTTCCATCAGATCCACGTAACCGATCGCGCGGCCGGAGCGGCCATGATGCGCCTCCAGATCGATCATGACGCCCCTGCCCTGCATGCAGGATTCCGCCATGTTCTGGACCCCGAGATGGCGTGCTCCCTGGGCCTCATCGCACGGCGTCATGTTGCCTTTTTCATCGTAGTAAACCGGGCCGACGATGTCGCGGCCGGCGCGATAGCCATTGTAAAATACATCCTCGGCGCGACCGTCGCCATCGGCATCGAACATTTGTCCGACATGGGCCAGACTGTCCCATTGTGTTGAGTATTGCAACGTCAGGATCACCTGATCGTCGCAGATCACGTCGGTCGCGGAGGGATCGTCGCAGCGCAACGGATAATTCATGTTCGGCCGGTCGCCGCGCATGGTCGGTTTCAGCACCGGCGGCAACCGGCGCGGCGAGAGGATCGCGCCTCCAGGATAATCCAGCGGCAATGACAGGCAAAACGTCTTGCCGATTTTCACCTCCGCGATGCCTTGCAGCACCTTGGCCGGGGTCAGCAAATTCAGCCGCCCCTTTTCGTCGTCAGGGCCGTAATCGCCCCAGGTCGAGCCTTCCGGCCGCCTCGTCCAGCGTGGATTATCCGCCATTGTCCCCTCCTTGTTCCGGTGCCTTCAACCTGCGTCGTTCGTTCGCCGCTGTCGAGACTCGACGATTCCGCAGAGCAATTCGCGCGGAATCCCGTCGCCCGAAACACGAGGGATCGCTTGTTCATCCTTTATTAAGGATTGCGTTAAACCCGCCAACATTTTCGTTTTGTTCTCCTTTTTCTCTTGATTGCCGCCCGGTCCATGTGAATGATGGGCGAGCCAGAACGGCGACTTCCACCTCGAATAATCGTGGTGCTCGCGATCGCGTGCCGCTTTCCCTGGCGTGCGATGGACGGCGAGCGATGCATTGTTTCGTTGCCGGGAGTGCGCTGAGTTCATCTCCCGGCCATGAACACGATGTGAGAGGCCTGATCGTGAACGAAACACGTGGAACCATGCGGGACGACATGCCAATGACCTCTGCGCTCATCGCCGAATCGCAAATGCTCGTGCGCCGTGCGCTCGTGGCGCTGATCCGCGAAGCACGCCCCAACTGGGCTTGCGAGGATGTCACGGGACTCGACGAATTGCGTGCCAGACTCAGAGACTCTTCGCCATCCATCGTGTTGCTCGATCTGCGGCTTTCCGGCCTGGACGGGTTACGTGGACTGCGCATGGCCTTCCCGCACACGACCTTCGTGGTGTTATCGGATCAGGACGACCGCGCGGCGATCCTCGCCTGCCTGGCAGCGGGCGCCAAAGGCTATATCCTCAAATCCACCAATCCTGAGCAGTTCATCGGCGCGCTTGAAACCATTCTGACAGGCGGCCTCTATGCGCCGGCCTCCTTGAGTGGCTCACCGATTCACGCTCCGGTGCCGCTTCATCGAACGGAAGTCAAACCAGGTCCGGCGCTGACGCATCTGACGTGCCGCCAGCGCGATGTGTTCGGGTTGCTGGCGGAAGGATGCGCCACCAAAACCATCGCGCGGCGTTTGGACCTCGCGGTTGGTACCGTCAAGGTTCATCTCGCGGCGATCTACCGGACGCTTGGCGCGTCGAGCCGTCTGGAAGCGCTCGCGAAAGCGCACCGCGCTCACGCCGCCTGATCCGGCTGGAAGCCGATCCCGTCAAGGCATCGGATAACATGCGCTGGCCGCCAATGTCGCGTAATTCCCCAGCGGCGGCGGCAGGAATTTAAAATAATCGCTGCTGACCGACACCGAAAAGAAATTGCCGGTGAAACCGTTGCAGGTCGTCACGCGGCCGTTCACCGTGACGTTCGCCGCCACCACCGCGCTGGGGAAGACCCATGATTGCGC
>SHWL01000073.1 GCA_009693865.1 Acetobacteraceae bacterium | reverse complement strand
TATGTTCCGGAGCACAATGCGCGGTTCGGTAAAGAAGCGGCTGAACCGGACAGCGCATTCGTCTCCTGTGCCGGGGTGGTCCTGGCGGAGGTGCTGTGCGTGCGGGAGGATCGCCATGTTGGGAACGACAATTGCGTGTCCTGGTCTGGCCGGCCGCTGCAAATCCCCGAACAGCGGCACCGCCGTCATTATGTGAAGGCGGTGGTGTGCGTGCATGAATATCCCGATGGGCGGCTGGCGATCTTCGACGGTCCGCGCTGCCTTGTTCGTTTTGATGCCAAAGGAGTTCCAATCGATGAGCCAGCCCCTTCCGCCGCGTGAGCCGGTCCGCCCGGCTGTCCTGAGCCTGGCAAGTCGGGTGGCCACCCTCAAGGACGCTACGCGCCGCCTCCGGCGGTGGCCTCGCGAAAGGGCGAGGCCATCCTTGACCGCGGCCCCCCGCCTTGCCTTTTTGTGTTCAGGCCGGGGCGAGAAAACGGCGCTCCAGCCGAACCAGAAAACGGGGTTGGCGGTGGAGGACAGGCGGACAACTCACGCGCTTCAAAAGGCGGACATCTATACGCGTCACCGACACCCCGGCCGGCTGGGTATTGGCAGGAGCTCCCGGAACAGGCGGCCAGAAGGGGGAGGCTACGGTGGGCGCACGGGACGCGACCGCAATTCGACAATGGGGGAATGGAAGAAAGCGCGGGCGTTATCCGGGCGCGGTGGACTGGCGACCCGATAGCGATGTCTCCGAGAGGATCGCCAGTCTCGGCATGGATGCCACTGATCGCAGACGTTCAGAGGTGCTATTTTACGTATCTTTCGATTCTAAACTACGATCTGGTGCGTTCTAATTATCAAGGTATTGACTTCTAATTGCCCAGACCGGATACGGAGTCATGACAGAGGCTCCGGCGTACAGACGTTTCATCGAATCGCGGATGCGGGAGGCATTGTCCGATACGCCGGTCGTGCTGATCGTCGGCCCACGCCGCGCGGGAAAGACCACCCTCGTGAAGGCCGTTGAAGGCGGCAGCCGGCGTTACATCACATTGGACGACCAAACCGCGCTGGACGCCGCGCGGGTCGATCCGGTCGGATTTGTCCGCGGCCTCGACCGCGCGACGATCGATGAGGTGCAGCGCGCGCCTGACCTGTTGCTGGCGATCAAGAAAACCGTCGACGAGGACCGAAGACCCGGTCGCTTCCTGTTGACCGGCTCCGCCAACGTGATGACCCTACCGCACGTCGCGGACAGCCTCGCGGGACGGATCGAAACCCTCCGGTTGATGCCATTGGCGCGCGCGGAGGTGGAGGGACGAGTACCGGCGTTCTTCGACCGATTGTTCGAGGGCGAAGCGCCTCCGGGCGATGCCGGTACCCTTGGCGACGCGTTGGTCGCCGCGGTCGTGACCGGCGGCTTTCCCGAAGTCATCGCCCGCGACACCGAGCGCCGCCGCCAGGACTGGGCGCGATCCTATCTTGCCTCGATCCTGACACGGGATCTGCGCGATATCGCCGAGGTCGAGCGGTTGACCGAGTTGCCGAGGTTCGCCCGTCTCCTGGCGGAACATTCGGGAAAGTTGGTGAATTATTCCGCGTTCGGCGGCGCGATCGGGGTCAGTTACAAAACAGGACAGCGTTACATCGGCCTGCTGGAGCAGGTGTTCTTGATCGCAACGCTGCAACCCTGGTTTTCGAACCGGATCAAGCGCATCGTCAAAACCCCGAAGCTGCATTTCGTTGACTCCGGAATTCTGGCGGCCGCTCGTGGCCTGACGTTCCATCGCGCCAAGGCGGATCGGAACGCGTTCGGCGCTCTGCTGGAAACGTTCGTCGTGGCCGAGGCAATGAAGCTGATGAGTTGGTCGGACCATCGGCTGACGCCGTATCATTTCAGGGACCAGCAGCGGCACGAGGTCGATCTGGTGCTGGAACGGGATGATGGGATGGTGGTGGGTATCGAGGTGAAGGCAGGGGCAACCGTGACCGCGGCGGATTTTTCTGGGTTGCGGGTACTGCGGCAGGCGTGCGGCGAGAAGTTCGCGTTTGGGGCGGTGCTTTACGATGGCGATACGCCGGTTCCGTTTGGGGCGCGTCTGGCGGCGGTGCCGATTTCGAGCCTTTGGCATTGAGGGGCCGGAATCGCGGTTCAGGGTTGCCTGGGCCGCATTTGTCCGATCCGTTCGCGTTACACGCTTGCCGCGAACACCCGGGCGTAGTTCCCACCCAGTATCTTGCCAGCGTCCCGCTCGCTGAGGCCAACTTCCAGCAACGCCTCGGCCAGGGCCGGAAGATGATCGTAGTCCGGAAACACGGCGCCTCCGGCAGCATCAGAAAGCATCAGGCAGCATCAGGAAGCAGGCGGTCTGGCGCGCCGATCCGGCGGCCATGGGAAAACCGGTCAGTTCGACTGTCTCGCCGGACGCGGCGTCGGCGCGCGCGTTGACGACATCCGTCCAGCCGATGCGCATCCCATCCTCTCGGCCGTTCACGCCACCTCGAACAACCCCGCGGCCCCCATTCCGCCGCCAACGCACATCGTGACCACGACCAGTTTCGCGCCGCGGCGTTTGCCCTCGATCAGCGCGTGGCCGACCATGCGGGCGCCCGACATGCCGTAAGGGTGGCCAATGGAAATCGCGCCGCCGTTGACGTTCAGCCGGTCGTTCGGAATGCCCAGGCGGTCGCGGCAATACAGAACCTGACAGGCGAAGGCCTCGTTCAGTTCCCACAGGTCGATGTCCTCGATTTTCAAGCCATGTTTTTGCAACAGTTTCGGGACCGCGAAGACCGGGCCGATGCCCATCTCGTCGGGGTCGCAGCCCGCGACCGCCATGCCGCGATAAATGCCCAACGGGTGCAACCCGCGACGGGATGCCTCGGCCTCTTCCATCAGCACCGCGGCCGACGCGCCGTCAGACAACTGCGACGCATTGCCCGCGGTGATGAATTTTCCCTCTTTCACCTGCTGGCCGTCCTTGAACACCGGCTTCAGCGACGACAGCCCCTCCAGGTTGGTTTCGGGACGGTTGCCCTCGTCCTTGCCCAAAGTGACCGATTTCTTCGATATTTCGCCAGTGTTCCGATCTTGCACCAGCATGACCGAAGTCATGGGCGCGATTTCCGTGTCGAACGCGCCTGCCTGCTGCGCCGCCGCCGTCCGCTGCTGCGACCGCAGCGCGTATTCGTCCTGTGCTTCCCGCGAGACTTTATACCGCGCGGCGACAAGCTCGGCCGTTTCCAGCATCGACATGTACAAACCCGGCGTATGAAGCATCAACTCCGGGTCGTGCGCCCGGCTGAGGTTCATTTCCTTGGTCTGCACAAGGGAAACCGACTCAAGCCCGCCGCCGACGACGATCTGCATGTCGTCGTCGATGATCTGTTTCGCGGCCGTGGCGATCGCCATCATGCCGGACGCGCATTGCCGGTCCACCGACATGCCCGCGACGCTCGTCGGCAACCCGGCCCGCAACGCCGCCTGACGCGCGAGGTTCGACCCTTGGGAGCCCTGTTGCAGCGCCGCGCCGATAATCACGTCGTCGATTTCGGCGGGCGCGACACCGGCCCGCTTCACCGCCTCGGCGATCGCATGGCCGCCAAGGGCCTGAGCCTGCGTGTCGTTGAAGGCACCGCGATAGGCACGGCCGATTGGCGTGCGGGCGGTGGAAACGATGACGGCGCTGCGCATGGGCGTGCTCCCTGTTGTCCTGAACGCGGGAGTGATGGCGCGGAAACGCGGCTCCGTCCAGGGCGGCGTCAGGCCTTCACACGGGCGAGCCGGTCGCGCGCGGCTTCCGCCAGAAAGCGGGAACGGTTCTTTGAGGTCCGGTCGATGGCCTTGATCAGGTCCTCGGGCAGGGTCACGTTGATGCGCAACGCGCGCCCCGGAGGATCGGGGAGGTCGACCAGGAAGCCGTACCCGTCCTGGTTGTCCGGATTGGCCATGATCGCATCCATCGTACTGGGCACCGGGATTGCTTCGCGGTCGTCGCGCATCCCATCGACATGAAACGCCAGAACCTCGGCGGCAAGACGGCGTGCCTCTTCCTGGGTGGCGCCCGCCGTCACGCAACCGGGAAAATCGGGAAACGTGACGCCGTAGTCGCTGTTGGCGTCTTTGAACAAAAGCGCGATGTAGCTGGTCATTGTAAAACCCTCAGTGTAACGCCGGATTGCTTCTCGATACTGCGAACCGTCCCGATGGGCAGGTCTCGTTCCGGATGTGGGACCGTGACCCGTCCAGGCCGCGATCCGTGTGTGAACTGCCTGTGGCTGCCCCGGGTCGCGATATTCACCCAACCGGCCAACTGGAGCAGGCGAATGATTTCCCGGCTGCTGATGGACATGTCTATACACACTTTCATGAGGTGTCAAGACCTACATCAGACCTGAAGAAAGAAAACATCCGGTTAATCCGGTGGCGGCGCCCGCGAATTCCGTTTAGTCCAAACCGGTGAACCGGTCCCTCGCCCTGCCCGACTCTCCCGCGGTTGTCGCCGGGTTCGGCCACGCGTCCATTCTCACCCCGGACGGCGAACTTCTCACGCTGCCCACCGAGGAAGCCGCCGCGCTCCTCCGCACATTACCGCCGCCGATCCTGGTTCATGCCCCCGCGACCTTCCGCCGCCTTGGTCTCCGGCCAGGCCCGGCGTTCGATTTGTTGGAGCTTTTCGCGTTCGCGCGTCCCGGCGATAGCGCGGCGCCGACGCCCCGGGGTCTGGCGCAGGCGTTGGATCACGACGACCCGCCCGCGGGGTTGGAGGATCAGGCGGCACTGCTGCCCGATCTGGCCCAGGAGTTGTTGAGCCATCTCGCTCGGGGCCGGAACACGCCGATGAACCGCGATGCCGCCGGTTTGGCGGCTCGCATGGGCCGCGTTGGCTGGGGATGGGCCCCGTTCGTCCTGGAGGCTTTGGGCCAACCCGCTGCTGCCGCCTCGATCGACGGCCTGAAAGTCTGGCGCCGCCTGCCGGAGTTCGAGGAAATCGCCGTCCCGCCGCCGCCGTCCTCCCAACCCGTCACCGAAGCCGAGGCCCGCGCCCGCCTCGCCCGCATCCTGGGCGCCCACGCGGAGCAACGGCCCGGTCAGGCGGATTACGCGGGGGCCGCGACAGCCGCCTTTTTACCTCGGGAGACCAAGGGCGACCCGCATCTGGTTCTGGCCGAGGCGGGAACGGGGACCGGCAAAACCATCGGCTACCTCGCGCCGGCCAGCGTCTGGGCCGAAAAGAACAAAGGTTCCGTCTGGATCAGCACCTTCACGCGTCACCTGCAACGCCAGATCGAGGCGGAGGTTGCCCGCATCTGGCCCGACCCGACCGAACGGCGGGCCAACGTCGTTGTGCGAAAAGGCCGCGAAAACTACCTGTGCCTGTTGAACCTGGAGGAAGCCGTCAACAACAGCACCTCCGGCTTCCTCCAGAACCAGGTCATTCCCCTCGGGTTCATTGCCCGCTGGGCCGCGGTGTCCGAGGACGGCGACATCCACGGCGGCGACCTGCCGGGATGGCTGGCGGAGCTGCACGGGGTCGCGCTGATCGCCTCGCTGGCCGATCGCCGCGGAGAGTGCATCCATGGCGCCTGCACGCATTACCGCAAATGTTTTGTCGAACACACGATCCGGCGGGCTCGAACCGCCAAGCTGGTCGTGGCGAACCACGCGCTGGTGATGGCGCAGGCCGCCTGGGGCGGGTTGGACGACAGCGCGGTGCCGTCTCGCTATGTGTTCGATGAAGGCCACCACGTTTTCGATGCCGCCGATGGCGCGTTCTCCGCCACGCTATCCGGTCTCGAAACCAGCGAGCTTCGCCGCTGGCTTCTCGGCGCGGAAGGTGGACGAGCTCGCGGTCGCGGCCTGCAACGCCGGGTCGAGGACCTGGTCGCCGAGCGCCCCAATTTGCTGACGCCGCTGGAGGCCGCCTTGCAGGCCACGCGCGCGTTACCGGGCGCCGGTTGGACCGCGCGTTTGGGGGAAGAGGGCCCTGAACTCGAAGGCGTCGAACCTCGCCAGACCAATCCGACCGAAACCTTTCTCAGGCTGGTCCGCAAGCAGGTGCTGGCTCGCACCTCAGCCGACTCGCCGAACGCTCGTCCGAACCCGTATGGGTCGGTTGAGTGCGATGTTTCGCCTTTGAACGACCAGGTTGACGAGACCGCGGCCAACCTCGCCCGTGCCATGGGCCGTATCGCCGAACCACTGGAGATTTTGCGCGCAAGGCTGCTCGCCCGTGCCGAGGACGAGGCGGAGGACATGGACAGCGCCACCCGGACCCGGATCGAGGCGATCTGCCGGTCGGTTGACCGCCGCGCGATCCAGCCGCTGCGGGCCTGGCGGGCGATGTTGACGGCGCTGGCGGAACCCGCGCGAGAGTCCGGGGAACGGCCGGGCTATGTGCAGTTCTTTCGCCTGGACCGGCGCGACGGCAACCGGGATTTCGATGTCGGTCTGCACCGGCATTGGCTCGATCCGACGGTGCCGTTCGCGATGACGTTGGCCGCACCGGCGCAAGGTGTCCTTATCACTTCCGCCACCCTGCGCGACGCCGGAACCGGCGATCCCGAACAGGCCTGGGTTGCCGCCGAGGCGCGGGTCGGTGCGCCGCATTTGCCATCGCCCGCCATTCGCGCGTCGGTGGCCTCGCCATTCGACTACGAGGCTCAGACACGCGTGCTGGTGGTGTCCGACGTCGCGCAGGGGGATATCGGGCAACTCGCCACCGCGTTTCGCGCACTGTTCCTGGCGGCGGGCGGCGGAGGTCTGGGGCTGTTCACGGCGATCAATCGGCTGCGGGCGGTGCATCAACGCATCGCGCCGGAGCTGGAAGCCGCGAATGTCCCGCTTTACGCGCAGCACGTGGACGCGATGGGCAACGCGACGCTGGTCGATATCTTCCGGGCCGAGGAGGATAGTTGCCTGCTCGGAACGGACGCGATGCGCGACGGCGTCGATGTCCCGGGACGCGCGTTGCGCTTGGTGGTGTTCGAGAAAGTGCCCTGGCCTCGGCCGGATATTTTGCACCGGGAGCGGCGCATCCATTTGTCGGATGGCGATCCCAGGGCCTGGGACGATCGCATCGCGCGGTCTCGCCTGCGTCAGGCGTTCGGCCGCCTGATCCGGCGCGCCTCCGATCGCGGTGTATTCGTTTTACTGGACCGCGGCGCGCCCAGTCGATTGATGTCGGCGTTTCCCGAGGGCGTGACGGTCCGGCGCGTGGGTCTGGCGAAGGCGGTCGAGGAAACCCGGACTTTTTTGCATGACATCTGACCAGTGCGCCTGCTGACCTGGAACATTCGCGCGGGTGGTGGCACGCGGCTGCCCAGGATCGCGGAGGCGCTGGCGGGGCACCGGGCCGATGTGCTGGTGTTGACGGAATACCGCTCCGGCGAGGCTGGTACGCGATTGCGGGCCGTGCTGCGGGAGCAGGGTTATTCCTGGCTCAGCCCGGTGGAGCCGCCGGGCATCCGCAATGGCGTGCTGATCGCCGCGCGACGCAAGCCCGGGTCGATCGCGCATGTGACGGAGCATGTGGCGGAGCCCTGGCGGATGTTGACCGCGACATTCGATCGGATGCGTGTGTTCGGCATCTACATGCCAAACCTCAAAGTAAAAATCCCTTATTGGGAGGCTCTGATCGAGGCCGCCGCGCCGCATGCCGGGCGCCGCGCGCTGGCCATAGGCGACTTCAACACGTGTCGCGCGTTCGTGGACGAGCCGGGCGCGACCGACCGCACGGCGCCCTTCATGGATAAGATTGAGGCAGTGGGATTCCGCGATGTCTGGCGCGACCGGTTTCCCGAGGGGCGGGAATATTCCTGGTATAGTCATCGTGGCAACGGATTCCGCGTCGATCACGCATTTGCGTCACCAGGTCTGGCGCGGCGTATCGGGGAGATCCGGTATTCTCACGCGGAACGGGCCGTTGGGGTATCGGACCATTCCGCTTTGGTGGTCGATATCGCGCGCGATCAGGCGGCCATCGCGTAGCCGCGGCGGCGGGCGGGCGGCACGGGATTCCGGGCCGACACGCGTTCGATCATCAACTTGCAATCGTCGTCCAACCCCGCCGTCAGCGCGGCATCCAGGAATACCTGCTCCAGCACATCCTGCTGTGCGTGGCTGCCGCCAAGGCGATACATTTCGCCAAGGATCGGGCGCATCAACGCGACGGTCTGCTCGTATTGGCCGAGACCGTGCGCGAGGATCGCCTGGCACACCGGTATCGCGAAATCGCCGACGATCCGTGCATTGGTGTGCGGCCCCTGCGCGTAATCCCGCATCGCGGCCAGCATCCTGCGTGCCGCGTCCTCCCGGCCCGCCGCGGCCAGGGCCATCATCCAGTGCGGCAGGGTGAAGGCGCTCAGGCAATCGCCAATCCGGCGTTCCGCTTTGTCCGCGAGTTCGATCCACCGATCGCCGGGATCGACGCCGTGGCGGCTCAGGCGGAACAACATCGAGGCCGCGTTCTGCACGTCGATATAGAGATCGGGAAACATTTGAACCAAGGGCGACGCCAGATTCCGGAAGCGGGTATCGTAGAGATGCAGAACGCGTGACATATCGCCAAGGTCGAGATGATACATGGCCTGATGCCACCACAAATGGTGTTTGACATTGTTCGCCAGGTCCCATCCGCCCTGCAGCGCGTCGATCCAGGCGATCCCCTCGCGGCGGCGGCCGGTCATCTCCAACGTATGGGCGACGGCGTGCGCGGCCCAGAGATCGGTGGGATCGCGGCGGATCGCCTCGCGTCCCACCGTCTCGGCTTCGAGATAAAGACCGCTCTCCTCATGGGCGAAGCTCCGGCATCCCAGCATCGTGTTGTATCCGGAGACGCTGTCTGGCCATTGGGATTCGACGGCGCGCGCCATGGTCAGCATTTTGTCCGCCCGGCCGAACCAGAAATTCACCTGATGGTGCGTCCGGAACGCGAGCATGTCGCGCGGATGTTGCTGGAGAATCTCCTCCAATATCGATGATGTCCGGTCGGCGTTGCCCTCGATCCAGGCGGTGAGGGCGGCGGCGTGCGCCTGTTCCCGCGGCGTGGCTTTTTGCACCAGGGTCGCCGCGGTTGCCACCGCCGCCTGAGCAGCCGGCATCAACTGGGTGTGATAGCCCAGCATCATCAAATAACCCTTGACGATGTGCGCCATGCCGCAGTCGGGAGCGGCCTTCATCATCGCCTCGACCCGTCCACCAAGGTCGGCGCGGAAGCCGAGATAACCCTCCAGCGTGTGGTCGATGGCTTGCACGGCCTCGGCCGAGGCGGCGGTGACGGGCAGTCCGCGAACATCGTCATGCATGGTGGGCGTCCTTCCGTCAGCCGGCGTTCGACAGAAATCCCGCCATCGCCTGGTTGAAAGCGGCCGGTTGATGCAGGTTCGAAGCGTGGCCCGCATCCGCGATCACGACCTTTTTCGCGCCTGGAATCTTCGCCGCCATGTAATCCGTCGCGGCCAGGAAATTGGTATCGTTCGCGCCCACCAGCACCAGAGTTGGCACAGCGATTGTCTCCAAAGACCGGATGGCGCCGTCGTTTTCCTGCGTCAGCATGCCCCGCGCGGCCCCGGCGAGACCGGACGCGGACCGATGCTGGCTCATGCGCACCTCGTCCGAGGTTCCCAGCGCGGCGAGGCCTCTCGCGTCCAGATCGTCCGCGCGTGAGCGGGCCCTCTGGTTCCAGGCGTCGCGGGCGTCATCCTTCCGGAAGCCGGGACCGGTATCGAACAACATCAACGCGCGGCAGCGGTCCGGGTGGCGCAAATGGAACGCCAGCGTCATGTAGCCGCCCAATGAAAGTCCGCCGATGATGGCGCGGGGTTCGCCACAGGCGTCGAGAATGGCGGCCATGTCGGCGGCGGTCAGTGCCTCGGAGTAAGCGGCGGGATCGTTGGGATAATCGCTTTCGCCATGGCCGCGCATATCCCAGACGATGATTTTGTAACGATCTTTGAACGCCGCGATCTGACCATCCCACATGCGGCATGTTGCGCTATAGCCATGACTGAGCAGAACCGCCGGGCCGTTGCCGTGGACCTCGTAGTGAATGCTGACACCTTCACGATTGAGCCGGGCCATCGTCTTCTCCTGATTATTCGAACAATGCCACCGCGCGGATCGGGCTCGCGGTGCCACCGCGGATTTTCAACGGAAAGCCGATGAAGCGGAAGCGTCCCCGGCCGATCAGTTTGTCCAGGTTGGCCATGCACTCCATGTGCGTGATGCCGCGTTCGGCGCAGGCCATATGCGCCTGGAAGTTCAACTCGCCTTCCGGCGCGGGGCTGACCGCCTCGACCCCGAACATGCCGATCCCCCGGTCGGCGAGCCAATGCACCGAAGCCAGCGCGAGGCCCGGGAAATCGTGCTGGTAGCCGGGTTTTCCCAACAGCCGTTCATTGGTCGCCATCCAGATCAGCACGGTATCGCCTTGCCGGATCTCCTGTCCGGACTTCGCCAGCGCGTCCGCCATCTCCGGTACCGTGATCGCGTGTTTCAACGGCACATGCGAGAGGTCGAGACAGATCGCCGAGGTATAGAATTTCTCCAGTGGCATCTCGTCGATCGAGGCGGCGCCTGGCCGCGGGTCGAAATGCACGGGCGCGTCGACGTGGGTACCCGAATGGTCGGACAGGCTGAGCGACAAGGCCTTCGAGGTGAACACGGTATTGCCCGCGACTTTCTTCTCGGAGTGGTCGCCCCAGACCGTCACGATGACCGGCGGGTGCGATGGATGGACCTGTGTTCGGTGAAACAGATCCCGGCTGAGATCGATCAATTCCATGGCGGCCTCCCTGACGCGCGCATATCGCGGCGGAATCAGATCGATTGCAAGCCGGGAGCCCTGGCGCTTCCCCCATTTGCAACCCGGTCCGCTTTCTGGCGCCATGCCGGCCCACACCAAGGAGGAGTAGGGCGACGGAAACCTTGTCCGACGTCCTGGAGACCACGAACTTCGAAAAAGTCGCGGGCGGGTTCGTCTTTACCGAAGGTCCGCTCTGGCATCCCGACGGCTTCTTCCACTTCGTCGACGTCCGAAGTTCCGGCCTGTTCCGCGTTACGCCTGGCCAGCCGCACGAAAAAATTCGTGACACGGTGGGTGGTAATGGCCTGATCTTCGATCTTCTGGGGCGGCTGATCAATTGCGAGGGCGATGGCCGCCGTGTGACGCGCACGGAACTCGACGGCAGAGTCACAGTAATCGCCGATAACTTTCAGGGAAAAAAGCTGAACCGCCCGAACGACGTGATTTGCCATTCCAGCGGCACGCTGCTGTTTACCGACCCGTCGTTGCGCGTTCCCGTGGCAGAGCGGCAGGTGCGGAATGCCATGATTTATAAAGTCTCGGCCGATGATTCGATCAGCGAACTCGCGGCATTCGAATGTCCGAACGGTCTCGCTTTGTCGCCTGACGGGCGCACGCTTTACGTCGCGAACACGCGCTGGACTCAGTACATCCCTGCGATCGAGCTCGACGCGAGTCTCAACATGGTGCGGCGGCGGGTGTTCGCGGATATGTCGCACGACAAGACCAACGGCGTGCCGGATGGGATGAAGGTCGACCAGGCCGGCCGCGTGTTCTGTACCGGGGCGACCGGAACATGGGTTTTCGTGCCCGATGGCCAGTTGATCGGGATCATCGAAACGCCCGAGATCTGCGCCAATGTCTCGTTCGGAGGTCCGGATCTTCGCACGCTGTTGCTCCCCGTCTACGGTGGGTCACATACTGGCCGGAACACACAGCCGCTCAGGGCGGCCGCGCCGCCAGGCAAAATCGTTACGAGCCCAGGGGGAGAGCGAAGAATTCCACGCCCTGTTGCAAATTGGACTCGCTTTGGGCCGCCGGAGCCGGGATTGTGCCGGGAACGGCTATTCCGGAAAAGTAGCGCGGGTGCATTTGGAATTGCTGACGGGAGGCGCACCCCGTTGAACCCGCCCCCATTTCCGGCCATAGCATCGACGGATGACCCCGTCGCCCCAGTTCCAACGCCTCGCCTTCTTTACCCGCCTGCTCGACGCGGCCCCGGCGGCCGAACGCTACCGTCTGGCCGCCAAGCAAATCGCCCATGCCGAGCGCTTCGGCTACGACGCCGCCTGGGTCGCCCAACACCATTTCCATGAACACGAAGGTGGATTGCCCGCGCCCTTCGTTTTCCTCGGCCACCTCGCCGCCCAAACCTCCCGCATTCGTCTCGGTACCGGCATCATCACGCTCCCCCTTGAGCTCCCGGTCCGCGTGGCCGAGGACGCCATCGTGCTCGACCTGATCAGCAACGGCCGCCTGGAACTCGGTGTCGGCAATGGCGGCAATCCAACCGCCTTCGCGGGGTTCGAACTCGACAACGAACACCGCGACGACCTCTTCACCCGCAACCTGGGGCGCCTCCGAGGCGCTCTCGCAGGCGACCAAATCCCCGGCGGCGACACGCTGTATCCCCAAAACCCCGACCTCATCGAGCGGATTTGGCAGGCCACCTTCTCAGTCTCCGGTGGCGCCCGGGCCGGAGCGGCCGGCGACGGATTGATGCTCTCCCGGACCCAGCCGCGCCCGCCCGATAGCCCTCGCGCCACCCTGGCCGAGCTACAGGACCCGATCATCGACGCCTACCTCGCCGCCCTGCCGCCAAACCGGCCCCCGCGCATCGTCGGTTCCCGTAGCGTCTTTGTCGCGGAATCCCGCGCCGAAGCCCTCCGTCTCGCCGACCTGGGCTTGCGCAAAGCCGTCAGCCGTTTCCTCGAACGGGGCCACCGCCCGCCCGGCGACACGCTCGCGGACCTTATCAAGGCATTCGACGTCCATGTCGGCACGCCGGCGGACGTGATCGCCTCATTGCGGGCCGACAAAACCCTGGCGAGGGTCACCGACCTGGCCGTGCAGGTGCACTCGGTTGACCCGCCGCATCCCTGGATCCTACGGTCGATCGAATTGGTGGCCCAGGAGGTGGCGCCCGCGTTCGGCTGGCGGCCGGAGCACCATCGCGCCAAGGCGGAGAAAGTCGCGTGACCAACCCGGATATTATCGATACATTGGCTGGCCTTTCACCGGACTCGCCACTTGCAATGATCCGCGACCGTAAGCCAGTGACGCGGCAACAAGCCCAGGCGAGCTACGGCGCGCTGTTCGAACCAGCACATCCGGGGAGCGTAACGGCACAAGAACGTTCCGCCGTGGCCACGTTCGTCGCCGGTCTGCACGCGCAGGACGAGATCGCGACTTTCTACGCCGCCGGCCTGTCTCGCACCTCCCCGCCGCCCCCATTCTCCGCCGCCCTGTCGGCCGAAATCCTCCTGGGCCGCGCGAACGGTCCCTACGGCGCCTACCCCAAAGGTCCCTTAAGTACCGAGGACGTGGCCGGCCCCATCTACGACGTGGCCGAGGCCCATCGCGCCGCGCTTGGCTCCCGGATAACAGCCGCGTTGGCCCACGTGCATATGTTGGTATTTCATCCGCGCGATGCCAGCGCCGCGTCGCTGCAGAGGCTGCTCGATGCCGGCTGGTCGAACACCGATATCGTGACTTTGTCGCAGCTGGTGGCGTTCCTCGCCTTTCAGATCCGAGCCGCCGCCGGCCTGCGCACCCTGGCCGCGACAAGGAGCGTCCCATGACCGAGACCGTCATCCCGCATCCCGGAAATCACGCGCCGACCGCTTTCACCCTGGCGCAACTCGATTGGCTACCGTGGCTGGCCCCGCCCACCGAAGCCGAATTGACCGAGCGCCAGCATGTTAGTCTCGTCGATGCCGCGCGATCCAAATCGCCCTATTTCCGGCTGCTGGCGCGCGATCCGGACATCCTCGAGGCGCGCACCCGCACCGATAAGGACATCTTCTACAACACCGGTTCCGGTCTCCCTCGCGCCGAACGGGAGTTGGCGGCCGCGGCGACCTCGCGTCACAATGGTTGCATTTACTGCGCCTCCGTCCATGCCCGCCACGCCACCACATATTCAAAGCGGCCAGACGATGTGCGGCGCCTGCTCGATACCGGCGTGAGCGCCGATCTGGGTGAGCGCTGGAATGCAATCGTTGCCGCCTCGGTGGCACTCGCCGCGACCCCGATCGCGTTCGGCACAGCGCATGTGACGCGGCTACGCGCGGCGGGATTGGACGACGCGGAGATCGTCGACGTGATCAACGGCGCGGCCTTTTTCAATTGGGCCAATCGCCTGATGCTGTCACTGGGTGAACCGGCGCAGGCCGCGCCATAAGCCTTCCCACGTTCCTCTGGGCATTTCCCCGGCCAAGGTCTATACCGGCCGAGCATGAAACCACCATATGGCAACAAACCCGGCGGGTCCGGCCGCCCGACCTCCATCCACGGCCCAAAGCCTGGCGGCGGCGGACCGTCGCACAATCGCGGCCCGCAACCGGGTGGCGGAGGGTCACCCAATCGCCTGACCCTCAGCGCGGGACAACAGGATAGTCGCGGCCCGCGCCCGCAGGCAGCCCAACCTCAGGGCGGCAAACCGTTTCAGCAACGATCCGATGGACCTCGGCGGGATGGCGCCAGATTTGATGGGCAACGCCGAGAGCCGAGGCCCTATCAGGGTGATGGTCCTCGCCCAGGACCGGACACGCCGAAAGGGACGGTGTGGCTGTATGGACATCATGCCGTCGCCGCCGCGTTGGCCAATCCGCGCCGCCGCCTGCGCCGTCTCCTCCTGACCGAGGAAGCCGAGGCCACGCTGACCCAAACCCTGGCTCCGCCCTGGCCGTTACAACCGGAACGAACCGATCGCGCCCGTATCGATCAGCTCCTGGGCCGCGACATCGCGCATCAGGGGATGGCGCTGCTGGCCGATCCATTGGCGCAATTCAGCCTGTCGGACGTGCTGGAACGCAGCGGTCCCATCGTCGTGCTCGATCAGGTGACCGATCCCCGCAATGTTGGCGCGATCATGCGCTGCGCTGCTGCTTTTGGTGCCGCCGCCGTGATCACCCAGGACCGCAACGCGCCCGAGGAAACCGGCTCTCTGGCGAAAGCCGCGTCTGGTACTTTGGAAACTCTCCCTTTGTTACGCGCGGTCAACATCGCCCGTACGCTGATCGCGCTGAAGGCCGCCAATGTCTGGTGCGTGGGTTTGGATGTGTCCGGAAAACCCCTCTCCGGCCCTTATTTCGCTGGCCGCCGCGTCGCCCTCGTCCTGGGCGCCGAAGGCGAGGGAATGCGCCGCCTGACCCGTGAAACCTGCGACGAAATCGCTGGACTTTCGATCAAAGGCGCGGTTGAAAGCCTGAACGTCTCCGCCGCCGCCGCCGTCGCGCTATACGAGTTGAAGCGGAGCGCATGATGTACGATCCCGCACCCACCGCCGCGGCGTTGCGCGCCGTCCGCCTCGGCCGGACGTTGGTCCTGCCGTTGCCCGCCTCGATCGCGCCCCGGGATGAACAGGAAGGTGCCGCGGCGCAATTGGCGTTGGCGCGTCTGGCCGGCGCGGTGCCACCCGCCGGGTTCAAGATCGGCGCGACCGGTAAACGGATGCAAGAATATCTCGGCCTGAACGGGCCCGCGGCCGGGTTCATGGAAGCGGCGAATGTCTTCCGTTCCGATGGCGCGGTGCGCTTCGCCGATTGCATCAAACCCGGCGTGGAGTGCGAGGTGGCTGTCCGGCTCGCGCGGGACCTACCGCCCGGCGAATACACGGCCGCGACAGTCGCCTCCGCGGTGGGCGAGTTCGTCGCCGCCATCGAGATCGTCGAGAACCGCTACGACGATCTGAAAACCCTGGGCACCCCAACCCTGATCGCTGACCAAGTGTATCACGTCGCCGCGGTTCTGGGCGATCAGGGCGGCGTCGATTGGCACGGTCTGGATATCGGAGCGTTACGCGGCCGCATTCTGATCGACGGCGAGGAACGTGACGCAGGCATAACAACTGACCTGATGGGCCACCCCTTTGCGTGTCTGGCCTACCTGGCGAGTTCCGCGGTCGCCGCCGCGTTTGGCGGATTGCGCGCGGGTCAGTGCGTCATGCTGGGGTCGGTCACCCCGCCGGTTTGGTTGGATGCACCCGCGGTCGTCACGGTTGAGTTCGTGGGGTTACCACCCGTAACGGCACGGCTGACGTAACGTCGTCAGATCGGATCCCAATTGAACAACGTCTCCGACGTATCCAGCGGCATGAACGCGGTCTTCAGCGCGGGTGCCGCAATCGCCGCGATGGATTCCGGTGTCCAGCCCTCGGCATTGTGAATGATGCGAATCGGACGAGGCGAGCTAAACAAATAGATCTCGTGCATCCGCGTTCCGAATACCTGCCCCGTCACGCCTTTGGCCGCGTCCGAGCTGAGGAACACCGCCAGTGGCGCGTTCTTGTCCGGAGTCATCTGCTTCAGCTTTTCAACCGCCGCGGCCTGCTCGGGAGTATTGGTCGGGATCGAACTCGTCATCCGCGACCAGGCCCAGGGAGAGAGGCAGTTGGAACGGACGTTGTAGCGGGCCATGTCGAGGGCAATGGATTTCGACAGCGCGGTAATGCCCAGTTTGGCCGCCGAATAATTCGCCTGACCGATATTGCCGACCAACCCGGACGTCGAGGTGATGTGAACGAAAGTCCCGCTTTCCTGAGTCCGATAGTGTTCGGCGGCGGCGCGGGACACGAAGAAGCTGCCGTTCAGGTGGACGGAAATCACCGACAGCCAATCGTCCTCGGTCATCCGGTGGAAGATGCCGTCCCGCAGAATGCCCGCGTTATTCACCACCGCGTCGATGCGGCCGAAATGATCCAACGCGGCTTGCACGATTTTGCGCGCGGAGCCCCAGGTGGAAACTGACTCGGTGCAGATTTCCGCGGCCCCTCCCGTTTGGACGATCAGCGCCTTGGTCTGTTCGGCGGGCGAGGATGACCCGCCCTCACCCGAGAGGGACGCGCCGATGTCGGCGATGATCACCTTGGCACCGGCTTTCGCCATCATGATGGCGATCTCGCGTCCCACGCCACCGCCCGCGCCGGTCACCACGGCGACCTTGCCCTCCATTAACCCCGCCATCCGTCTCTCTCCCGCGACTGCCGCGCTGTCATGATAACGCAGGACCCGGGCCGCGCCAGGGTCCTGCGTTCTTCGCATGTTGGACCACGGCCTCGTTCTCTACGGCTTGACCCGGCCATCGGGCGCGGCACCGTGTTCAGCCGATAGGGGTAGAGAGAGCCGGGTCATGACGGGAAAGAGGCCTCCACAACCCGCAATGAGAACCGCCGCGAGATGGACGGAGCGCCGGTCTCATGCTTTTTTGCTCCGGTATTGGAGAACGCCGAGATGCCCGCCCCCAAACGTCCGATCGCCATCGTCCTTTGGCAGCCTGGAACCGCGGCAGCGTGAAGGCAACGAGGCAATCGGACAGACGATCGATTACACTGAAGAACGAATGGCGGTCGTGCGCACCGTCTCCATCGACTCTCTGGGGCTGCCGCGACTGGACATGATGAAGGTGGATGTGGAAGGCATGGAGGTGGAGGTGCTCGAAGGCGCCAGACTGATCGTCGCCAAATTCCTTCCCATCATGTTCATTGAGAATGTAAAGGCGGACAAAGCGGTCATCGCGACATATCTGGAGGGCTACGGTTATAAGACCTTCGCCGCCGGCATGAATGTACTGGCGATCCACCTCACCGATCCGACCGTCCACATGGTGAATGAAGTGCCCGCCGCGACCGCATGAGTTGCCGGGTTTCCCGTCGGGCGCCACACTGCGCATGGAGGACGACGATGTTTGGGCTCAATCAGGACTTTCCCCTGCTGTTATCGTCTGTGCTTGAGCACGGCGCGGCGAATTTCGGCGATGTGCCGGTCGTTTCGGTCAATCGGGATGAGGCGGTCCGGCTGAATTATGCGACGGCGGCGGCGCGAGCCCGGCGGCTTGGGTCGAGCCTGCGGCGGCTCGGATTTGGCCCGGAGACGATGGCTGGCTCGCTCGCCTGGAATTCGCACCGGCATTTCGAGTTGTTCTATGGCATGACCGGCATTGGCGCGGTGCTGCATACTGCCAATCCACGGCTCCCTCCGGCGCAGATTTGTTACACAATCAATTTTTCGGGTTATCGGACGCTGTTCATCGATCTCGATACGATCGAACTTGTCGAAGGTCTCGCGCCACGGTTGGAGACCGTTCGCCAGTATGTCCTGATGGCGCCGCCTGGAGCGCTGCCTGACACGACTTTGACGGATGTGATTTGTTACGAAGAACTGATCGAGGCGGGTGATCCTGATTTCGTTTGGCCGGATCTGGATGAACGGACGGCGTGTCTGCTGTGCTTTACGTCTGGCACGACCGGAGATCCGAAGGGCGCGCTGTACAATCATCGCGGCACCGTACTGAATGCGATGTCGACCGGCGCGGGCAATGGCTGGGGTTTGTCCGCCAACGACGCCATCCTCGCCGTTCCAGGATTTTTTCATTGCAACGGTTGGGCGATTCCGTTCTTCGGCCCGATGTTTGGCGCGAAACTGGTGATGCC
Organism: Acetobacteraceae bacterium; assembly: GCA_009693865.1. Lineage (GTDB taxonomy): Bacteria > Pseudomonadota > Alphaproteobacteria > Acetobacterales > Acetobacteraceae > Rhodopila. The sequence goes on along the minus strand of SHWL01000073.1, from coordinate 3,693 downwards.
CGGACGGCGCGCCGATACCGAATGGTTGCACCGCCTGATCGTCGAGGAAGGCATCACCGTTGGACCCGGCGTCCCAACGATCTGGCTGTCGATGCTGGATCATTGCCGGGAGCGGGGGCTGAGTCCGGGCCGGATGAACCGAATATTTTCGGGTGGCACCGCGCCGCCGTTGGCAATGATTGAGGCATACCTGCGCGACTTCGGTGTCAGAACGATTCATGGCTGGGGCATGACCGAAACGACCAGCGGTGCGACGATGTCGTTCGCACCTTCATCGCTGCCGGAACAGGAAGCATTGGAAGTCATGCGCACACCAGGAAAGCCGCTGTTTGGCAGCGCGATCCGCATCGCCGATGACAACGATGGACTGCTGCCACGCGACGGCGCGACTCCCGGAAATTTGCAGGTCCGCGGCGCGTGGAGTGCCGCGGGATACTTTCGCCGGCCGGAGATCGATACCGTGACCGCCGACGGCTGGATGCGGACCGGCGATGTCGCCACGATCGACCCGGACAACACGCTTCACATCGTCGATCGCGCCAAGGACGTCATCAAATCGGGCGGCGAGTGGATCAGTAGTCAGGCACTGGAAGACGCCGCATGCCGCCATCTCGCCGTCGCCGAGGCCGCTGTTGTCGCGATCCCGCATCCGCGTTGGCAGGAGCGGCCCTTCCTGATCGTGGTACCGCGCACCGAAGTGTCGGCCGAAGACCTGCTGACTCATTTGGCCGGATTGGTACCGAAATGGTGGCTACCGGACTCGATCGCTTTCGTTAAGGAATTGCCCCATGGCCCAACCGGCAAACTGGCGAAAAACATCCTGCGGGATTGGATCGGCCAAGGGAAATTGATCCCATGACGATCCCTGTCAGCCGTGACCTGGGTCTTTTATCACGGGAACAGTCGGCTCGGTATGGTGCCCGCCCCGCGGTTATCGGCGGTGGTGAAACCATGAGCTATGCCACGCTGGCCGATCAGGCCGCGCGGATTGCATCGTTCCTCGCTACCCGCGGGGTGAAGCGCGGCGATCGGATCGGTTTGTTGATGAACAACCGGCCGGAATGGGTGGCGACATTCTTCGGGGCCGCCATGGCCGGTGCCGTGGTCGTCGCGTTCAGCACCTGGTCGAAACGTGACGAACTCGCTTACCTGATCGAGGATTCCGGTATCAAACTGATCGTTTCATTGGACGAATTCAGCGGCCAGAATTTTTCGAACGATCTGCGGACGATGGGGCCGTTGGATGTCGTGCTGCTTGGCGAGGATCGCGATCCGAACTGGGTATCCTGGCACTCCATGCTGGATTCGCCTCCCGCGGCGCCCGGTCGGCCCGCGCGCGCGGAAGACGACGCGATCGTCATTTATACATCCGGCTCCTCCAGCCGGCCCAAGTCGGTGCCACTGTCGCATGGCGGCATCATCGAGAATGGTTTCGCGATCGGCGAGCGACAGGGATACACGCGAGACGATCGCGTTCTACTGCCACCGCCGTTGTTCTGGTCTTATGGCAGCGCCAACGCGATGTCCGCGGTGTTGACGCATGGCGCGACGCTGGTGTTGCAACCGCGGTTTGAACCGGGCGAGGCGCTCGATCTGATCGAGCAACATCGTTGCACCGCGCTTTATACATTGCCGGCGATCACCGCGGCTTTGATTTCGCATCCGAATTTCCGGCCAGAGCGGACGAGGTCGTTGCGTACCGGTTTGACCATCGGCGCGCCACAGGATGTCATGACCGCGGCGGAGGTGCTCGGCGCGGGGGAAATCTGCAACGTCTATGGCCAGACTGAAACCTATGGCAATTGCTGCGTCACCTGGCATCACTGGCCGCTGGCGCGCCGCGCGGCATGTCAGGGGCCACCGTTGCCCGGAGTCACGATCCGGATCGTAGATGAAACGTCAGGCGTGATCCTGCCCGCCGGACGGACGGGACTGATCGAGGTCAACGGCTACGTCATGCGCGGTTACATCGGCGCCAGCGCGAGTCAGAACGAGGCGGCTCTGGCAACGGATGGGTATTTCCGTACCGGCGACATGGGCGAATTGACCGAAACCGGAGAGATACGGTTCATCGGTCGCACAACCGAAATGATCAAGAAAGGTGGTATCAACATCTCGCCTGTTGAAGTGGAAGATGTGCTGATGCGCCATCCCGCGGTTGCTCTCGCGGGAGTTGTTGGTGTTCCCGACGCTATTCAGGGCGAACTTATCGCCGCGTTTGTCGTCGTCAAACCTGGGCTTTTCGTTACCGAAGCGGCGTTGACGGCGCATTGCCGCGACCTTGCCTCTCGCTACAAGGTTCCGGATTTCATTTCATTTCGAGAAACGCTGCCGGTTACTGTTACCGGCAAGCTGATGCGGCGCGATCTGAAAGCGTTGACGCCATGAGCGAGAATAACTGGAACCGTTGGGGCGCCGAGGACGAACGCGGGGCATTGAACCACATCGACGCCGAGGCGGTGAAACGGGCCGCCGCTCTGGTGACCTCGGGTCAGGTCGTGTGTCTCGCGCAACCGTTGTCGGCGCGGACGCCGTCTCCACCGCATCGCGCGGGAATGCAACATTTCATGGGCCGGTCCGGTGGCGATTATGCCGCGGGCGCGCGCCGCCCCGGAGGGTTTCAGTTCGCGGAGGATACGTTGTTGATGCCCGCGCATATTGGAACCCATATCGATGCGTTGTGCCACGCCTGGTATGACGACCGGCTTTACAACGGTTTTCCTGGCTCGGGCACACGCGGTACGACCGGCGCGGCGCGCTGCGGGATCGACAAGATGGGCCCGATTGCCGGGCGCGGTATTTTGTTGGACATCGCCACGGTGCGCGGCGGGCCATTGGCGGACGGCTCGGCGATCGGAATCGCCGACCTTGTCCAGGCGGCGAGGCTCGCGGGCGGCGAACCGGTCAAAGGCGACGTCGTACTGATCCGCACTGGCTGGGCTGAACGGGCGCCAGCAACTGTATCTTTCGACACCGAGCCCGGCATCGAACTGGCCGCCGCGCTATGGTTGGCGGAACGCGAGGTCGCGGTTGTCGGCGCCGATAATTTCGCCGTCGAGGTCTTGCCGTTCGCCGCTGGTACGGTCTTTCCGGTCCATCAACGGTTGATCCGTGATTTCGGGATACCGTTGCTGGAGGGTCTGGTGCTGAAGCTGCTCGCGGAAACGGGCCGGTATACGTTCATGTTCGCCGCGAGCCCGCTTCCGGTGTTGGGTGGCACCGGTAGCCCGATCAGTCCGATGGCCATCCTTTAGCCGACCGTCAGCATGATCTTCCGGATATGCTGGTTCGACTCCGTTTAAAAGCGCCATCACATGGGTGGTTGCGGCGGTTTACATTGACCTTGAATCGTCTCCGCGTCTTGCCGGACCCGATTTCGGGCAACGTGACGATCATCAAGACCGCGGATGATCGCATAAAGCGAGTCAGCGATGCTGGCCGAGCAATCGATCAACTGATCGTCCAGGTGATCGAACCCGCACTTCTCCAGGTTGATTTCGGCGACGTCCGTGTTTTCGAATTTTGTTGCACGATAATCATCGTAAGCCACTATTGTCCGGTCAATAGCTGAATAAATTCAATTGGTTATCGTCCATGACATGTTCGGAACTGTCAGCTGTTTGAGAAATCACAGATTCTATCGAGGCCTTTTCAAATACTGTCACCGAAAACACCTGCATCAATGTGTAGAGG
>SHWL01000072.1 GCA_009693865.1 Acetobacteraceae bacterium | reverse complement strand
ATCCTCCGGCGCGACCGGAGGATCCGGAGCGGCACCACGCCTTGCTTTCCGGCGCTATTATACGCGGATATGTGCCGCTACCGATCCTCCGGTCACGCCGGAGGATGACGAAAAAGCAAGCGTCAGCGCCATAATGAGAATTGCTGCGCACCTGGCGCGGAACCCCGCCACCGTTCCGGCGACAAATGGAACCGCGCGATCTCACCTTTGGTGACCACGTAACAGTCCCGCCGGCACGCTGGCGGCCTGGCCTGGCGGCGGATATTTTCGGACGCCTGGAACCCTCCAGCGGTCATTGAAACAAACGCCACCCGCGCGATCGTAAGGCGTCAATCGCGCGCCGGCACTTTCGCGATTTTCACTCCGGCGGCTTCCTCATAAAATCGCAGCATCTCATGGATGTCGCCGCTGGCACCGAAGCGTTCGATTCCCATGCGGTAATTGCGCAGGATCAAAGGCGTCAGGGTCAGATGAGCGAACCCGTCGCCAGCCAGTTCAGCCGCCAGCGCCACGTCCTTTTCCATCAAAGCCATGGTGAAGCGCATGGCGAAATCGTCCGTGAAGATGTTGTTCGGGAAAACCGTCATCGTCGCGTTGTTCCGGCCCGAGGACTTGTTGATCACGTCCACGACGACCGCCGGGTCGAGCCCATTGGCGGCGGCGATCGAAACCGCCTCGAACGCCAGCAGACGGTTGGCCGCGGACATCATGTTGTTCAGGGCCTTCAGCGTATGACCCGCGCCCAGGGGACCGACATGCGTCACGTTCGGGCTGATGACGGTCAACAGCGGTGCGGCGCGGGCGTATTGTTCGTCAGTGCCGCCGGCCATGATCGCGATCGTGCCGGCCTCCGCGCCACGCGGGCCGCCGCTGACCGGGGCATCGATCAGTTCGATGCCGCTGCCTGCCAGTTCCGCCGCCATGGCGCGGGTCGCGGCGGTCGCGCCGGAGGTCTGATCGACGATCATCGCGCCCGCTTTCAACCCGCGGATCAACCCATGATTGTCGCCGAAGATCACGTCCCTTACCTGAGCCGATGTCGGCAGGCAGGTCAGCACGACATCGGACGCCGCCCCGACGGCGGCGGGCGAGTCCACGACCGTCGCGCCCAGGGCGGCGAATTCGGCGCGGCGTTCCGGCGACAGGTCGAAAACGGTCAATGCGTGCTCGCGCAGCAGGCGGCGGGCCAAAGCGCCGCCCATGACGCCGAGGCCAACATAGCCAACGCGGGGTTTATCCATGGTCGATGTTCCTTTGTTCATGCCCCGTGCCGTCAGCGGTAACAGGACGGGCGCGATGCGAAAACGCCCCCGTTCCGCAGCGCCTCGGCCTCGAACACCACCATCGATGGCGTTTGCTCGGGGCGAAGATCGCGACTCTCGGCATAAGCGCCGTGGATCCGGTGGACCTCGTACAGACGCCGCATCTCATGCACCGCGCTGCCGTGCATGTCGACGCGCAGATCGTGCAGGCGGATCGCCCGGTCCGCGCCGCTGCCCAACACACATAACGACGCGGAACGTTCCGTCAGCGCGGTGCCATCCGGCAGCGTCTGGCCACCGGCGTCGCGTCCGGCTTCCAACGCCCGCAACAGGCGCTCGCCGAGGTCAGGTTGGTCCGAGGCTTGGAATGCGTTGGCCATGGCCGTGACAACATGTTGGCCAGCGAGAACATTCCCGGCCGTGATGAAATGTTCGCCGACGATATGGCCGGCCCAGGACCGGCATTTCCCGCCGGTAAAAACGATCGGGTTACCCTGCCGCGGCAGGACGATCAGTTGCCGGAAATCGATGTCAGGATCGAGTTCTTTCGGCACAGCCAGCGCTTCCGAGGCGGTTTTGCCTGCTTCCATCGTCCGGTACATGAGTTCGCCGTCGCGTTTGGACGCATAGGCCTGGCTGGAAATGACGTCGCCGTTCGAGGTGAACCACGGGCAAAGTCCACCGACCGCGAGCGACACGGTCGCCATGGCCAGGCCAGCCTGTCCGGTTCGTTCGCAGCGGGCGGCGATGGTGAATGTCATGGCGGCTCCTGTGTGGTCATGGGCTTCATGGCGGCAGGCTATCCCATCGCGGCACCGCGACCAAAGGATGGCGATTGACGAGCGCGCCAACGGCGATTGATCCTCGCCCCGGAACGGAAGGAGCAGGACGATGACGGACGATACAGGAAACCATTTGGCGCGGCTGGAACGGCGCTTACAGGCGCTGGAAGACGCGGAGGCGATCCGCAACCTGAAGGCGCATTACGCCGCTTTGTGCGACAACAACTACGACGCCGATGGGATCGCCGCCTTGTTCACGGAGGACGCACTTTGGGAAAGTCCGGCCCTGGGCCGCTTCGAGGGGCGTGAGGCAATCCGGTCGTTTTTCAAGGGCGCCTCGGGTATCTTCTCATTTGCCATTCATTACAGCCTGAACGGCCACATTGAGGTCAACGGCGATACCGCGTCGGCCCGCTGGTATCTGTTCATGCCATGCACCATCGCCTCGGGAAACCAGGCGATGTGGCGCGCGGGCATCGATCACGAGACCTATGTGCGTGCGGATGGCATCTGGATGTTCCGCCACAAGCGGTCGGAGCCGCTGATGAACAGCCCATTCGAGGCTGGCTGGGCCCGGACCCGGTTCGTCTGACCGGGCCGTCCGAAAGAGCCGCCGCCGCTAATACCATGGGAGTTCCCCCGGCTCTGCCGGGGGATATTTACTACTTGTCCAATAAACAGGGGTGGACGGAGTTGGATTCCGGCCGCTCGGGCCGGGTCCGTGTGGCGATCTGATGGGACACCCAACCAAGGATGACGCGTCAGCCGCTTCGGGCTTCTTCACCCTCGGCCTACATTCCATCAGTTTGAGGCCGCCAGCCAGGCCCAGGTGGACGCGATGGAGGGGGGGGGGAAATGTCGTTGGCGGTGCCTCGACGACATCGTCGCCCGTGACGTCGAGCGTCGCCGTATCGCCATGGCAAAGCGCTCGACCGAGGCGCCGCACTGCCCGGCGATGCCACAGATGCCGGACCGCCACGACCCGCGCTGGTCCAGCTGACCCTGCGTCCGGGAGCCCAAACCGGCCCCTGGTGACCTGGCGGTTACGAGTGGCTCGGCAACGCTGCGCCATGGGGCACCGCCGCGCCCGCCCATTCCGGCACCGCGGGCGGCTTTTGAGCGAATTGTTGCTCGCGCTCGTTGATTTTGCGGCAGCGGTCCAATTCCGAGCGCGCTTTCAGAAGCGCCTCGTCGCTGATCCGCCGCTCCGAGCCCCTTCCATGAGCACGCCGGATGTACAAATCCTCCAGCACAGCGAACAACCCGGCGGCTGTCCGGACGTCGTTTTCGACGCAGGAGCGGTAAAACACCTCTTCCAGCGAATCGCACAACCGGCGCTGGAAAGACTGCCGTAAACGGCTCATCCGCGCGGTGGGAATTTGCAGTTCTTCTTCCGGCTTGGAACGAAATTCGAACAATTGTGAAATTTTCATTTTGATCGGTCCTGTTTAACGACATCGTCCGCAACCTTATCGGGGTATTCCTTTCAAACATCCTACAGACCGGGCGTGCAGGCGAAAAAACTCTTAATATACGAGACTCCGACCAATGTTATCGTGTCTGGAATGTGCTGGCATGGCGACGGACTCGCGCTAACCTCCAGGGCAACGCGTTGGCCCACCTGCCAAACAACCGTCTTCATTCGAATCGCATCCGGAACCTGATCGCGCGGTTTCTCCTCCTGAAGAACCCTCTGGGGCTCGGGACCCCTGGGCTCTCCCAGATGAATTCTTCACGGTATTCACCGCGCGGGCCGTCCAATCCATTGGTGCGTCCGGCCCTGGGCAGGCCGCTGCGATCGGCACCGCAAGGATGCACCCGAGAGTTCCCGGAGAGCCAGAGGCCCAGAGACGCTCCCAGGGTCCGAACAACCGGCGCGATTTGGCCGAGCGTCCACCACCGCGATCCTCAGCCCGAGCGACGCCACGGTTCGTTTGTTCCGCCTCTGATCCTAACCCTCGGATTTCGGCCGGAACAGACGCACATTGTGCAGCGCGCACAGCCGTTCCATTTCCCGGTGCACGCGTTGCAGCGCGCCGCCGTCGACGCGCCTCTCCCGGCCATATTTGGCCGCGCGCCTCGCATGCCATTTTTCCATCACCGCCATCAGATCCGCCGCCGCCTCGATGTCATTGGCCGCACAGGCACGGTTGAAGACATCTTCCAGACCATCGTCCAGGCGGCGCTTCAGCGACTGGTTGACCCGGGTCAATCGGGCGCCGGGAATGCCGGGCTCGTGCAGGCTGGAGGTTTTGTTGACCAGAAAGCCAAACGTTCGCATCGCCGGAGTCCAGAGGGGGTAAGCATCCTGGCGCGCGGTGCGTTACGCGCGGGCTACAGATCGATCCAGGACAGATGGCCGCCCTTGCCCGCGCCCGTGTCCAGGAACACCGCCGTGCCACCGGCTCCGCCGCGCCGGACATAGGGCCGTCCGTTCGTGCTGCGACGGTCGTGGCCGCAATACACGGTCAGGCCGGGCGGAATGTGATCGACCCAGCGCAGGCTCCGCTCGGGATAGCCGTCGGGCTGCATGCGGCCTGTCGGCTCACCGAACAACGCGCGGGCGAGGCGCCCTTCGGCGCGATCCAGGCCATGATCGGGCGGCGGTCCGGTCAGCATCGCTGGATGGAATCCGCCATGCACCAGGAAATCGGTGCCGTGCCGCAGCCAGCCGGGCGCGCGAGCGACCTCCAATTGCACGCGTTCCCGCAGCGCGTCGTCCAGTTGCTCGATGGTGGCGCGGACCACGGGCTCCATCCGGGCATGACCAGCCAGCACCCGGGCGAGTTTCAGATCGTGGTTGCCCAGAAGGAACAGGCCACGTCCCTGGTCGATCAGCTCGAACATGATGCGCAGTGTCCCGGCGCTGTCCGGCCCGTAATCGGTCAGGTCGCCAAGCTGGACGACGAACCGGTCGGTCGCGGCGGCATAGGCGAATGCCGTGGCATCGCCGTGCACGTCGCCGACCACGCGGATGGGTGCGCCAGAGGAAGGTAACGCCAGGGGCATGCCTGTCCGGTTCAGTTTAATGGCGCCGATGGTAACGGTACGGCGGGCGGAGGGAAGACAAGAAAATCCCCCTGTCTCATCGCCCGCGGGCCCAACCGCGTGAAAGGCCGGCGATCACGACCAGGATCGGAAGGATGGCGGCAATCCGGAAGGCACCTTGGAACCCGGCGAGGAACGCCGCCCCGTCGGTCAGGCCATGGCTTAACCCTGCTTCGCGCAACATTTCGAAAATCAGCATCAGCACGGTCGCGGCGGTCACGACGCCGACCGTGCGGGTCATCGTCACGAGGCTGCCCGCGACGCCGCGGTCCTCGCGCGGGATCGTGGCGGTGGAAATGTCGAAGCACGTCACCTGGAACAGGCCCATGCCGCATCCTTGCACGAACATCGCGGCGGCCAGGGCCAGGATGTGAGCCGGGTCGCCCTCCAGGCTGATCGCGATCTGCGCGGCCGCCATCGTTCCCGCCGCCAGCAGCGCCGACTGCCTGGGCGTGAGCCTCCGCAAAAGCCAGACGCCCAGGGGACCGGAGACCATGACCCCGATGGGCGAACTGGCCAGCGCGAGCCCGCCCTCCGGTATGGAAAGCCCGCCGAGACGGTCGAGGTAGAAAGGCACCAGCAGCATGATCGAAAACCCGGACAAGCTCACAAGCGCATGCGCCGCGGTCACCAGGGAAAAGTCCGGATCGCGAAAAAATCGCAGACTTAGAATGGGATGATCGGTCGTGGTCTCACGCCGGATGAACCCGGCGATACTCAACAGCGTGATCAGCCCCGCGGTACCGAAGCCCCACGGGGACTGATCCAATGTCCGCAGCTGATTCAGCGTGAGGAGCAAGAAACTGACCGCCAGTACCAGCAGCGCGGCTCCGGGCGCGTCGAACCGTTGATGCGCCCGCGCGGGCGTGTCGCGCGGCAAGCTCCAGGTCAGAGAAAACGCGAGCAGGGCGATCGGCGCGCGGAACCAAAAGACAGCCTGCCAGCCAAAATGCTGTACCAGCTCACCCGCCAGGACTGTTCCAAGGACGGAGCCAATGCCGAATCCCATGGTGTAAAGCCCCAGGATTCGGGTTCTCTGGTCCTCGGGGTACAGGCTTGTGGCGAGCGCGGGCCCGCAACTCAACGCCAGAGCGGCGCCCACGCCCTGCAACACGCGCGCGCCCAGAAGCCAGCCGAACGCGGGAGCCGCCGCGCACAGCAGAAACGCGACCGCGCCAATGACGTTGCCCAGTTGGAAGACGCGGCGGTAACCCAACATGTCGCCCACGCGTCCGAACACCAGCGTCAGGGCGGCGTAGGCCAGCGTATAGGCGATCACGACCCATTGGATCGAGGGAATCGCCAGATCCAATCCGCGCACGATGTGCGGAAACGCGACATTCACCGAGGAATCGAACGGCACGACCAGCGTGCCCAGTCCAACGACAAACACCCCGAAACCGGGGTGCCGTTGGGCGAACCCGCCTGACCGGGTCATCGGAACCCGGTCAGGACGCCTCTGTCATGGTCGATCAGACCGCTTTTTTCAGCGTCGGCGAGGCCTTGAAACGGACGGTCTTGCCTGCTTTGACCTTGATCGATTCGCCAGTGCGCGGGTTGAGGCCCTTGCGCGCTTTGGTTTTCCGCACGGTAAACGTGCCAAAGCTTGGCAGCGTGAACTTGCCGCTTTTCTTCAGTTCCCGGACGATGGCTTCCATCACATCGCCGGCCGCGCGATTGGCCGCGGCGCCCGTCAGTTCCACTGATTCCTTCAGAACCTGGGCGAGGAAGGCTTTTGACATGAGTTTTTTCCCCTTGGTAACTCGATATGAAAACGCTTTGGTGGCGCGCGCCGGTCCAACCGTGATCTGCCCGCCATGATCCGGAAGAGCGAGACATCGGCCGATTCGCGGCGCCGTGGAACGAAGCTTATGGATGCGGCCTCGATTCGGCCAGTAGCCAGCGAAGATTTTTTTATCCCCAGCCGGTGACCCTGTATGGGCCTCAATCTTATGGTGCGATGCCCGGGGATGTGAGCACGGAACGGGAGGCTGGGCCAATCACGGCGCCCCTCTTGCCGTCAGGGCACGGCTTGACCGGACCATCTTGGTCAGCACCGTGCCGCCGCCGATGGTCCGGTCAAGCCGAACCAGGACGATGAAGAAGGAGGCGAACCGCCTCCCATGCACCAACCATCGCGGCACAATGCGGATGCGGATGACACGGACGGTCCCCGATTGAGCCGGGGCGGGCGGCGCCTTGGGGCTCCCGCCGTTTGGGGTTATGACGGCGGCCACATCGCCCCCAACCGTTCCGCTTCAAGGACTTCTTCGCCCTCATGTTCGATTTCGCGTGGTCGGAAATCGCCATCATCGCCGCTGTCGCGCTGATCGTGATCGGCCCGAAGGACCTTCCGGTCGCCCTCCGCGCCGTCAGCGGCTTCGTCAAGAAGGCCCGCCGCATGGCCGGCGAATTCCAGACCCACGTCGATGAGATGATGCGCGAGGTGGACCTGAAAGACGTTAAGGACTCGATCAACGACATCCGGAATTTCGATCTCCGTTCGACGGTCGAAAAGGCGATCGACCCCGAGGGCACGATACGGGACACTTTCTCCACCAATCCCCTGGACCCGGTCACACCCACCGAGGCCGCGACGGACGAACATCCGGCTGAATCGCTCCCCGAACCTGGCCCGCCTCCACCGCCCGCCCGGGTCGATGCGCCGGCCTTCGTTCCGCCGCCGCTGGTCCCGTTCAAGGACGGGCCTTTGGAACCGGACCCGCCTCCATCTTTCATTCCGCCTTCCGCCATGCTCCAACGCCCACTACCCTGACGGACTGAAGATCGACCGTGGCCACCCCCGAAGACGACCCCATCGAAGACAAGCCGATGCCGCTGATGGACCATCTGATCGAGCTGCGAACGCGGCTGATCTGGGCCATGGTGTCGTTCGCGGTCTGCTTCGTGGTGTCCTATTATTTCTCCGACATCATCTACTATTTCCTGGCGAGGCCACTGGCCGAGGTGCTGAAGGAAACCGGCAGTCCAGACCCGAAGTTGATCTACACCCAGCTCTATGAGGCGTTCTTCACTCGCATCAAGGTCGCCTTTTTCGGTGGTGTTTTCCTCGGCTTTCCGGTGATCGCCTGCCAGCTTTGGCTGTTCGTCGCGCCTGGCCTTTACCGCAGCGAGAAGCGCGCGCTGCTGCCGTTTCTCGCCGCCACGCCGGTGCTGTTTTTTCTCGGCGCATCGCTGGCCTACTTTTTTGTGTTTCCGATGGCGTGGCGGTTTTTCGCCGGCTTTCAGAACACGAGCGGCGGCGGCGGCGTGCCGATCGAGTTGTTGCCCAAAGTGGGCGAGTATCTCGATCTCGTGATGAAAATGATCTTCGCGTTCGGGCTGACCTTTCAGTTGCCGGTTGGGTTGTCGCTGATGGCGAAGGTCGGGATCACCAGTTCGGCCGCGTTGCGCCGCTACCGGCGCTACGCGATCGTTGGAAACTTCGTGGTCGCCGCGGTATTGGCGCCGCCAGATCCCATCAGCATGCTTTTGCTCGCAGTCCCATTGATCGCGCTGTACGAAATCTCGATCATCGCGGCGAGCATTGTCGAACCGAAACCGAAGGAGGACTGAACCGATGCACGATATCCGCGCCATCCGAGCCAATGCGTCCGCGTTCGACGCGGCGCTTGCCCGGCGCGGACTTTCACCTGTGTCGTCGGAAATCCTGGCCCGTGACGCGGAACGCCGTGTGGCGCAAACCGCGTTGCAGGAGAAGCAAACCCGCCGGAACGCGTTGGCGCGCGAGATCGGGCAGGGGAAACGGACCGGCGCCGACACCGCCGGGCTGGAAGCTGAGGCCACGTCGTTGCGAGGTGAGATGGACGCGCTGGAAAAGCAGGCCGCCGCCGCCGATGAGGCGATCCCGCGTCTGCTGGAAGTCCTGCCGAACGTCCTGGATCCCGACGTTCCCGACGGACCCGATGAAACCGCCAACGTCGTTTTGTCCCAACATGGCGAACCGCGCGACCTCGGCTTCGAGCCCAAACCGCACTGGGACCTTGGCGAAGCCCTGGGCATGATGGATTTCGTGACCGCGACGAAAATCGCGGGCGCGCGATCCACTATCCTGCGAGGCCCTCTGGCTCGGCTGGAGCGGGCTCTGGGCCAGTTCATGCTGGACCTGCACACGGCACAGCACGGCTACCAGGAGACGATGGTGCCGTCGCTGGTGAACGACGCGGCGGCCTATGGCACCGACAAGCTGCCAAAATTTGCCGGCGACCTGTTCCGCACCACCGATGGCCGCTGGCTGATCCCAACGGCCGAGGTGCCGCTGACGGCGACCGTGATGGGCGAAATCCTGACCGAGAAGCAGTTGCCGATCCGTATCACCGCGCTGACCGATTGTTTCCGCAGCGAAGCCGGTGCCGCCGGCCGGGACACCCGCGGCATGCTACGTCAGCACCAATTTCGCAAAGTCGAGCTGGTGTCGATCGTTCATCCCGACCAAAGCGTTGCCGAACATGAGCGGATGACGCACTCCGCCGAGACGGTGCTCCGCCTGTTGGGCGTGCCGTTCCGGCGCGTGCTGTTGAGCGCGGGCGATACTGGCTTCGGCGCCGCGAAGACCTTCGATCTTGAGGTCTGGATGCCCGGCCAACAGGCGTGGCGGGAGATCAGTTCATGCTCCAATACGCGGGACTTTCAGGCTCGGCGGATGAACGCGCGGTTCCGCTCGGCGGACGGGAAGACCGTGGCGTACGTGCATACGCTGAACGGCTCGGGCGTCGCGGTCGGACGGGCGCTGATCGCGGTGATGGAGAATTACCAGCAGGCCGATGGGTCGATCCTGATCCCCGAGGCGCTGCGCGCCTACATGGGCGGGGTGGAACGGATCGCCGCGTAGCGGACGCGAGCCCGCGACTTTCCACTCCGGATATCCGTCCTCGAACCGCCGTTCGCCTGCCCGTCGTGACAAATTTCGCTTTGCCAACGGCGTCATCGCCGCTCCAACCGAAGCCCAGGAGAAACCATGGTCGCCCGTTCCATGCGGTTACAAGTTCTGCTGCTTGCCAGCGCACAGGCCCTGTTCCAGACCGCCTCGGTTCTGGTGATGACGGTTGGCGCCCTGGCGGGTGGCCAAATCGCGCCGGCACCGGAACTGGCGACCGCTCCGATCGCCGCGATGTTCCTTGGCACGGCAATGGCCACGGTTCCCGCATCGATGTGGATGGCCCGGGTTGGGCGGCGCATCGGCTTCATTGCCGGCGCGCTTGTGGGATCGGCGGGTGGGTTGATCGCCGCCGGTGGTATCTGGACCGGCTCGCTGTCGATCCTGGCCTTCGGCACGTTCCTGGTGGGCGCGTATCAGGGCTTCGCGCAATTCTATCGTTTCGCCGCCAGCGAAGTCGCGGACCTGGCGTTCCGGCCGCGCGCGATCTCGCTGGTGCTGGCGGGTGGCATCGTCGCGGCGCTGTTGGGACCGACTCTTGGCCGCCTTGGCGGACCGCTTCTCCGTCCCGACTACGCCGGGTCGTTCCTTTTGCTTACCGCCGTCTCGCTTCTGGCGGCCAGCCTCCTGCTCGGGCTGCGGGTACCCCAATCGGTCACGGCGTCAACGGAAACGCCGGGCACCGCCGCGGCAGGCCGGCCGCTGCTGACGATCGTTCGACAGCCAGCCTACGCGGTCGCGCTTTTCGTCGCCACCACCGGCTACGGCATCATGATCCTTGGCATGACCGCGACGCCGCTCGCGATGATCCATGACCACCACTCGCTGTCCGATGCATCGCTGGTCATCCAGCTTCACGTCCTCGGCATGTTTCTGCCGTCCTTCTTCACGGGGAGCCTGATCACGCGGTTCGGCGTTTCCCGGGTCATGCTGACCGGGGTCTTTGTGTTGCTGGGATACGTCGCGGTGTGCGCGACCAGTACCGGGTTGGCATCGTTCGGTGTCGCGTTGGCGTTGCTCGGGGTCGGTTGGAACTTTCTCTATGTCGGCGGCACGACCCTGCTCACCACGACCCATACTGCCGCCGAACGAGGGCGGGCTCAGGGATTCAACGATATGACGATCTTTGCGGTCGGTCTCACCTGCTCCCTTGGAGCGGGCGTGCTGTTGCAATCCATCGGTTGGGAGGCGCTCAATTTGCTTTTGCTCCCGTGGCTCGCCATTGCCGCCCTGGCGCTGCTTTGGTTTGGGGCCGGTCAAAACCGCCGTGAGGCCGCGCGCGCCACGATGGGTTGACGGCGAGGACGATGAGCGGGCGACCAAGAGCCGCACCGGCCCCGCCACCGCGGCTATCCGGCCGATTTGCGCGGCCGTCCCCCTCTGAGCCCATTCTGACGGGCCGCCTCCGCTTTGAGCGGCGATGTCGCGCGCCCGGCGCGGCTGGCACGCGTCCGATCCATGTAGGCCTTTGTGCCGAACAGCCCCGCCAGCAGGCCGGGAACGGCCAGATCGACGTCGAGCGACTCCCAATGGAGACCATAACCCAGGCCCAGAATTTCGACTGAGGCGAGATCGGCGTCCGAGGCGTTTTCCAGTCCCTCCGCCAGACGCGCCGGAAAGGCGAACGCGCAGCCGTTTTCCAGGTCCACCAGAACCCGGCCGGTTTTGCGGTCGTAGCGGGCTTTTTGGGCTCGGGGTTCAGCGGTCGCGCTTTCCCGCCCTCGGCGTTGCGCCTCATCGAACATTCTGTCTTGTTCATCCGCCATGCATCGTTCCCCGCTCCTTGAAGGGTCCCGGACCTGGCCTCACCAGATCACTTCAGCGAGCGTCTCGCCGCGTTCCAGGGCCGTAATAACATCCGGCAGCACTGTCTCAAACCACGCGAGAAGCGCCTGCCGCCTTGTATTCGGCAACCTGATCCACACGACAGTTGGTCCGCCGCCGGTCATCTTCTTGCGTGCCGCGAAATCCTCATCCTTTGTGACGATAACCGTGCGGGATTGAAGCGCGAATACCCAGATCACGCGATCGGACGCAGTTCCCATGTCGTGATCTGAAACATGCCCGGCGTCATGGCCATTGCTGGCGGCAATTGCGCGTCAACGAGGAACCGCATCAGGCGACACGAAGCACCGGATGATCGCTCTGCCGAGCCGCGTACTCCAGCGCGGCGGTGATGTCCCCGTCCTCCAGCAGAGGATAATCGCCGAGGATTTCCTCACGAGTGGCTCCCGCGGCCATCAGGTCCAGCACGTCTTTGACACGGATACGCAGTCCACGGAGGCACGGGCGTCCACCGCATTGATTGGGATCGTACGTGACGCGGTGCAGTTCGCTCATCGAAGGTTCCCTGAAGCGAGCATTGGCCTTATACCAACGGCCCTACGGTTCGACTCCCACCCCTCAACGTCATCCACGGGCCCGTCCCGTGGACCGGTCGCGGTACGGTGCCTGTTCCGGTCCGCGGAACAAGTCCGGAGATGACGTAGGGGGGGTGGCGCGACCGGTCGAACATCCGGGCCGTTGGTATTACGCCCCCTCGTGTAACACGAGATCACCCGGAATGGTCAGCGATATCCCCTGGCCGTGCACCGAGACCTCATCCGGCCTTCGCCGCCGCCCGCCGCGCCGTCGCGAACGGCGGCATCTCTAGCCCGACACCGCGCAGATGACTGAACAATGTCTTCAGTTTCGCGCGGTCCGCGTCCGGCAACGGCGGGCGCATGATGGAGGCGACGTTCGCCTTCAGATGCGCGGAATCCCCGGTGCCGAACAGGACGACGTCCACTCCCGGTTCATGCCGGACATACCGGTACGCCGCGTCGGTCAGCGATGTCGCGCCACCGCCATGCACCAAAAAGCCGAGTGGTTCGTCGCTCGCCGCCAGGTCCGCCGGCACCAGCCCCTTGGCGGCGAGGTCCTTCATCGTGTCCGCCAACTGTGCCGGACGAGCAAAGATGCTGCGCACCGCGAACATCATCAAAGTCCCAACCCGGTTCTTCAGAGTCAGCGGAAACACATTCTCCCGCGCCACCTGGTCCATCAGATTGAAGGCGAACATCGCGGTGTCCCACGGGGTGTCCGCGGTGGCAGCCGCTTTTTGCAACATCACCTGCTCATGATCGTTCGGCGACGTTTCGGTGATGCCAAGGAAACGAAATTTGCCCTTTTCTTTCTCCCGCAACAACGCGGGAACGATCTCGTTACGTACGAAATCATAAGCCGCGGGCGGCACCGCGTGAAGCTGAAACACATCGACGTAATCCAGGCCGAGGCGCGTCAATGAGCCATCGAGGCTTTCAAGGATCTTCGCGACAGAGAACGAGGCATCCTCAATCGGCTTCGATGCCTTGGTGCAGAGCACGAAGCTGTCTCGCGCGACGCCCTTCAGCGCCCGGCCGACCACATGCTCAGTTCCATACACGGCGGCGGTGTCGATCAGATTGATGCCCAGGTCCATGGCCTGATGGATGATGGAGACCGCGTGGTTCTCAGACTGCCCGATGCCGATCTGGCTGAACCCGCCGGTGCCCAGACCGGCGACACTGACCCGCAGGCCGGTGCGGCCAAGAGTGGTGTATTCCATCGAGCGTTCCCCGTATTGATGACGTCGCGGCATTGTAACAGGGGCCCGGTCATGACGCGACAGGTTGAGGTCATTGGCCATCGTGGCGCGAGGGGCCTGTTCCCGGAAAATACCCTCGAGGGATTTCGGCAAGCCCTTGCTCTGGGCGTGCGGTCGTTCGAACTGGATGTAGGGGTGACGGCGGATGACGTGGTGGTCGTGAGCCACGAGCCGGCCCTGGACCCAATCATCACCCGCGACGCAGCCGGAAACTGGCTTGCCGGTCCCGGGCCGCCGATCCGGCAACTGACGCTGACCGAGCTACAGACCTACGACGTCGGCCGCATCCGCCCGCTGACCCCATACTGGATCCAGCACCGCGGGCAGAAGGGCCAGGATGGCATCCGGATCCCGACGCTGGAGCAGGTTCTGCGCCTGTCTCCGGACGCGTCGTTCATCGTCGAACTGAAAACCGACCCGCGCTTTCCCGCCCGCACAGTCGATCCCGTGCGCATGGCCGAGGCGGTGCTCGCCGTCGTGGAAACCGCCGGTGCCTCTGCCCGCGTCACCCTGGAATCGTTCGATTGGCGAGGCCCTCGCCATGTCGCCCGCTTTCGCCCGGATCTCCGTCTGGCCTGGCTGACCCGGGAGGAGACTGTCCGCGACGCCAGCCTCTGGTGGGATGGTGAGACGCCGGCCCGCCACCACGGCTCAATCCCGGCCGCCGTCGCCGCCCAGGGTGGCGGACCCTGGGCTCCGGCGTTTGAGACCCTGACGCGCGCGTTGGTCGCGGAGGCACACGAACTGCGGTTACGCGTGCTGCCATGGACCGTGAACCGGCGCGCCGCGATGCGGCGATTGATCGCCTGGGGTGTGGACGGGCTGATCACGGACCGGCCCGATGTGGCGCTGGATGCGATCGGGAAAGGTCAGTCCACCGTGTTGTAGAAGTTCGATGAAATGGAGGCGCGCTCCAGCAAAGCACGCAACCGGGGATTGTCCTCGCTGTTGCGCTCCGTCAACGTTTTCATCGGCACGAAGAACTCATGCGCGTGTGGCAATTGATGCCGCGCGAACCCGGCATAATGATGGTCTTTCAGACCATATAGCACTCGCATTTCCCGCACCGGGATGGCGGCGGGCAGGGCAGGTTCGTGCCGGAACACGCGAGTCGCCCGCCATCGCGGGGTCGGATCGTTGAGCGCCACCGGCGCGAGCAGCCAGGCAACGGGACAAACGGCCAGCAGGGAATGGGTGCTTGGTGCGAAGCGTGACCGTTTATCCAGCAGGTTTTGCAACGTACTGCAGGCCTCAATGGCGAAGATATCGACGTAGGGTTCCTCGAATGTGCCGCCGAAGTTCAGCCACAGGCCATCCGGCAGGGTGCGTAGCTTCGTGCTGCCGGGAAGCTTGAGGAATGGATTGCTCACCCCCGCGTCCTCCGAGGGCCGGCCGCGTAGCCAACTTTCCTTGCCCCGCCTGGGCTTGAGGCCGGGGGGACGCTGGGGCCATCGTTTCAGGCTCTCCTTGACCATGGTGTCGAGCAGCAAACGATCTTTCATGCTCCCCCCGATGGACTGGTTAACAGATGATTTACAACCTATAGGTGTATGTATCAGGTTATCCACACCCTATGAAAGGGATTTGTAGGAATTTGCTGAATTTTCAGCATAACGGGTGTCGTGTCTCCGCCCGTTGTACCACAGCGCGGAGGGAGTGCTGGCTGGATGGTCCCACTCGACCCTTCGGGTGCACCAGAATAAATATGTTTTATATTCAGTGATCTAAGGGGGGGGGATTTACGGCAGACGCTCTCAGTCCGGAGTCGCCGGATGGTTTGTAGCGGCGGACGACCCCGGCATTTGGCGGCACGGTGACCGCCCGGCGTTTGCCTTTCGCGGTATGGCCTTTCCCGCTGCCGCATCGGAGGGTAGGTTCGTTCCATGCTTGCCCTGTCAAATTGCCCGCTGGAACGCTGGCATCGACCCGTTGGAGGGTACGCAGCCGGTCTTCTGGAGTCGTCTCCAGGAAAGCCTGCTGATCCGGGGCCTGGCGCGGTCTCGTTGCCAATCGTGACGCGATGACCAGGCCCGTGGCCGATAGCGCGCGGGGCCAGTCGATCCCGCTCAGAATGTCCGTCCTGCTGCCCGCGCTGGCCGCCCTGATGCTGGCGGGTGCCTCGGTCAGTGTTACGCCCGCGCACGCTGCCTGCGATGATCCGCCACCCGCTGTGCGGGATATCATCGCGGACCGGTTTTACGTCGACACCGCCAGTTCCACCGCCGGCAAGGCGATCGTTGCCCGGAACAAGACGGCGCTCGCGACGCTCGACCGGACCCTCGGTGCGATCCTCGCGATGGCGGACAAAGGCCTGGCCGGCGATCGGGAGAGCGCGGCCTGTGCCGGCCACTGGCTCGCCGTCTGGGCTAAAGGCGGCGCGATGATGGGAAGCATGAGCAGCCGCCAGGCAGAGGTCGAGCGGAAGGTGCGGACGGCCGGGATGGCGGTTGGTTACCTGAAGATCCGCACCGCCGCCGAACCTGGCGACCGGGCGGCGATCGACGCGTGGCTCGACGCGCTGGCGGACCGGGTGGTCGCCGATCAGGGTTGGCCGGAAAAACGGAACAATCATGTGTATTGGGCTGGCTTCGCCGCGGGGGCGGCCGGCACCGCGACCGGCGCGACCCGTCACTTGGCTTATTCAAGGCGGGCGTTCGAGGCCGGGATGACCGACATCCGCCCGGACGGAACCCTGCCCATGGAACTCGCGCGGCGGCAGAAAGCACTTGAGTATCACACCTATGCGCTGGCTCCGCTTGTCATGAGCGCTGAACTCGCGGCGCTCCGGGGCGAGGATTGGTACAAGGGCGAAGGCGAAGCGATCCATCGCCTCGCGGCCCGCATCCTGGCAGGGTTGAGCGACCCCAGGGCATTCGCCGAGTTGGCGGGCGAGCCCTCGGTCATTGTCCCAAGGGGAGGGCTGCTGGGATGGCTGGCGTTTTACCGGCTGAGGTTCCCGGACCGGGTCGAGGGCGCGCCCACCGGTCCGTTTCGCTATCCCTGGTTGGGTGGCAATCTGACGGCGACCGCCAATGCCTGGGTGAAGCGCTGATATCTGGGCGCGTTTTCTGATCCGGTGGTGGCCTGGCTTATCCGAGCCACTCGTTCGAGCACAGTGCCGCTACCGGTGGCCCGGCTTGTTGTTTGGGCCGGACCATCACGAGAGGAGGCAGTACGTCGATCTTCGAGCCCGGTGGTATGACCCGATCGGAAAACGCTCATACGCCGGTTGGGTTCAGCCCCGTTTGGACAGCGGCACGTAGGCGCGTTCGGCGGGGCCGGTGTAGATTTGCCTCGGGCGGCCGATGCGCTGATCCGGATCCTCCATCATTTCCTTCCACTGCGCGATCCAGCCGACGGTGCGCGACACCGCGAACAGCGCGGTGAACATGCTGGTCGGGAAGCCCATCGCCTTCAGAATGATACCGGAATAAAAATCGACGTTCGGATACAGCTTCCGGTCGATGAAGTATTTGTCGTTGAGCGCGATTTTTTCCAGTTCGATCGCCAGGTCCAGCAGCGGGTCGCCCTTGATTCCAAGCTCGCGCAGCACGTCGTGGCAGGCTTTCTGAATGATTGTCGCGCGCGGGTCGTAGTTTTTATAGACCCGATGCCCAAAGCCCATCAGCTTTGCGTGATTACCGCGGTCTTTCACGTCCTCAAGGAAGGACGGAATGTTCTTCACGTGGCCGATATCCGCCAGCATTTTCAGCACCGCCTCGTTGGCGCCGCCATGCGACGGACCCCAAAGGCTCGCGATCCCCGCGGCGATGCAGGCGAAAGGATTGGCGCCGGTCGAGCCCGCGAGCCGCACGGTGGAAGTCGAGGCATTCTGCTCGTGATCCGCGTGCAGGATCATGATCAGGTCCATCGCCTTCGACAGCACGGGATTGACATTATATTCCTCCGCCGGAACGGCATGGAACATGTGCAGGAAGTTTTCCGCGTAGGTCAGATCGTTGCGTGGATAAATGAAGGGCTGCCCGACCGAGTATTTATAAGCCCAGGCGGCGATGGTGGGAACTTTGGCGATGAGGCGGAAGGCGGAGATGCGGCGGCTTTCGGGATCGTGGACATCCAGGCTGTCGTGATAGAAAGCGGACAGCGCGCCGACCACACCGCACATGACAGCCATCGGATGCGCGTCGCGACGGAAACCGTTGTAGAACGTCCGAACCTGCTCATGCAGCATCGTGTGCCGCATCACGCCGAGTTCGAAGTCCTTGCTCTCGGCCGCGTTGGGCAGCTCTCCGTTCAGCAGCAAATAGCAGACTTCAAGAAAGTTGGAGCTTTCCGCGAGCTGCTCGATCGGATAGCCGCGATACTGCAAAACGCCGACGTCGCCATCGATGTAAGTGATCTTGCTCTCGCAGGACGCGGTGGCGCCGTAACCCGGATCGAAGGTGAACAGACCCAGATCGTTGTAGATCTTGCGGATGTCGAACACATCGGCACCGGCGGTGCCCGACATCAAGGGAATGACGGACTTCTTGTTGGTCCCGTCAAGGGTGATGGTCACGGACCGTTTGTCGCTCATGCGGGATTCCTTGTTCTGCGGCGTTGGACCCCTGGTCTGGCTCCCCAATCGGAACGGGATGAACCAGGGCGGATGGTGTCTGGACCGGACGTTATGGCGGCGCGGGTTTTCACGCAACCTTCGCATCCGCGGGATAAGTCCGCCGGGAGGACAGCGGCACCGGCCGGGGTCGGGAAGCGCCATGGCGGTGTCCTCGCTCAAACGACAAGCCCGGGCCTATCGCCAGCGCCGGTGGAACCACAGCCACTGTCCGGGATGCTCGCGGATCCAGCCTTCGACGATGCCGGTCATCATCTGGGTTGCCGCCGCGACGTCGATCTCGCCCTTGGCATCCCGAGGCAGCGTCAACGGGCCGTCCCCTTCGATGTCGAAGCCGCCATCGGGCCGGCGCACGGCATGGACGCCAATCACCGGGCACTCGAAATGCCGGGCCAGCCGCGCGACCGCCGGGTTTGCCTTGCAGCGCCGGCCAAAGAACGTGACGTCGACGCCGCGCGAGAAATGCTGATCGGCCAGCATGCCGACGTGTTTGCCCGCGTGCAGCGCCGCGGATATCTCGATCGGGGCCTGATTGCGGGTGCGGATCAGTTGGCCCATCGACGCCGCGCGGATTTTCTGAATCGCGCGCGCCACGACCGCGTTGTTGGGCATGCGGTAAACGACCGCGGAGGGCATGCCATAGGTGGGCGGCGCCAAGGCCGAGAGCTCCCAGTTCGCCAGATGGGCGGAAAAACACAAGGCCGGTTTGCCGTCGTTCAGTAACTCATTGAACAACGCGATGTCATCGGTTTGGACACGGCCCTGGCGCGGGTTCTCGACGTCCAGGTCCCAGAGCCTGGCGAGGTGGACATACTCCCCGGCGACGCGGCCGAGATTGTCCCAGGCATCCCGAAGTGTGGCGTCGTGCCAGGCTTCGTCCTTCTCGGGGAAGGCGGCGCGGATATTGGCGAGGCCGGTGCGGTGCACGGGTAGCCATGGCCCGAGGGTCCGGGCGATGGCGCCGCACGACGCGGCCGCGCGCGCCGGTCCCAGGCGGCGCAGCAGAGCGAACAGCGCCAACACCACGCCGCCACCAATCCAATCGCCCAGGGTGGCCAGCGGGCGGAGGGTAAGCCGCATCGTGGCAGGACTCAAAGTTCCACCAGGATCTTGCCGAACACGTCGCGATGTTCCAGCCGGTCCACGCCCGCGCGGAATTGATCCAGCGGATACACCGTGTCGATCACCGGCCGCACTCCGGACCCGATCCGGTCCAACGCGCGGGCAATCGCCGAGATCGGCGAGCCGAACGATCCGATGATCCGGTACTGCTGCTGAAACAACTGCATCAGGTTGATACTGCCCGAGGGGCCCGACGTCGCGCCGCATGTGACCAGCCGTCCACCTCGTTTCAGGCAAAGCAACGATCCTTGCCACGTATCGGCACCGACATGTTCGAACACGACATCGACACCCTTACGTCCCGTCAGCTTGCGAACCACGCCCTCGAACCGGTCCTCGCGGTAGTTGATGACGTGGTCGGCGCCGAGAACCTTCACCTTCGCCGCCTTGTCCGCGTTGCCCACGGTCGTGATGACAACGCAACCAAGCGATTTGGCGATTTTAACGGCGATCGTGCCGATGCCGGAGCCGCCGGCGTGGACCAGGATCGTTTCGCCCGGTTCCAGTTGGGCATTGTCGAACAGCATGTGCTCGACGGTGGAGTAGGCGACGGCGACGCAGGCGGCATCTCTCGTGTCCACTCCCGCGGGGATTTTCACCATCAGCCGCGCCGGGTGGTTGGTGATGTCGCGCGCCCAGCCGTCGATGTGGAAACCGCGGATGCCCTGGACGTTCTCGCAGAGATTATCCCGATGCCGCGAACACTCCCGGCACACCCCGCACACCTGGGCTGAATACGGCACGACCCGGTCACCGGGCGAGACATTGCTCACATTTGGCCCGATGGCGATCACCTCGCACGCTGCCTCCGCGCCCACCGACAGCGGGTAGAGGCGTTTGGCGAAGGCCATGCCCCGAAGGCCCCAGACGTCGATGTGGTTCAATCCGACGGCCAGCACGCGCAACTGTGCCTCGCCTGCGCCGGGCGGCGGCGGCGGGTCGATGTGGTTCAGTGCGAGCTCTTTGTCGGAGACCAGTTGTAAGGCGCGGATTTGGCTCATGTGTTGGTCATGCTCGTTTCGACCGCGCCAACGCCGGAGAAGTCGCAACGGATCGTGTCGCCGGGAGCGATCGGGAACTGGCGGGTGAAGGAGCCGCTCATGACGATGTCGCCGGCTTTCAGGCCGCGGCCGAATTCGGCGAGCTTCGCGGACAGCCAAACCAGGGAGTTCAACGGGTTGCCCAGTACCGCGTCCCCGGTCCCCGTGCCCGCGAGCAGGCCGTTGATGGTGACCCGGGTCTCTATCGTTTCCAGGTCCTCCGGCAGCGGCACCGGCGCCCCCAGAATGACCGTTTTCTGCTGGGCGTTGTCGGCAAGCGCCAGGGCAAGCTGCCGGGTCAGGTCGCCGCGCGTTTCGATGATTTCCAGCGAGGGGTGGACGGCGTCGATGGCGGCGCGGGCCTGCTCCCGGGTGACCGGGCCCGACAGGTCGCGGCCAAGGCGGAGGCAGAGTTCGTTTTCGAACCCGGGCGCGATCAGGTCGGCGGGCGCGAAGACGTGGCCTGAGGGGCGGGATTCCAGGATGCAGCCGAACACTGGCTCATGCACGTTGAACTGCGCCTGGATGGCCTTTGAGGTCAGGCCGACCTTCCAGCCGATCTGGCGCTCCCCCGCGGCAAGGCGGCGTTCCATGATCCCGAACAGCACTTCGTAAGCCTGATCGTTGGTGAGTTTGTCGTTCCAGGCAGAGGGGAACCACTCGCCGCGGAGGCGGGCGGCCCAGAAGGCATCGATGGTGGTTGGGGCGTCGAAGGTGGGCATGGGCTGGGTCCGCTGGTGGGAGATGGGGATGGGATAAGGGGGTTGGGGGAAATGGCAAGGGAGGGGATTTGGGGAGGGCACATCCTGATCATTTGCTGACGGAAATTGTGAGCAGCGGCCAGTCCTGCCAAAACCAGCCGTCCTACCCTGTGTCAGAGAAGTTGCTGCCCAGATGGGATCCGAACGTCTGGCGGCGACGGACGACAAACATGGCTCGATACGGTCAACAGTTCAAAGAGCGCATCGTGGCGTGCCATGGGAAGACGACTACGCGGGATACGACAAACAGGCCCGGCCGGGCCATCGAAGCGATTCCGAAATGCGCGTCAGTAGGCATTTCGATACAGCGATTCCAAATGCATTGAGTTCGGTATTTTTCGGGGTTGCTGCTCCCTGTCCACGGTGGGTCAAATACGGCTCTGAACAAACAGCCGCTCAATGCGGCCGGACCGCCGCCGCCTCAATGGACCGGAGCAAATGATCCCAGCTCCCAAATACAACATAGGCCGTGACGGTCCGCGGGTGCTCGAAGAACCGGTATGTCGCGCCCCGCGCGATAACAGCCTTCCGCCACGCGAGCACGGCCCATCTGGACGCGGTATGGAAGGCGAAGGCGAGCAGATTGAGGCTGACCAGGACGGAGGCGAGGGTTTCCCGGCCCAATTAACTCCGGCGGCAGCGGTAAAACCTGTTTGTGGCCCGGTGCCACGATGCTGGCGCCGAGGAACGCGTGGAAGTATTCCGTGCCGCCGCCGGAACGCTTCCGCGTCGAGCAGCGCGCGCAGCGGATCTTGCGCGAGCAAAAGTGCTCGGTTCCATCCACCGCGATCAACGCCCGTCCGGGCGCCGGAAGGGGTCGAGCACGCCCTCTTGCGCGATTGTTTTGAAGAACAGCGGATCGAACGCCGATGGCGCCGCGCCGTCCAGCATCTGGCGGATATGCGGGCCGGCGGGGATGGCGGTCATGGCGAACAGGGTCTGGCAGTTCGACCGGCCGTGCCCTTCCTCCAGCGCGCGTTGATGGCCCAGGAACGAGGGGCTTTCCATGAAGAACACCGAGAAGGCGGAAAGGCCGATATCGGCCATGGTGCATTGGCCATCGCGGAACGGCTCTTTACGCGGGTCCGGCAGACCGGCGCATGCGGTTTTCAGTTCGGCGAGCAGGGATTCCAGCGTGGTCACGGAGACAGCGAATCGAAGAACGCGCCGCGCCGCCAGGCAAAATCGTCACGGGCCGTGCGTCAGAGCGAAGAATTCCACGCCCTGTTGCATTTTGGACTCGCTTTGGGCCGCCGGAGTCGGAATTTGGCCGGGAGCGCCTATTCCGGAAAAGTGCCGCGGGCGCATTTGGAATCGCTGATTTCGATAAGCCGCCCTTGTCAAGCTTTGCTCATGGGTGGTAACGCTTTATTCAGACTTTCTAAAAAAAGATAAATGACGTATCTGCCACAGGGGGTAACCCTCAGTCATCCCCTCATTTTTATCCCGTAATTTCAATGAGTTGAAATAGAGGTCCCCGACATCGAAACCAATCTCGTTCTGGCGTGGCCGATGGGCCGGGCGCTGTGTGGCAGTAATCGGGCCGTCGCGCGCTACAACGAGAGTC
>SHWL01000071.1 GCA_009693865.1 Acetobacteraceae bacterium | reverse complement strand
GACGAAGGAACAGGCGTCGTGATCGAACCAAGGAACAGATGCGGGTACGCATCCCGACTTGCCGTCACGAACATTCGTCGCTTACAGTCGGTCACCCAATGGTGGGTGAGACTGAACACGCCTCACACACAGAAATTCGGACACTCCCGCGCGAAGCGCCATTTAGCTATCTTCGTGGTTCTTCGTGGTCCTCCCTTATTCTTCGTGTTAAAATCTTACTTCCTTCGCCGCGGACACAAGACCGCGCTTAAACCCCAATCTCCCCTTCCCGCTTCAGCGACCGGATCGTCGCCCGGAACGCCTCCACTGTAAGCGCCATCTCCTCCGCCCCATGCGTCGCCGAAACCCACCCGGACGGCCCGGTGTTCACATCGACGCCGTTCACCAGCAATCCCATGCGCGCCTTCACCGGCATCCCGTCATGGCGAGACTTGTCGATTATGCGCGGAATATAACGCGCCGCGTCAAACTTCGAGGGCACGATGTCGTCGCCATCCGGATTGGTGAAGATATGCAAGCCGGAATACGACCCATGCACGGCCCACTTCACCTGCTCGTCCTCCAGCACCTCGTTCAGGTTCGCGCGCAACGTCGAGGCGAAAGCATTGGCCCGCTCGCAGGCATCGCTGTCCTTCAGGATCGTCAGCGTAGCAACGCCCGCCGCCGCCGAGACCGGGTTGGCGTTGAATGTCCCCTGATGGCCGATCTTTTCCCGGCCCAACGCCTTCGTCACCTTGAAATCCAGCAAGTCCAGGATGTCCTTGCGCCCAACGACCGCGCCGCCTGGCAACCCACCCGACAGGATCTTCGCCAACGTCGTCAAATCCGGGGTGATGCCCACGGCCTTCTGCACGCCGCCGGAAGAAACCCGGAACCCGGTCACCACCTCATCGAAAATCAGAATCGTTCCGGCCTGCCGCGTGATGTCGCGCAGATGCGTCAGGAACGGTGGCGCGATCGGCATCTTGCCAAAGCTGGCGCCCGTCGGCTCCAGGATCAGGGCGGCGATGTCTTTATGATCGGAGAACAACCGCTCGATCCCCGCCTCGTCGTTCGGATCGGCCATCAGCACATGGTCCGCGATCCCCTCCAGCACGCCGGCCGTCGCCGAGCCATCGAAATGATTCGAATAGCCGCTCGCCATATGGTCGTGCCAGCCGTGAAAATGGCCGCGGAACCGCACCACCTTCGACCGACCGGTAAACGCTCGGGCCAGGCGCAGCGCCATCAAAGTCGCCTCGGTGCCGGAACTGGTGAAACGTACCCGTTCCGCCGAGGGAATCATCTGCGTGACCAACTCGGCCCACAGGATTTCGGTTTCATGACAGGCGCCGAAATGGGTGCCGCGATCGAACGCCGCGTGCACCGCTGTCATCACCTCGGGGTGATTGTGCCCGAGAAGCAACGAACCATGGCCGCCGAAATAATCGACATATTTATTCCCGTCCACATCCCATTTCACCGGCCCCTGCGCTTTTGTGACGTAGATCGGATATGGATCGAAATGCCGGCTGTCATGCGTCAGGCCACTGGGAAACAGCTCCCTCGCCTTCGCGGCGAGCCGGGCCGAGCCGGGCGTCATCGCCTCATAAGCCGCTGATAGCGTGTCATTGGGCAGGGACATGGTCGGAGCCTTTTGGAGTTCGGTTCCCGATCCTATACCGCGAACCCTCTCCGGACCAAAATGCGCCACGCCGCCAGCGGCAGCAGGACCATCGAGGCCAGCAGCAGCATCGCCAGCGATGCCGCCATCGGCCAGTCGCGGTTGTTGAAGAACTCCTCCCACAACACTCGTCCGATCAGCCGCGCGCCAGGCCCGCCCAGGAGATCGGGAATGACGAACTCGCCGGTGGCGGGAATGAACACCAGAGCCACGCCCGCCGCGATGCCGGGCACGGACAACGGCAACGTTACCCGGAGAAACGCGCGGAGCGGTGACGCCCCCAGGTCCGCGGCGGCCTCCAGCAGAAGCGGATCGAGCTTCGCGAGGCGCGCATAAACCGGCAACACCATGAACGGCAAATAGGTGTAGATCATGCCGATCCACAGCGCGGCGCCGGTGTACAGCAGCCGCGCCGGAGCGAACCCCAGCAATACCAGCGCGCCATTGATCCAGCCGTCGTCGCGCAACATCCCGATCCAGGCATTGATTCGCATAAGGAACCCGGTCCAGAACGGCAACATCATCGCCAGCAGCAACGTCGCGCGACACCGCTCCGGCATCAGCGCGATGGCCAGCGCCATGGGGTAGCCAATCAGGAGGCAACCCACGGTCGTGATCGCCGCGGTGCGCAGACTGAGCCAGAGCGCGGCCCGGTAAAGCGGATCGCTCGCGGCGGCGGCGAGATTGCCGGGATCAAAACCAAAACTGAACGGCGGAACCGTGTCGGCGGGCCGCGCCAGAGCGATCGCGAGAACAATGCTCAGCGGCAGAATGGAAAACAGCGCCAGCCAGAGCCAGGACAAACCCAGAGAAAGGCCTCGACTGAACGTCATCGGGGGAAAACCAGACAGGCGGACGGCGGGAAGGACAATGTCACCTCGCCGTCCAGGTGCGCGGCTCCGTGTGCTGGTTCCGTGACAAACACGATTCCGTTCTGTCCCAATCGAATCGCGTGGGTGACCGTTTCGCCGCTGTAAACACTGCGTTCCGGCACTCCGCGTAACTGGTTTCCGCCGGACACCGCGCCAATCCGGATGCGTTCCGCGCGGACGCCCACCGCTGCCGGACCTGCCGCGGTGGGCGCGGCGAGCCGAATCGCGGCACTGAGCAACGGCACATCCATCGTCATTCCATCCCCCCCGACGGTTCCCTTCCACAAATTCGTAACACCCATGAATTCCGCGACGAAGCGGTTCGCTGGCGTTTCGAAAACCTCGCGCGGTGTCCCAACCTGCGCCATCCGGCCCGCGCGCATGACGCCGATGCGGTCCGCCATCGTCAGCGCCTCATTTTGGTCGTGCGTGACCAGAATGAAGGTCGTGCCGAGCCGCTTTTGCAATGCCACCAACTCGGCCGCGGTGTCCGCGCGCAGGCCGCGATCCAGGGCGGCCAGTGGTTCGTCCAGCAGCAACAGCGAAGGCTCGGCAGCTAACCCGCGGGCCAGGGCAACACGCTGCTGCTGCCCGCCGGATAGTTCGCTCGGGCGGCGGCCGCCAAAACCCTCCAGGCGCACCAGCGCCAGCAATTCCTCCACCCGTGCCGCGACCGCCGTGCGCTTCATGCCGCGCTGACGGGGACCAAAGGCAATATTGGCGGCGACGGACAAATGCGGGAACAGCGCGCCCGACTGGAACACGGTATTCACCGGCCGGCGGTGCGGCGGCATCCGCCCGAGATCGGCGCCATTCAGCACGATCGCCCCCGCGTCCGGACGAACAAACCCGCCGATGGCGCGCAGCAGCGTGGTCTTGCCGGATCCGGACCCACCCAGAAGAACGAACAATTCTCCGCGGTGAACGGTCAGATCCAAAGCGTCAAGCGCGGTGGTCTCACCGAAGCGAACTGTCAGCCCGGAGATGCTCAGAAACGCGCTCAGTTGCCCGCCTTGAAGCGCGCCCAGAGCCTGGTGCGAAGGCGTTCGGCCGCCTGAGGGACCGGGCCGATGGTGAAGAACCGCGCCATCTCGGCATCAGAGGGAAAGACCGATGTGTCGGCGATCCCCGCCCGGCTGGCGGGCACCGCGTTTGGATAATGCGTGACATTGGTGATTCCGGCCATCACCTCCGGCCGCAGAACGAAGTCGATGAAGGCGTGCGCGGCCTCCTTGTGTGGCGCGTCGGCGGGGATCGCGAGCATGTCGAACCCGACCTCCACGCCCTCTTTCGGCGCGACATAGCGGACGACCACACCTTGCTTCGCCTCTACCGCTCGGTACGCAGCCTGGGTCACGTCGCCAGAGTAATCGAACGCGAGGCAGGTTTGCCCGGTGGCCAACGCCTCCAATGCACCGCCGTTGGCGAATGTCCGGATATACGGACGGATGGCCAGCAACGCGCGCTCGACCTCCGCGAGGTCGTCCGCCGTGTTGCCGTTGGGGTCGCGGCCAAGGAATTTCAGCACCGACGGGATCACGTCGATCGCCGAGTCCATCATGGTGATGCCGCACGCGGCGATCCGTTTCGCATGCTCGGGTTTGAACAACAGATCCCAACTGTCGAGCGGCGCGTCCGGCGCCACCGCCTTGATCTTCTCCGGCAGCACCCCCAACCCCATCGTGCCCCAAAGATAGATCGCGCCGTGCTTATTGCCGGGGTCCGAGGACTCGACCCGGCGCATCAGTTCCGCATCGAGCTTATTCCAGTTCGGCACGCGCGTCCGGTCGATCTCCGCCAGCGCGCCCGCGCGGATCAGACGGGAGAACGTGGGTTCGTTACTCGGAAGCACGATGTCGTAGCCGGAATGACCGGCGAGCAGTTTCGCCTCCAGCGTTTCCAGGCTGTCAAAGACATCGTAACGAACTTTTATGCCGGTCTCGGCGGTGAATTTTTTCAACGCGGCCGGATCGATGTAATCGGTCCAGTTGTAGATGTTCAGCTCCTTGTCCTCAGCCCAGACGGGGGCCGCGAGCAAAAGCAGTGCGAGCAGCAGACGTTTCACAGGTTGGAGCCGGGGGGAATGAACGCCGCCTGCGTGCCGCCATCGACCGGGATCGTCGTCCCCGTGACGTACCGCGCCGCGTCGCTCAGCAGAAACATCATCACATCCACGACATCGTCCGGCTGGGCGATCCGTCCGACCGGCGACACACCGGATGGGCGGTAGCCTTTCGACGCGGAGGGATCGGAGACCGCCGCCACCATCGGCGTGTCCACCGTTCCCGGCGCCAGCGCATTGACCAGCACCCCCGATGGCGCCCACTCGGCCGCCATGACGCGGCACAACTGGCTGACCGCGGCCTTCGACGCCGCGTAGGCGCCGCTGACGATCTTCGGCCGCAACGCCGCGACCGAGGACAGCAGCACGACGCGCGACGGGTTCTCCGGAGTTGCGCCCGCGCGTAACGCAGGTAGCGCCTTCTGCGCGGCCAGGAACGTGCCCCGCGTGTTGACGTTGAGGACGAGGTCGAAGTCCTCGATCGGCATGTCCTCCATCAACGAGGTGCGGAGCACGCCCGCGCAGGTCACCAGCGCGTTCAGGACGGGCGACACGGCCGCGATCTCCTGGAACGCCGCCGTCACGCGCGCGGCGTCGGTCACGTCGCAGAGGATCGGCTTGAATCTGCCTTGATAAGCGGAGAATCCGCCGGCCACCGCATTGAGCCGGTCGCGCGCATTGTCGAGGCCAAAAACGGTCCAGCCGGCCTCAAGCAAGCGGCGGCACGCGGCCTGGCCAATACCGGAGGCAGCGCCCGTGACGGCGGCGGTTCGGGTCATGAGGGGCTCCTGTTTCGCGGGATGGTATCGCGGATGCGCGCCTCGGCTCGGGCGCGGCGCAGAATGTCCATATCGTCCGCTCGGCTCATACCGATTTCGGACACGTGGACCACATTCCAGCCAGCCCGCGTCAGCAAAGCGGCGGTCGACCTCGGCAAGCCCTGATCCAGCAGCAGGCGTTTCACACCGCTTCGAGCGGCTGCACGCTTTCGTCCAGCTTCCGCGCCGCGAATGCCAGCGCCTGGCGAATGTCCTTGGGTTCCAGTTCGGGGTATTCGCGGCGCAGGTCGTCCCAGTTCGGCCAGACCGCGAGCGCCTCAATGACGCGGCGCACTGTCAGGCGCATTCCGCGGATCGTCGGCTGACCATTGAGGATTGTCGGAACGCAGGTGATCCTGTCAAACGTGACCATCGGTGTTACCCAAGGATTTCCAATACGCGCGAACATACTCCGTACGGTCACACCCTGACCACCCGCCCCTCCAAAGGATACGACGGATCGTTGTATCCCGCCGTCGAGGGATGCCCCGGCGAAACCAGCCGGTCGATCAGCGCCTCATCCTCCGCCGCCAGACGGCAGTCCAAAGCCGAGACATAATCCTCCCACTGCTCCTCCGTGCGAGGTCCCCCGATCGCCGCCGTCACGAACCGGTTGTTCAAAACCCACGCGAAAGCGAACTGTCCCGCCGTCATCCCCCGCCCCCGCGCGTGATCCGCGATCTCCTGGGCGATATGCAAACTCTCCGGCCGCCACTCCGACTCCAGCATCCGCCGATCCTGCCGCCCAGCGCGGGTGCCCGCTTGAGGCGGGACGTCGGGGCGGTATTTCCCGGTCAGAATCCCTCGCGCCAGCGGACTGTAGGGCACCACGCCGAGGCCGAAATATCCGCAGGCCGGCAGATGCTCGACCTCCACTTCCCGGTTCAGCGCGTTGTACAATGGCTGACTGGCGATCGGACGATCGATCCCGGCCTCGTCGCACAGGCGGCAGATCTCTGCGACCCGCCACGAACGATAATTCGACACACCGAAATAGCGGATTTTCCCCGCCCGGATCAGATCAGCCAGCGCACGCACCGTCTCGGCCAGAGGCGTCGAAGGGTCCTCCTTGTGCAGATACAGCAGGTCGATTTCCGTCACGCCAATTCGCCGCAAACTGGCCTCGACGGAGTCGTTGACGTGGCGGCGGGACAGGCCGCGCGCGTTGGGACCGGCGCCGGTAGGATTGTAGATCTTTGTCGCCAGCACCCACCAATGACGGTGCGCCGCGATCGCGCGACCGACCGCCGCTTCGGACTTTCCACCGGTGTAGCCATTGGCGGTGTCGATGAAATTCACCCCCTGATCGCGCGCCCGGTCGATGATCCGCCCCGACACGGCGTCATCCGCCGGGCCGCCGAACATCATCGTGCCCAGACACAGCGGGGACACTTTCAGGCCGCTGCCACCCAATCGCCGGTATTCCATCTTCGAAAAGTCTCCTCCGCTCTGTCCACCTTACACCAGACCGGCTTAATTGGGGCCATGCAGACTCGCGCGCGCCCCTCCCTCCTCGAACTGTCCCGGAGCTTCGCCTCCATCGGCATGTCCAGTTTCGGCGGCGGTATGACGGCCTGGGTGCGCCGCGAGATCGTGCAGCGGCGCGGCTGGCTGGACGATCAGCAGTTCCTGTCCGGCTACGCCCTGTCGCAACTTGTCCCTGGCGCCACCAACGTCAACCTGGCGGTGTTCATCGGCACCCAGTTGCGCGGAGTCCCCGGCGCGCTGGCCTGTCTCGCCGGCCTCACCGGCCCGCCGCTGGTGTCGACCCTCATCCTCGGCTCGCTTTACTTCGGGATGCATGGAATGCCCGGCGAGGCGTCGATCAGTCTCGCGCTCACCGGGCTCGGCGCCGTCGCCATCGGGCTCAATCTGGGCACCGGAATTCGGCTGGCCCAGAGCAGCATCCGGCGCGTGGTGCCGGCGCTGATCGCGGCGACGGTGGCGCTGTCGGTCGGGGTGGCCGGGTTTCCGCTGCTGACGGTGCTGCCGATCATGATCCCGATCAGCCTTGCCGCGGCGTGGTGGAGCCGGCGCTCGTGACCGAGGTCCTGTGGCAATTGTTCTGGCTGTTCGCGTTGCTGTCGATGGTGGCCTTCGGCGGCGGCGCCGGCGTGATCCCCGACATTCAACGCGCCGCCGTGGATGTCCACCACTGGCTGACCGCCAAAGAGTTCCTGGATATCTTCGCGATCTCCCGCTCTGCCCCGGGCCCGGGTTCCATGATCGCGGTGTATGTGGGGCAGAAAGCCGCGGGCGTGGCGGGTGGCCTGGTGGCCTTCGTGGCGATGTTCATCCCGTCCAGCGTCGTCGTCCATTTCGTCGCCCTTGGCTGGGATCGCGCGGCACGGAAACCCTGGCGCGCGGTGGTGGAGCAGGCGCTGGCGCCGATCGGTATCGGCATGACCTTCGCCACCGGCCTGTCGTTGGCCCATGGCACCGAGCACGCGTTGTTGTCCTACGCGATCACGGCCGCCGCCACGTTGATCTTCGCGTTCACCTCGGTGCATCCGATCCTGCTGCTGGTGGCGGGCGGGTCGTTGCTGCTGCTGACGGGCGGATAGGGCGGCGATGTCCGATCCGGATGCGCTCGAACAACTGCTCAATCTGATCGTCGATCCCGTTTGGTACCGCGCCCGCCATCCCGACGTCGCTGCCCGCGGTCTGGACCCCTTGGCTCACTTCATGGAATCCGGACTGCGCGAGCACCGCGATCCGAACCGCTGGTTCGATGGCGCATGGTACATCAGGCAGTATGCCGACGTCGCGGCCTCGGGCGAGCATCCGTTAATGCACTACATGGCCAAAGGAGCCGCCCTCCGCCGCGATCCGCATCCTCGGTTCGATGCCGGATGGTACGCGGATCAGCACCCCGAGGCCGCTGGCAATCCGATGCTGTTCCACCTGCGCGTCGGCGCCGCGCGCGGCTGGCTGACGGAGCGGCCGGTCGCGATCGAAGACTACCTGCCCTCGGCTCACGCGCCCTTCCCGGCCCGGGAGGGCATCGCGGTGGACATCGTCGTGCCGGTCTATCGCGGGCTGGAGCTGACACAGCGCTGCCTGGACTCGGTGCTGGCCGATGGCGACCGTCCGGCGGGCCGGATTATCGTTGTCGATGACCGCTCGCCGGAGCCGAAGCTCAGCGCCTGGTTGGCGACGTTGGCGAAATCTGGCGCCATCGTGCTGTTACGGAACAAGACCAATCTGGGGTTTGTCGCCTCGGTCAATCGCGGCATGACGCGCGCGGGCGATCATGACGTCGTCCTGCTGAACAACGATACCGAAGTGCCCCCGGGGTGGTTGCGCCGGTTACAGGCACACGCGTACGCGGCCCTGAAGGTCGCAAGCGTTTCGCCGCTGTCGAACAACGGTTCCATCTGCGGCTATCTGAGTTACGAGGGCGGTCCGATCCCGGACGGCATGACGTTGGAGGGGCTCGACACCGCCTGCCAGACCGTCAACGCTGGCCGGTCCGTGGCGGCGCCGACCACGGTCGGGTTCTGCATGTACATCCGTCGCGCCGCCCTGGACGACGTGGGTCTGTTCGATGAACAAACGTTCGGCAAAGGCTATGGAGAGGAGAACGATTTTTGCCTCCGCGCCACCGCGAGGGGCTGGACTCATCATATCGCCTGCGACACGTTCGTGCGGCATGAGGGTGGCGCCAGTTTCGGTGCCGAAGCCGATGAAAGGATCACGCGGGCTTACGCGATCCTGACCGCGCGTTTTCCTGAATACTCGGCGCTGGTGCAACGCCATGTCCATGACAACGAAAGCGCGCCCTGGCGTTTCGCGGTCACGATGTCGCTGTTCAAGACTTCAGGAGTGCCCACGATCCTGCTGATCTCTCACGATCTGGACGGCGGGGTCAGGCGGCATGTCCAGGACCTCGTCGCCCGAGGCGCGGGCAAGGCGAACTTCCTGGTGCTGGAGCCCGCCACGCGCGGCGTTGCCCTGTCGGTTCCGGCGCTGCCAGGCCATCCGGAACTGGTTCTGGCCGCCGAGCGCTGGCGCGATATCGCCGCGGTGGCCCGGTCCGCGGGGGTGTCGCGCGTCCACATCCATCATCTCATGGGTCTCGATCTCAACACCTGGGCCCTCATCCGCGAACTGGATGTGCCATTCGACGTCACTGTGCACGATTACTTCGCGATCTGCCCACAGGTGACGCTGTTGCCCTGGCCAGGGGGCACATACTGTGGCGAGCCGGGCCCGGCCGGCTGCGACGCCTGCATCGCCAACCGGCCATCGCACGGGGCCACCGACATCCTGTCCTGGCGGCTGCGATGGGCATGGCAATTTCGCGAGGCCGATCGCGTGTTCGCGCCCAGTCAGGACGCGCTGGACCGGTTGCGCCGCCACGGTCTTGGCTCACGAGCGCGCCTTGTCCCGCACGAACCGGTCGCCGCTGGACCTTGGCCGCTGCACCCGCCGCCCCGGCCCGGAAAGAAGTTGCGCGTCGCCGTCCTGGGCGTGCTCGCCAGCCACAAAGGCGCCCATGTCGTGGCCGCCGTGGCCATGGCGGCCGATCCGGCGGAACTCGAAATCCAGGTTCTCGGCGAGCCCGAGGCGCCGTTCCCGGAGGCGGCGCGAGCCCGGATGAAAATCGGCGGTCCCTACCGCGAGGGCGCGCTGCCAAGCCTGTTGGCGAAATACCGTCCGCATTTGATCTGGTTCCCGGCCGCGTGGCCAGAGACCTACAGTTTCACCCTGTCAGCGGCGATCGACTCTGGACTGCCGATCGTCGCGCCGGAAATCGGCGCGTTTCCGGAGCGGCTGGCGGGCCGCCCTTCGACCTGGGTGGTGCCCCCGTCCATGGATCCGGCAGCCTGGCTGACGCTGTTCCGGACGATCGCGGCGGCGCCGAAGACACACCCGTCGACGCGAGACGCCCTGAGACGTCTTCCCGCCGATCTCCCCGGCATCATTGAACCACCTCCGGGCCCGCGTCGCCGTGCCACTGGTCTGGTGAACCTTCGCCGCCCCGGTGGAAAATCCGTGGTGATCATTCCCGAGACGCTCGACGGTGGGCATTTCAGCCCCTGCGCGCATATCCGGCTGCTGCGGCCATTGGACCATCTGGCGGCAGGCAAAAGCCTGGATACCACCCTGGCGGATGCCACCGAGGCACTCCACTACCGCGCCGATGTGATCGCGACTCAGCGCCATGCCGTGCCGGCACTCGCCGCGGCGGAGGCCCTGGCGGCCCATGCGCGGCGCACCGGCGCCACGCTGCTGTACGACCTCGACGACGACCTTCTTACCGTGCCGCCGGATCACCCCGAGGCGGCCGGCCTGATACCGAAAGCCGCCGTGGTGGAACGGATGATCAGGTTGGCCGATGTCGTCCGGACCTCGACCGCGGCGCTGGCCGCCCGGATCGCGCCGCTCGCGCGCCGGGTGATGGTCGTCAGCAACGCCCTTGACGAGCGCATCTGGTGTACTGGGCCACGGCGGTCAGGCAATCCATACCGCCCGGTCAGAATCCTGTGCATGGGAACCGCGACGCACGATGGCGATTTCGCTCTGATCCTGCCTGCGCTGACCGAGGCCCACCGGATGTTTGACGATCGGTTCCAATTCGATCTGATTGGCGTGGTGGCCGACCTGGCGTTACCCGCCTGGATTGGACGCCTGGCGCCCAGACCGCATGCGATGCGGTCCTATGCCGGGTTCGTCCATTGGGTGACGTCGGCGGGCGAGTGGGATGTCGGACTGGCGCCGTTGGCCGACACCCCGTTCAACGACTCCAAATCCGCCATCAAGACGCTGGATTACGCCGCTCTGGGCCTTGCGACCCTGGCCTCGGACGTGACTCCCTACCGGGGATCGGTGGCTGACGGGCCGGGCGGATGGCTGGTGCCGAATGACACGGACTCCTGGTACGCGGCGCTCAGCCTCATGATCCGCGACCCGGACCGGCGGCGGAATTTGGCGGCCGGAGGGGCGCGGTGCTTTTTGGAATCCGGCACCCTCGCCGCCCATGCCGGAGCGTGGCAAAGCGCATGGCCCCGGCTGCGAGACCTTGGCCGGCCAGCCATGCGATGAGCCGATCGGATTTCGCCCCGATCGATTCCGGAACACAAACGCGCGGTCTTTCCTCCTGAAACTCTCTCTGGGGCTCTGGGCCTCTGGGTTCTCTCAGATGAATTCTTTCCTTTGCTTCCGCGCGTTCCCGCCCATCCTTGGGTGGCACCAGCCCTCGACGGGGATCCGCGATCGGCATCGCAAGGATTCATTTGAGAGAACCCAGAGCCCCAGAGACGCAAGATCGACACGAAGCAAAATCGGGATAAACGCACGATTCGACCGCGGTAAAGACTGACGCACCATCCTCGTTCTTGTCATGGCCCGGCCATGAGGGAAAATGGAGATATCCGCACGACGCGTTCAAATTCCGGCGCCGTCTTATTACCCGTTGGGGACCGCGCGGGCTGGCATACCCGCCTGCCAGGGCACACCCGGCCCATCAACCGCCTAAAAGTCGGTGGTTTCCTCCACCGCCTCAGGCTCGCTTTCAACCACCAACGGCGGCAACGCCGCGAAGCGCGCGTTGTCAGGACCCGCCAGCACGAGCACATAGCCGCCGTCGATCACCCCGCGCACATGCATCGCGATCTGCTCACCGTTTGGCCCGGTCTGGACCGGTGGGGCGACCGACTGACCGGCGGTGTGGAGGACCGTCAGCCGCGTGGACACGTCCTGTTCGGCCTCCGCCACATCGCCAAACAATCCGGCCTCGGCCTGACGCCGCCACAAATCCTCGATCTGCGTCCCGAGCGCCGAGGGGTCCAACGGAACCCCGGCGAGATCGGCGAAGCGCTGGTTCCACACCCGCAACCGCAACGCGCTGTCGAGCCGCGCGACCCCGTCCGTGGAACTGCTGATCAACGTGCCGGTTTCCGGTTCGGTCAACTGCATCCGGGCCCGTGACAGCGCGAGCTCCTGACGCGCATTCATGAGGTTGAGCTCGACACGCTCGTTATTCCGCCGGCGGGCTTTCACGTTCGCCGCCGTCGCTACCGTCCAGACGACGATCCCGCCGATCGTCAGCACGATCAACGACCCCAGGAATGCCAGCCCGCGCGACCACGCGGCGAGCAGGGCGAGAGGTGCCGCGTCGACGGACACGCCGACGATGACCGCCATGTCCCGGCCGGGTACCCGCCGGTACGCGACGATCCTGGGCACTTTGTCCATGGGCGAGGCGCCGGCCCAGACCCCCGCTTCGTTCTTCTTGATCTGCTCCGCCAGGTCGGATCGGGCGATGTCCATCGCGCCGAACTGCGCGCTTGACCCCACGATCGCGTGCAAGGAGGCGCGCTTCAGATCGGTCAGCCCAACGATCCCGTTCTGGCCAAGATTCGCGCCCGCGAATAGTTTGGTGATCCCTTCGGACCGGTAGGACGCGCCGACGAACCAGCCGCGCGGGCGGTCCAGCGGCCGCACGATATATATGAGAAACTGCCGCGCTTCGACCTTATCGGACCCGCCGGGGATCTTGCCTTCCGGGTTTTTCGTGCCGTCGGGATCGAACATCTCCAGACTGCCGTTAGGATAGGCGACATAAGCGGACCCGAAGCCCTGGCCGATTGATTGCGGCAACGTCCCCTGGACGATGACCCCGCTTTCGTTGGCGATGAAAATGTCGCTGGCGACCGCGGTCAGCGCTGAAAGCTGCTTCCGCCAGAGGCCCAGATCGACGGCATCGCTGTCCTTCTTCCACGCGTCCTGAATGATCCACAGGCTCTGGTCGACCAGACGCAGCTCGTTCTCGACCTCACGTGCGAGGACGAACGACACGGATTTGACGTGCTGATCCGTGCGGGTCCGCAATTCCGCGGCCTGGTCGGCGACGAGGCGCGAGGTCAGGGTCCAGATCAGCACGATCAACGCGAGGCAGATCAGCCCGATCGCGATGAACGAGAGCCACTGCATCGGGTCGATCTTTATGCGATTCCCCTGGACCGGAACGAGGGTTTGCGGACGGCCCCGCGCGCCCCAGGTCCGGCGCTTCGACCGGCGCCGCTGCGCCAAAGGCGCCGGAACGATTCGTTTGCTTCTGGTTCGGCTTTGCTTAACGCGCATAAGGGACGGTCTACCTCGCTGATGCACACCCATGATAGCGCACCGAATCCTCCATAATCCTAACGCCAGGGCGGTGCAACGAGATTGGGGAACGGGCGGGCCGTCCTGGATGCGGCGGAAGACGGCTTGACCGACGTGGTATACAAAATCCATAATACCGCGATTAGCGGCTCAGACCAAGGACCTCGTCCACCAACATGAGCGGTCAGAAACCGGATTCCATCATCAGGTTGCCCATCGCGCCGCTGAGCGCGCCCATTGGCCTGCGCGCGCAGGCCTGCGACGCGATCCGCGCCGCGATCATGCGCATGGACATCTATGGCCAGCCCGAGGAAATCCGCCTCGACGAACGCCAGCTTTGCCAGGATCTCGGCGTGAGCCGCACGCCGATCCGCGAGGCTTTGTCGGTGCTTGAGCAGGAAGGCTTCATCCGCTCCATTCCCCGCCGCGGCATCCAGGTCGTGCGCAAGTCGAAGCGCGAGATCGTCGAAATGATCACTGTGTGGGCGGCCATCGAGAGCATGGCCGCGCGTCTCGCCGCGACCCGCGCGACGCCGGCTGAGATCGCCGCCCTGCGCGGTGTGCTGGCCGCGTTCGATGACGATCCCAGCGGGCAGATCAGTGAATACTCCGACGCCAATATGGCCTTTCACAAGGCGATCATCCGGCTCGGCGGGATCGAGCTGATGTCCGGCATGACCGACACGCTGTTCATCCATATGCGCGCCGTCCGCGCGGTCACGATGACGCAAGACAACCGGGCCCGCCGCTCGGTCGCCGATCACCGCGACATCATCGCCGCGCTGGAGGCCCGCGACCCGGATCGCGCCGAGCGCCTGGTGCGCGAACACACGATGGGCCTGGCCGCCCATGTCGAACGATACGGCGATTTTCTCGACGCGAAGCCCGAGGAGCCAAGGCAAGCCGAGCCCCCAGGCCCAGGCAATGCGGCCGAGCGCCGCCGTCAATACGCATAAGCACGTTTCCAGGAGGAACTCAGTCAATGTCCACAACAACCGCTGAACGCCGCCGCTCAGCCGCACGGAGGGTCTGATGTCCGCGACACTGGAGCAAACCCCCGGGGGGCAAACCGTTGACGAAACCGAACTGACCGATGGGTTCCACCTCGTCATCGACGCGTTGAAGCTGAACGGCGTCAAAACGATCTATAACGTCCCCGGCATCCCGATCACCGATCTGGGCCGTTTGGCGCAGGCCGAGGGGATGCGGGTGATTTCGTTCCGGCACGAGCAAAACGCCGGCAACGCGGCGGCGATCGCGGGGTGGCTGACGAAGTCGCCGGGCGTGTGCCTCACGGTTTCGGCGCCGGGCTTCCTGAACGGCCTGGTGGCGCTCGCCAACGCGACGACGAACTGCTTTCCGATGATCCTGATCAGTGGTTCGTCCGAACGCGAGATCGTCGACCTGCAGCAGGGCGACTACGAGGAGATGGATCAGCTCGCCATCGCCAAACCATTGTGCAAGGCGGCGTTCCGCGTGCTGCACGCGGCCGATATCGGTATCGGCGTCGCGCGCGCGATCCGCGCGGCGGTTTCCGGCCGGCCAGGGGGGGTATATCTCGACCTGCCGGGCAAGTTGCTCGGCCAGGTGATGGAGGCCGGCGCCGGCCGACGCTCGCTGGTCAAGGTGATCGATCCGGCGCCGGCGCAGATCCCGGCACCGTCAGCCGTCGATCGGGCGCTCGATGTGCTGCGCGGCGCCCTCCGTCCGCTGATCATCCTTGGCAAAGGCGCCGCCTACGCGCAGGCCGACAACGATATCCGCGCCTTGGTTGAGAAGAGCGGCATCCCATTCATTCCGATGAGCATGGCGAAAGGCCTGCTTCCCGACCTGCATCCGCAATGCGCCGCCGCCGCGCGCTCGACCGTGCTGCTGGAAAGCGACGTCGTGATGATGATCGGCGCACGGCTCAACTGGCTGCTCAGTCACGGCAAGGGCAGGCAATGGGGGCCGCCCGGCTCGAAGAAGTTCATCCATATCGACATCGAGCCGCGCGAGATGGACAGCAACGTCGAGATCGCCGCGCCGTTGGTTGGCGATATCGGCTCCTGCGTGGCCGCGTTGCTGCGTGGCATGGGCGACGATTGGAAACAGCCGTCGGCCGAGTGGACCGGGTCGATCAATGCCAAGAAAGAATCCAACATCGCCAGGATGGCGACCCGGCTTGGCAAGAACTCGGTGCCGATGGACTACCATTCCGCGCTGCGCGTGCTGCGCGACGTCATCAAGGACCGGCCGGACGCGATCCTGGTGAACGAAGGTGCGAACACGCTCGACCAGGCCCGCGGCGTGATCGACATGTATCAACCGCGCAAACGCCTCGATGTCGGCACCTGGGGCGTGATGGGCATCGGCATGGGCTTCGCGATCGCCGCCGCGATCGAGACGGGAAAACCCGTGCTCGCCATCGAGGGCGACAGCGCGTTCGGTTTCTCCGGCATGGAGGTCGAAACGATCTGCCGCTACAACCTGCCGATCTGCGTCGTCGTGTTCAACAACGACGGCATCTATCGCGGCGATGGCGTCAATCTGGGCGACGGCACCGATCCAGCCACGACCGGGTTCGTCAAGGGCGCCCGCTACGACAAGATGATCGAGGGATTCGGCGGGGTTGGCGTGAATGTAACGACACCGGACGAACTGAAGCTCGCCGTCGACGCGGCCATGGACTCTGGCAAACCGACGCTGATCAACGCGGTGATCGACCCGGCGGCGGGCACCGAGAGCGGCAATATCGGCAACCTTAACCCGAAAAGCGCCCTGTCGAAGAAAGGAGCAGCATAAGATGTCGAAAGCTCTCGATGGCGTCCGCATTCTGGACTTCACCCACGTGCAGTCGGGACCAACCTGCACGCAACTTCTGGCCTGGTTCGGCGCCGATGTGATCAAGGTCGAGCGGCCCGGCGTCGGCGACATCACCCGGGGCCAGCTTCGCGACATTCCCGACGTGGACAGCCTGTATTTCACGATGCTGAACCACAACAAACGCTCCATCACCATCGACGGGCGCAATCCCGACGGCAAGAAGGTGCTGGAGGAGCTGGTCAAAGCCTGCGACGTGATGGTGGAGAATTTCGCCCCCGGCGCACTCGACCGCATGGGTTTCACGTGGGAGCGGGTTCAGGCGCTGAACCCGCGGATGATCCTGGCCTCGATCAAGGGTTTCGGTCCTGGACCGTACGAGGACTGCAAGGTGTATGAAAATGTCGCGCAATGCGCGGGCGGCGCGGCATCGACGACCGGGTTCGACGATGGGCCGCCTTTGGTGACCGGCGCGCAGATCGGTGATTCCGGCACCGGGTTGCACCTGGCGTTGGGCATTGTGTGCGCGCTGCATCACCGGCATGCCACGGGACGCGGGCAGAAGGTCGATGTCGCCATGCAGGATGGTGTACTTAATTTATGCCGGGTGAAACTGCGCGATCAGCAGCGGTTGGCGCATGGGCCGCTGACGGAGTTTCCGCAGTATCCGGATACACCTTTCGGCGATAGCGTGCCGCGCGCGGGCAATGCCTCGGGCGGTGGCCAGCCGGGCTGGATTCTGAAATGCAAAGGTTGGGAGACCGATCCGAACGCCTATATTTATTTCATTGCCCAGGCGCCGGTGTGGGAAGCAATTTGCGACGTGATCGGGAAGCCGGAATGGAAGACCGATCCGGGTTATGCGAAGCCGCCGGCGCGTTTGTCGAAGTTGAAGTCCATCTGGGCCACGATTGAAGAATGGACGATGGGGAAGACAAAATTCGAGGCGATGGATATCCTGAACAAATACGATATCCCTTGCGGTCCGATCCTGTCGATGAAAGAAATCGCCGAGGAACCGTCGCTGCGCGCCACCGGCACCGTGGTCGAGGTCGATCACCCCACCCGCGGCAAATTCCTGACGGTAGGCAATCCGATCAAGATGTCGGAACATGTGACCGAGGTACTGCGGTCGCCTCTGTTGGGTGAGCACACCGAGGACGTTCTGCGGAATGTCCTGAAATTCGACGATGCCACCGTGCAACGGATGCTGGCCTCTCCTGGTCTTGGTGGAAGCGCGCGCGCGGCGGCGGAGTAACGCGCGGGGATGTCCCGTTACGTCGGCGCGATCGACCAGGGCACGACATCGTCGCGTTTCATCGTGTTCGACCGGACCAGCAACACGGTCGCCTCAGCGCAACAGGAACATCGGCAGATTTTCCCTCAGCCGGGCTGGGTCGAGCACGATCCCGAGGAGATTCTCGCGTCTGTCCGGGCGGTCGTCGAGGAGGCATTGCGAGGCGCGTCGTTGACGGTGGCGGATCTCGCCGCGGTCGGGATCACCAATCAACGGGAAACGACGGTGCTGTGGGACCGGCACACCGGACGGGCTGTGCATAACGCGCTGGTTTGGCAGGATACGCGGGTGGAGCCGATGGTCGCGGAACTGTCCCGCGAGGGCGGACCGGACCGGTTTCGCGATCGCACCGGATTGCCGCTGGCGAGTTATTTCTCCGGGTTGAAGCTGCGCTGGTTGCTGGACCATGTGGGACGCCGCGACGATCTGGCATTCGGGACGATCGATTCGTGGCTGATGTGGCATTTGACCGGGCTGCATGTCACCGACGTGACCAATGCCAGCCGCACTCAATTGATGAATCTCTCGACATTGGACTGGGACGATACGCTGCTGTCCGCGTTCGGCGTGCCACGTTCGATACTGCCACGGATTGTTCCATCATCGGCGGTGTATGCCGAGGGACGCGACATTCTGGCGGGCGTGCCAATCTCTGGCATTCTGGGCGATCAGC
This sequence comes from Acetobacteraceae bacterium, assembly GCA_009693865.1. Classification (GTDB taxonomy): domain Bacteria; phylum Pseudomonadota; class Alphaproteobacteria; order Acetobacterales; family Acetobacteraceae; genus Rhodopila. The sequence continues at coordinate 4,404 of SHWL01000071.1, read as the reverse complement.
AGGCAGCGCTGATGGGGCAGGCTTGTTTCGAAGCCGGCGAGGCGAAGAACACCTATGGCACCGGGTGTTTCCTGCTGATGCATACGGGAACGTCACCGGTTCCGTCGAAGCACGGGCTATTGACGACGGTGGCGGCGAAGTTGGGAGACGAGCCCGCGACGTACGCGCTGGAGGGCTCGGTCGCCATCGCCGGAGCGCTGGTGCAGTGGTTGCGGGACAATCTCGGGATCATCGAATCGAGTTCGGAGATCGAGGCGCTGGCTGCCTCGGTGCCGGACAACGGAGACGTTTATTTCGTACCCGCGTTTTCCGGCTTGTACGCGCCGCATTGGCGCGCCGACGCGCGAGGGATCGTCGCGGGACTGACCCGGTTCGCGACGAAGGCGCATATCGCCCGCGCGGCGTTGGAGGCGGTGGCGTATCAAACGATGGAAGTCGTTCGCGCCATGGAACAGGATTCCGGATTGCCGATGCGTTCGTTGCGGGTCGATGGTGGAATGATCGTGAACCAACTGCTGATGCGGTTTCAGGCGGATATGCTGGGGGTGCCGGTGTCGAGGCCCAAAGTGCTGGAGACGACGGCTCTGGGGGCGGCATACGCGGCTGGTTTGGCGGTTGGGTATTGGAACGGACTCGCCGATCTGCGGGCCAACTGGGCTGTGGGAGAGACCTGGGAGCCATCGATGACGACGGAGCGGCGGGATTTTCTCGCGAAAGCATGGGCCAAGGCGGTGGAGCGGTCGATGGGGTGGGTTTGACCGTGGGCGCCTCACCCGCCGTCCACGATCCGCCTTAACGCCGCGACGAACCGCTCCACGCCCTCGGTCAATGTCCCGTCATTAAGGACAGTTCGCACGGCGACTCCGTCCGGAATCGCTGAACTTCGGCTCAGGCGGCTGGCCACATCCTCGGCATTTTCCCGCCCGCGCGCCGTCAGCCGCGCGGCCAGCAGGGTTGGCGGCGCCGTGATCTCGATCACGCGCGTTTCGTAACGACGGGCGGCCTCCGCGATCACGCCACGGGACACATTGGCGACCACGACCGGTGCCGCCGCCACCGCCTTGACCGGGATCCCATAAGACAACCCATGCGCGGACCAGGACAGCGCGAAGTCGCGCGCGGCGAATTCGGCTGCCGTGAGGGGTTCATGATCCTCACCGCCTGGATCTACGGGACGCGTGATCGCCCGCCGCGCGAAGCCGATCCGCGGATCGCCGTGAAACGCCGCCCGCGCACCGTTCAACAGCGAGTCCTTGCCAGCCCCGCTTGGCCCAACCACCAGCACCAGCATCGCGCGTCTCCCTCCGCTTCCGGCCCGCCCAACATGAGGTTACCCTGCCCGGGGACGCAACGCCGGAGACACATCATGCCGTTTGCCCTGGCCTCGCCCAGGACCCTCGTCCAACCTGGGCCGATTCATCCGCGGCGGATCGATAGTTTCGCGGGCCAGGCGCGTCCGCTGGCCTTCACCGTTCCGGCTGGTCTGAGCCTCCTGACCGGTCTGACGGCGCCTCTGGTGGCGGCGGGATTCCAGGCGGCGGTGTTGCGTTTCGCGTACGCGCGCGTGAACCCATTCCATTACGTCATGCCCGATCACGCGGCCGACGCGTCGCATGTCGCGTATTTCTCGGCTCCGCGCGCACCCGCCGGCGTCTCTCGCATCGACCAGGCCAGCGCGACCTTCGGCTGGCACCTTGGCCAACCCTTCCTGCATTGCCATGCCGCGTGGGTCGAACCGGGCGGACAACGATGCGGCGGTCACATCCTGAACGACGCAACCATTCTGACCGGGGACGTCGCCGTCGAGGCCTGGGCTTTCGATACCATCCGCGTCGAAACCGCCCTCGACGAAGAAACCAATTTCACCCTGTTCCAGCCATCAGGCCAGTCCATCCCCGGAACCAATGCCGTCCTTGCCCGGGTGCGGCCGAACGAGGACATCGTGACCGCCATCGAAACCATCGCCCATGACCATGGCATGCCCAACGCCACCATCGTTGGCAGCGTCGGCAGCCTGATCGGCGCGCGATTCACAGACGGGCGCGAAGTGCGGGATCACGCGACCGAGGTACGGGTCACCAGCGGCGAGGTTCGAAACGGCACCGCGACCCTCGACCTGATGGTCGTGGATATGGCGGGACAGGTCCACGAAGGCCGTCTCGCGCGCGGCGAGAATCCGGTGTGTATTACGTTCGACCTGGTACTGATTGGAATGGCTGGGTAAGCCTCACACCTCGCCAAACGCGAAGGGCCGGAAGACGCCGCGAAGTCTTCCGGCGGATCCGCCCGCCTGACCCGCCCGCCTGACCCGATGTGTCAGACTGACTCTTTAAGTTCCTTGGCCGGACGGAACGCGATCTTCTTGCTCGCTTTGATCTTGATCGCCTCACCGGTCGCCGGGTTGCGCCCCATGCGGGCGGCGCGCGCCCGCACCTGCAGAATGCCGAGACCCGTCAGACGGACCTTGTCACCATTTTTCAGGTGCTGCGAGGTCGCTTTGACCAGATCGTCGAGCACCGCCTCCGCCAGCTTTTTGGAGATTTCGTGATTCGCGGCAACTCCCGCCGCGATTTGTTTCAGGGTGACCGTTGCCTGCGCGGCGACTTTGGCGGCGGCCTTCTTCACGGGAGCGGCCGCTTTTTTCGCGGGAGCGGCCTTTTTTGCTGCGGGCATGGAATCCTCACTGTTCAGCACTTGTACCGTGCGGACCACACCATGGCGGCACGAGTCGGGCAATAGATTCTTCGCGTCAAACAACAAGATTCGGCTGATTTTACGCCTGCCCGGCACGAATCCTTCGATCTCGTGTTGTTTTCGCCCGGTTCGCGGGCTCGCTTCAGGCCAACCGGCCCATTTCCCGCAGCCGCGCGGCGATATTTTCGGCGATCGGAACCGGACCTGACGTGGCCCGATCGACACAGACGCTCCGGTTCATCGCCACCGCGACACAGCCGTCCCGGTCGAAAATCCCGTAACCAAGCGAGAAAGACGTGCGTCCGACATGAACCGGGGCCAGTTCGACCGTCAGCGTGCCCGGATAAACCGCCGAGCGGCGGTAGCGAATCGTCAGCTCCGCGATCGGCCAGGTCACCGTCTCCGGTAGTCCCAATTCACGATCCAGCAGGCGGCGGAACGCGAGCCGCGCTTCCTCCAGATAGATCAGGTACCGCGCGTGGTTCACGTGTTCGTTGGGGTCCAGGTCGGAATACCGGATCTCGGCGGTGACCCGGAAGCGCCGGGCATCGCTGACCAGAAACGAATCGAGGTTCAAGACGCCGCGCCCAAGGGCTCCACCATCGCCGCGGCGAGCTCCGCGAAGTCCCGGACAATCAAGTCCGGCTGGTGCGGCGTTTCCCCGAACGGGCGTCGGCGGCGGTCGATAAAGGCGGTCCGCATGCCCCAGGACTTCGCGCCGACGCAATCGAACGCGTGATTGGCGACAAACAGGCAAGCCGAGCGGTCGAGACCGATCAGTTCCTCGGCCTTGGCATAGGTTTTCCAGTGCGGCTTGAAATAGCCCGCCTCCTGCACGGAGATGACGCGGTCGAACGGAAACCCAATGTGAGGCGCCGCGGCCTCCAGCATGTCGCGGTCGCCATTCGACAGAATCACCAGCTTGTACCCCGCCTCGCGCAGACGATGCAGCGCGCCGATCACGTCCGGGAACGGCGTCAGAGTCTCGATCTCCGACACCAGCCAGCGCACTTCATCCTGGGTATAGCTGAAGCCGCAACGGTCCATGACCTGCGACACCGCGCGATGGCCAATCTGGCGGTACGGGGTGTGACCGCGGTCGCACAGCGCGTCGATCATCGAGTTTTCGAAGTGCGTGCGCCGCCACCAGGTGACAAAACTGTTGGCGTTCCCCGCCCAACCTTTCGCATAAAGAAATGGCTCCACCGCCGCCGTCAGCCCCTGCTGCATGTCGACGATCGTGCCATATTGATCGAATATCAGGGCACGAATCTCGCGGCGGAGAATCTCAGGACGTTCCATGACTGGACCTTCGGACACGTTGGCGTTTCGCCGCCGCATGTGAAACAGGCGGCCCGTGCATGGCAAGGGCGTGAAGTGCCGGAGCTCCGCCCCGGACCCCGCGGGGGCGTCGCCCCTCGACCCCACCAGGGACACGGTCCCTGGACCGCGATTTATTTGGTCCGGGGATCGGAGGGCCTGCTCGTTCGTATTTTCAAACGAGCAGGCCCTCCGATCCCCGGACCAAAAGTCATGGTTCCAAGGGCCACTGCCCTTGGCCGGAGTCCAGAGGGCGGCGCCCCATACGCGCGAATCTAAGGCTTGCACGGTCACGGCGCAGTACGATTCTCACCCCGGATGCGCAAGAAACCAGCCTCTCTGTTGTCCGGCACCTGGGCGTCGATCGTTACCTCCATCGGTCTGGTGGTC
>SHWL01000070.1 GCA_009693865.1 Acetobacteraceae bacterium | reverse complement strand
CATCCTCCGGCGTGACCGGAGGATCGGTAGCGGCACATATCCGCGTATAATAGCGCCGGAAAGCAAGGCGTGGTGCCGCTCCGGATCCTCCGGTCGCGCCGGAGGATGACGATTTGGGAGAGGTCAGCAGCCATAATGAGAATTGCTGTTGTCAGAGCTTCTTGCCGTGCGCCTGCCACTGGAAGCTCCTCAGCTCAGGAGCAGGGATATAGCCGGAAACATATCCGGCAACATTTAGATTCGATCGCGTCCTCGATCTCGACTACGCCGCTCGCACCAACCTGTGGTGCTTCCGGCCAGAGGACAATTTGATCGCTCCCTCTCTTGTGTCTCGCAACGAGATCGTCTGGCCTTCCTCGGTCACCGCGATGTCGTTCACGCGCGCTCCACCGCCGCGGATCAACCGCCGTGCCTCTCCATTGCTCGCGGCGAGGCCCGCCAACGCGAACAGCCGGAATGCCGGGATGCCGGTTTCGAGGTCGGCGCGCGGCAAGGAAACGGTGGGTAGCGTATCCGCGGCCTCGCCTTCCTCGAACGCGCGGCGAGCGGTCTCGGCGGCCTCATCCGCGTCGGCCTGACCATGCGCCAGTGCGGTCGCGGCAGTCGCGAGGACTTTTTTTGCCTCGTTGATCTCCGCACCCGCCAGCGATTCCAGCCGGGCGATCTCATCCAGCGGAATATCTGTGAACAGACGCAGGAAACGGCCGACGTCGGCGTCCTCGGTGTTGCGCCAGAACTGCCAGTATTCATACGCCGACATCCGGTCATCCGTCAGCCACACCGCGCCCTGGGCCGTTTTCCCCATCTTCGCGCCCGACGCGGTGGCAATCAGCGGCGTCGTAAGCCCAAACACAGGCTTGCCATCGCTGCGCCGCGTCAGTTCCATTCCGGAAACGATGTTGCCCCACTGGTCGGAGCCGCCGATCTGCAACACCACGCCATTCCGGCGGTTCAATTCGCGAAAGTCGTAGCTCTGCAGAATCATGTAGTTGAATTCGAGGAAAGTCAGCGGCTGCTCACGATCCAGGCGCAGCTTCACGGAATCGAACGTCAACATGCGGTTGACCGTGAAATGAGTGCCGACGTCGCGCAGCAGGCCGATATAGGACAGCTTGTCCAGCCAGTCGGCGTTGTTGACCATGATCGCACCGGACGCATCGTCGCCGAACCGCAGGAACGGCCCGAAACAACGCCGGATGCCGGCCATGTTGGCCGCGATCGCGTCGTCGGACAGCATTTGGCGCGACTCGTCCTTGCCCGAGGGGTCGCCAATCCGCGTCGTCCCGCCGCCCATCAGGACCACCGGCTTGTGGCCGTATTTCTGTAGCAGGCGCAGAATCATGATCTGCACGAGGCTGCCGACATGCAGGCTGTCCGCAGTGCAATCGAATCCGATATACGCGCGGATCGGGCCTCTTTTCATGACCTCAGCGAGCGCCGCCTGGTCGGTGCATTGGAAGATGAAGCCGCGTGCGGCGGCCTCGGACAGAAAATCGCCGGTGGTCATGCGGGAAGGCCCGTGCTGGAGTGATCTGGCCGCTGATTACCAGGGGACGGGTAAGATAGGAACATGCCGCGCACGATTGGACTGATGAGCGGAACCTCGCTGGACGGGGTCGATGCCGCGTGGCTGGAGACGGATGGCGAGTCCGTGACCGCGTTCGGTCCGGCGCTGACCATGCCCTACGACGACGCGCTGCGGAGTGACCTTCGCCATATCCTCGATCTTGCCCCGAGCCTTGCGCCTGGGGATGCGCGCCTGGTCAGCGCCGTAACCCGGCTGACCGAGTGCCATGTCCGCGCGGTGCGGGCACTGGACAGGCCAGCCGACCTGATCGGGTTCCACGGTCAGACCATTCTGCACCAACCCGACCGGCGCCGGACCTGGCAAGTGGGGGATGCCGCGCTGCTGGCGAGAGAAACCGGTATTCCCGTGGCGCACGATTTTCGCTCGGCTGACGTCGCTTCGGGCGGCGAAGGTGCGCCCTTGGCGCCGATGTATCACGCGGCTCTGGCGCGGAACCTGGACCGGCCACTGGCGGTGCTGAACATTGGCGGTGTCGCGAACGTGACATGGATCGGCCCCGAGGACGGGGATTTGATCGCCTTCGACACCGGGCCAGGCAATGGTCCACTGGATGATTGGATAACGCGACACACCCGACAACGATTCGACCGGGATGGCGCGCTCGCAAGGTCCGGGACGGCGGATGGGGCGGTTTTGGCGCGGTTGATGGCGCATCCGTATTTCGCCCGGCCTGCGCCAAAGTCGCTCGACCGGCTGGATTTTTCCCGCTCGCTCGCAGCGAGCGGATTGGACGCGTTGTCACCGGCGGACGGGGCGGCGACCTTGGTGGCGTTCACGGCCGCCTCGGTCGCCGGGTCGGCGTTCCCCTCGCGGCCACGGCGCTGGCTGGTTTCCGGGGGTGGCCGGCACAATCCCGCGATCATGACGGCACTCTGTGCGGCCCTGGGTGTACGAGTGGAGGCGGTCGAAACCGTTGGCTGGGATGGCGACGCGCTTGAGGCGCAGTGTTTCGGCTTCCTCGCCGCGCGAGTGGCACGCGGGTTGCCGCTAAGTTTGCCGGGAACGACCGGTGTGCCCGCGCCGATGCCGGGCGGACGGATCGTGACTCGTTGAGGGATCGTTCGCGTCTTGCCGGATCGCGCGCCGATTCAGCCGCGGGTCACATGGGCGGACACGCAACGCCAGGCATCGGCCTGACGGACCCAGACATCGGTATAGCGGCCATGGGCCTGCTGTCCGCCGGGCAGGGTATAGTTGGTGCGGGCATGGATAATGGCGCTGTCGCCGAACAGCCGGATCAGGACGTCGTGCGCCGTCAGGTTGGCGATCGTCACGGGCCGCGCTGTCTGGGCCAGAAACCCAGACCGGTCGATCAGCGTGCCATCGGGGTTTGAGCAATAAAAATCCTCGGCCAGGATGGCGTCGAACCGCGCGACGTCGCCGTGCTGCACGGAACGGATGTAGTCGCGGTTGAGGGCGCCCAGTGTATCGAGATCGGTCTGCCTGGTTGACGACATAGCCGTGTCTCTCTTTGGTTATGAAAGCGTTGGACGATATCCGGTTGGTTACGGCAAGGACCGGTACGACGGGTTTGCCGCATGGACCGACTGCGCCATGGTATCGTCACCGGACGGCGCCGGCACGCAGGGCGCCTCTTCTCGCGGTGCCGGGCGGCATGAATTATCGGATGCGGTCCTGGCCTTCGAGTAGTTATCCGGGGCAGCCCGCCAGGGAGCGTGACATGGATAATTCGGACATCGAGGAGATCTTCGCCGGCCTCGGCGCGGTGACAATCAAACGGCTGTTTGCCGGGAAGGGAATCTATCACCGGGGTCTGATCGTCGGCGCCTTGATGCATGGTGAGGTCCTGCTCAAGGCCGACCGCGAGACCGCGCCTCAGTTCCGGGCGGCAGGGTGCTCTCAATGGACCTATCAATTTCGCAGCGGAAAAACGGTGGACATGCCGTATTGGTCGTTTCCGGTCGACGCCTTCGACGATCCCGACCTGCGCGTCACCTGGGTTCGGCTCGCTTTCGCGGCTGCCAGGCGATCGGCCGCGTAGTAAGCGTCCGGTTATTGGAATGCGACCGTGGTCCGGAAATGGCGCACCCATGACGAACGTTTTGGTCCGCTCGACGCCCCTTTCGGGCCGGAACCAGCTATTCGGCAGCGCCTTGGCGTCACGCCGTTTTAAGGAATCCCAGCAACAAAGCGACGACCTCTTCCGGACGCTCCTGTTGTGCCCAATGGCCCGCGCCTTCGATCAGGTGGACGCCGCGCATCGCGGTGCAACTGGTGCCGTTCATCCGCTCGAGCGCGCCGGGCGATTGGTAAACGCCCCAGTCGCTGCGCCCGGAGATAAACAAGGATGGCACATCGATGGTCCGGCCGGCGAATACCTGCGAGTCGCCGAGGCCGATGCCTTCGGTGCGGCAGCGATATAATTGCAGTCCGCCCTGGAATCCATTGCACGTGTATTCGCCGGCGTAGACCGCCAACTCCGCCTCCGTCAGCCAGCGGCACGCGGCGATTTCGGAAGCGGACGGCATTTCCGCGGCGACGGTTTCCGCCATGCCGCAAGCGGCGTCCATGATGTAGTAAGTCGGCATTTTCGCCAGCTCGCCCGCTGACCAGGACGCCAGGCGGAATGGTTTGTTCGAAGTCCAATCGCCGCTTTTGTGATGGTAATAGGCGCGTAGAAACGCCTGCACGCCTTGCGGGCAATGCCACATGTTTTCGTTGGCTGGACGGGTCGAGTAATACCAATGGTAATGTTTCCGCGGCCGGTCCAGCGCCGCCAGCGCCGCATGCACGGGATCTACCGCGACCGAAGCGGTGGGTGTCAACGCCGGGGGGCCGGAGAAAGGCGCGCTCATCAGGACCAGCGACCGGAACACGTCGGGCCGTACCAGAGCGCACCATGCCGCGACCGAGGCGCCGAAATCGTGCCCGACGACCGCGGTCACGGATGTTCGACCCAGAGCGGCGAGCAGGCCCATGGCGTCGCGCAGTAAATTCAACATACGAAATGAATTCAGATCGCCGTCGTAATTGGCGTCCCAACCCGTGGTGCGTCCATATCCGCGTAGATCCGGCGCCACGACATGAAATCCCGCCTCGGCCAGCGGCACCATCACTTTGCGCCAGGAGTAGGCGATCTCGGGAAATCCATGCAGCAACAGCACCATGGGCCGCCCCTCGGATTCGAACCCGGCCTCCAGGATGTGCACTGACAATCCGTTGATCCCGTCGATCATTCGGGTTCGGATGCCCGGTGGAAGGGTGGTGGAGGACAAAGGCTGGAGCGTTGCCATGACGGACCTCATGCGGAAATGCCCGCATGGGATGGCCGTGTCATCGTTGCCGGTCAAGCCAGTGGCTGGTTATCGGAACAGTCTGGGTGGAAGCCCGACGACCAGGCGGAACGGCATCGCGAAGCGGATCGGCGTGGCCCGGTAGAAATCCAGGCCTCGCCCAGGGTTCGGCGCGGGGATTCCGCCAGCGAACGATTGGATCGGTTGCGACGGGATCGCGCTCGGCGGCGGAGGAGCCGCGCCCGCGAACATCCCGTGAAGCGGCAGGACCCGGCGAGGCCGTGGCGTGGGGAACGGTGGGATCGGACCGGCGAAGGCACTGACCCGTCCCGGAGGGATGGGCGGGGGCATCGAGCCTGCCTTGCGCTGCTCCTCCGGCCAGAACGAGGCGACTTTGCCGGCGTACGGTTCCCCCTGGGCCGGATTGGCGGAGTGATAGCGGGCCGTGGCCTTTGTCCAATCTCCGGTCTGACCAAACAAACGGACCAGAAAGCGCGCGGCATAGTCGGCGTTCACAGCGGGCTCGAAGGCCCGATCCAGGTTCGGGAAGGCCGCGGGATGGTGCATCAGATTGACCTGCATGCAGCCGACATCGATCGAGCGGACGCCTCGGGCGCGCAATGCCTCCACCGCCGCGATCGCTTCGGCCCGAGTGTTGAAATAAGCCCCTTGGCCCTCGGCATTGATGGTCCATGGCCAGGCCCCCCAAACCCCAGAGGCGGGGTCGCGGCGACCGCTTTCCACGCGCCCGATCGCGGCGAGCAATTGGGGAGGGATGCCATGCCCTCGCTCGGCGATCGCGATCGCGGTCCGGCATTGTTCGCCGGGCGCCACGGCTGTGATTGGGAGTGGTGTCGCGTCAGCGGTTCCGGTCAGGACGCAGAACAGCGTGGCGAGGAAGGGGAAGCGGGCCATGTCCCGGAACCTACCGGGGAAAGCTTAATGGACCGTAAACAGGCAAGCGGTTTGGATCACTGAAACTGTCCAACAAAAAAGCAATGCTGCAATGCAAAAATACGCTTGCGCGCCCCACCCCTCCCGGCTAGATTGTGCAGCGCAGCAACGCGGTCATTGACCGAGCTGTCTGCTTTCTTGGACGTTTCCTCCCTAAACTTGGCGGTGCTTCGGCACCGCCACTTTTTTTCGAATTGGGCGGATTCCGGCCACCGGCCGAAGCGGCCCGCGCCGGTCACCCCTCAGTCCGCGCTTTCACCATGCGCAACGGATTATAGGTCAGGACCAGCGTCCCGTCCTGCTTCACGATTCGGTTCATTGTCCGCACCAGCCCGCGATTCGGCCGGCTCTTGCTGCGGCGGCTTTCGACCACCTCGCACTCCACGTGGATTGTATCGCCCGCGAAGGTCGGCGCGTGGACGTTCAATTCCATGTTCAGAAAAGCGAAGCCGGTGTGCTGCATCGTGGCATGGGTCAGCAGGCCCTCGGCGAAAGAATAGACCATCGCACCGGGCACGACCCGTTCTTTGATGTCGCTTTCGTTCTTCAGGAACTCGGTGTTGGAGAACAGCACTTCGGTCAGGCCGGTGACGCTGATGAAGTTCACCAGGTCGGCCTCCGTCAAGGTGCGGCCGATGGTGCGGAATTTGCGGCCCAGCGGCAGGTCTTCAAAGTAGATGCCCAGGCCGAGAACCTCGTAACCGTCAATTTCCGTCATGTGGGACGTTCCTTTGCTTCGTTCGGTTGGATGACCAGCAAATCTCATTTTGGCTGCTGACTTCTCCCCAATCGTCATCCTCCGGCGCGACCAGAGGATCCGGAGCGGCACCACGCCTCGCTTTCCGGCGCTATTATACCCGGATATGTGCCGCTACCGATCCTCCGGTCACGCCGGAGGATGACGAAAAAGCAAGCATCAGCAGCCAAAATGAGAATTGCTGATGGATGACGGGGTGCCTCGACCGTGCCGTCAGACCATCGTCAGCCCTCCGGACACCGAGATCGTTTGCCCGGTGATGTAAGCGGCGTCGTCAGACAGCAGGAATGCGATGGTTCCGGGAAAGTCCTCGGGCGTGCCGATCCGGCGCAGGGGTACCGCGCGCGCCAGGGCCTCGCCGATTTTCGCGGCGTTGGGTGAATCGGCTTTGATCGCGTCGAACAATGGCGTGTCGGTCGGCCCAGGACACAGCACGTTCAGGGTCACGTTCCGGCGCGCGAGTTCGCGTGCCATTGTTTTGGTGAACGCGATGATGCCGCCTTTGCAGGCGCTGTAGACCGCCTCGCCTGACGAGCCGACCCGGCCAGCGTCCGAGGAGACGTTCACCACCCGGCCGAATCCCCGCTCCGCCATGCCGCGCACCACGACGTGATGCATGTGTAACGGACCATACAAGTTGATGGCGATGATCTTGTCCCAGAACGCGGTGTCCGTATCCATGAAGTTCATCATCCGGTCCCACCCGGCGACATTGGCCAGCAACTCGGCGGGACCGATTTCGCGCTCGAACGCCGCGGCGGACTGTTCCACGGACGCACGGTCGGCGATGTCGGTCCGCCAGGCCCGGGCATGGCCGCCGCACATAGCCGCGGTCGCCTCGGCACCCGCTTGATCTATGTCGAAAATGCCCACCTCGCAGCCTTCTTCCACCAGCCGCAGGACTGTCGCGCGGCCGATACCGCTGCCGCCACCCGTGACGATCGCGCGCTTGCCCGTCAGTCCCCGCATGCATGCCTCCCTGGTCCGCCGTTTGTCGGATGTTCCGGCTCAACCGTCCAGATTGCCCCAGGCACTGGCACGGGCGATGCGCACCGCGATCACCGGCAAAGCCGCGATCTCCATCGTCAAATACTGCGGATACCGTTCGCGCAGCCGGCCCTGGGCGCGGTCGTGTTCGTCCCCGTCGTTCAGGATTTCAGCTCGCCCGCGCAACATGACCCACGCGAGGTGGCGCCAATCCTCGTCCCAACGATCGATGGTCACCGCGACCTCGGGATTTTCGGCGATGTTACGCAGCCGTTTCAGGGGGATATCGGTTCGTTTCGGCTTTTCATCGATGGTGATGTAGAGCGAGTCATCAATGACCCCGTAACAAACGGGCACCAGATGCGGCCGGCCCTTTGCATCGGCGGTCGCCAGCCGGGCGACGCGAGCGCGTTCGCAGAAGGCGCGGGCGGGCTCGGTCAGGGCGCTCAAGGCATCACCGCCAGTCCAGCGTTGCCGCGCGATCACAAGGAGACACGTGGCTCGGACCCGCGGGACCATGGTGATCGGGGACGGCGGAGCGAAGGGCGATCATGATGTCATTGGCCTCAATCGAACTCGGTCGCCATCCCGGGGTCGCGCCAGTGCGCGAACATCCGGGCGATATGGTGCGGCGAGGTCCGGCCCAGAGACAGATCTTCCGGCACCTCACCCTCATGGAACCAGCCGTGACCGCTGGTTTCCAGGCTGGTTTGCGCCGTCCCACCCTCTAGCGCGCAGACGAAGAACAGTCTTGTCACCGAGTACAACGCGGGAGGGTGGCGCTGCCTGGCACGATCCCAGACCGCGGCCAGTTTGATGGCGCGCGCGTGGTAACCGGATTCCTCGTACACCTCGCGCACCACTGATTCCGAAGGCGTCTGGTTCACCTCGGCCCATCCGCCGGGAAGCGTCCAGCGGTGGTCGTCCACGGTTTCGCGAACCAGAAGGATGCGGCCGTAAGCGTCGAAGACCGCGCCGCGCACACCTACTTTCGGCGTGGCGTATCCGGTTTCGGCGGCGAACAACGCCTCGATCCGGGTCGGGTCGGCCGCGGTATGCCCGGCCATGATCCTGGCGCCCAGGCGGCGAAGCGCCTCATAGCGTTCCTTGTCGTAAGGATTCGTGGTGAAGTTGAGGCCGGTTTGCGCGGTCGCCAGCAGTTCGCGCGCCCAAAGCAACCACTCAGGCTCGGCCAAAGGAGGCGCGCCGGTCAGACCGTTGGCTCCGTGACCAACGACGGTTCCATGACCGGGCCATCGGCAATCGCGACGTCCGAGTCGGTCAGGGTCCGCCACGTGCCGGACACCAGCACCTCGGACGGGCGGAAGCGCGCCTTGTAGGCCATCTTCCGGCTTTCCGGCACCCAGTAGCCCAGGTAGACATACGGCAATCCCAACGACCGGGCCCGGTCGATCAGCCATAGGATCGCGTGTGTGCCCAACGACCGCTTTTCCATCGCCGGGGCGTAAAAACTGTAGACAGCCGACAATCCATCGCCGAGCCGGTCCATCAGGCAGGCACTGATCAGCTGCGTATCGGAGTCGCGGAATTCCACCATGGTGGTCTCGACCGGCGTGTCCTCCACCATGGCGCGGTAGTCGTAGAAGCTCATGGTGGCCATGTCGCCTTCGCGGTGGCGGGCCTGCTGATAGCGCTGGAACAACTGGAATTGCTCCGCCGTCGCGCGTGGTGCCACCTCGAAGCCTTCAAGGTGAGCGTTGAGTTTGGCGATACGGCGCAGGGTGCCGCCCGGCTGAAATGTGGCGATGGGAATGCGGATCGGGATGCAGGACTGACAGGACGGGCAGACCGGAGCATAGGCGATATTGTGGCTGCGGCGAAATCCGGCGCGTGACAATCGATCGTGCAGCGATTCGGTACCCGGCCCGGCGATCTCGGTCACGACCTTCCGCTCCGTCCGTCCGGCCACGTAGGGGCACGGCAGCGGGGCGGTGGTGTAGAAGAATTGCGGGCGGCGAGGGGTTTTGAAATTCATGCGGTCGATCCGCTTTGCATGTTCCAGGGTCGCGGCCGCGGGGTCAATAAGGATATCGGCTTGGGTCGCCTCGCGGACCAATCCCGTCTCGCCGCCAGGCCTCAAAGGCGGTGCGCCGAACGACCACGAGGCCACTCGCCAGGTCATGCAACGTCCGGCGGCGCACGGTGAACATCGCGATGAGCAACAGAAGTCCGGACGTGGCCATCGTCACGTAAAATACCACGGTGAAGATGAGCGCCTGCAATCCGGTCGGCGGTCCGAGATCGGCATCGCGGCGCACGGTCAGGCCCATCAGCGCCTGGCCCGGGGTGGCGCTGGAGGTGCGTAGCAAACTCAAGAAATGATACAGCAGCGGCATCACCGGCAGTAAAGCCATCGCGCCAAATCCCAGCCCCAGTGTCAGGAGTCCAAACAAGGTGAGGAGCAAGAAGACCGGGACAAACAAGACGCAAATCAGCGCGAAGTCGAACAGCCAGGCGAGGCAGCGGCGGGCCACGACGCCAGTGATGAAGTCTTCGTCCCGGACCATTTCGGTCATGCCTTTCATGGCTCCAGCCGCACGGAGGCGGTCACCTCGACCGGCCGTGGCCCCAACAGCACCATCGCCCCATCGCGCCACCGCGTCAGGAAATCGCGTGCATGGCGGCTGATGGGATTGCCAGATTGGCCCGGAGCCGTGACGAAAAGGCTCCGATCCAGATCGGCAAGATCGTAGACGCCACGATAGCTTGCACCATGAACCGCCTCCAGCGCCTCATTCATGTCACCACGATCGAGCGTGGTTCCATCACCGGGTACCGCGATTCTTAATGTTGTCAGCGTTCCCAGGACAGGTACCGAGCGCAGGAAGGGATGCGCGAAGATGGCCTGATGGACGGTCCCCCATCGCCAGGTGGTGAAATCGGGACCAAACCGCGTGGCCAGGGCGGACATCGTACTTTCAAATGTCGCGTTCAACAGCGGGGAACAATCTCCACCGCACCAGTGCGCGCCCGCCGGAGATAGGACGTACGGCACGAAGTCGAACAACGGCGCGCGGGCGCTCGCGGGAATGTTGGCCCGTGCCCGCACGGCCAGGTCGAACGCTTGCATCCAAGTACTGAAGATCAACGGCCTCGGGTCGTTTTCCGTCATCGCCCCGTCCCAGTCGCGGAGTACCCGAGGCGCCCCTGGCACCACGCGCAGAACGGGCAGCAACGCGGCCGCATAGGGGCTAAGCACATCGACCTGCATCGCCGCGAAATCGCTGGAGGAGAATTTTGGCGCGCCGTCCAACAACGTCCTGATGCGGCGCGCGCGCCAGTCGCGGAACGTGTCGCGGCCCATGAAAACGGGGAAATCCGAAGGCGCCACCGGTTCGTTGGCATTGATCAACCGGCCACTGGCCGGTGCGACGATCCGCGGCAACTTCTCACCGGAGGCGAAACCAGACCAGCCATAGGCGTCGTCGCCGCCGGTCAGCCCAGAGCCATCCTGGGCCACCGTCGAGGTGGCGATCCCTGGCACCGGAGCCCAACCGTCGCCGGCGCGCCGGATCGGAACGCGACCGGTGACATACAATGCGATCTTCGCGCGATCCGCGACCATCAGGTTCTGCACGGGTGAGGTAATAAGCGGGGCGGCACGGCCCGCCTCCTCCACCGTCCGAGCGTGGTTCAGTGCCAGCAAGCCGGAGGCGCCGGTATCTCTGGGCCGCAGATTCGCCATGGCGACGGCCAGGACCGGCGTCGAGTCCCGCAAAATATCGCTGATGATCGGGCCATGCCGCGTTTCCCGCACGGTCAGTACGACATCCGGTTGGCCGCGGACCCTGATCCGCTCCTCACGAGAGGTGACGGCGGCCTCGGGCGGCTCCAGGTAGACGTCCTGCGTGTCGGCGCCCGTGGTCGTGAAGGTCCAGGCGACCTTGCCGTTATGCCCGAGAATGAGAAACGGCACCCCCGGCGCGGTCGCGCCGGCCAGCACACCGACCGGCGTTTCGACGCGAATCAGATACCACAGGCCCGGGAAGCCGAAACCCAGATGTGGATCGCCCGCCAGAAGTGGGGCACCGGTATCGGACCAGCGGCCGTCCACCGCCCAGGCGTTGGAGGCGGTTGAGGGGATGGTGAAGGGCGCGGGGAAGGTGGGAAGGGCGGCCAGCAGGGCCTCGGCCGTGGTTGCCATGGCCCGGCCCGGATCGACCAACGCGGCCTGCGGGCCGAGCGGCCGCGGATTCGGCGGCCAGAGCTGTTCCAGCATCGACGGTGGAAGCTTCTCGCGCAGAGCCAGGCGAGCGAGTTCCGCGCGATGGTTGCTGGACAGCCAAAGTCCCATCGTTCGGCCCCACAGCAGGCTATCGGCGGGCCGCCAAGGCTCCGGCGCGCCCAATACCAGGAACTCCATCGCGGCGAAGCGGCCCCGGTCGGCGATCCAAAGATTCACGCCAGCGGCGTAGGCCTCCAGCAACACCCGCGCTGCCGGCGATTGGGCTTCGACGTCGCCCTCCGCGAGGCGCGCGAGGCCGAAGACACGCATCTGTTTGTCGATCGGCAGCGTTTCTGGGCCGGCGATTTCCGACAGCCGGCCGGCGGCGGCGCGGCGCATCAGCTCCAACTGAAACATGCGATCGCGCGCATGGACGAAGCCGATCGCGAACGCGGCGTCCTTTTCGTTGGCCGCGCGCACCCGCGGCACGCCGTTGCCGTCGAAGCTGATGTCCACCGCGGCGGACAGGGAGGCGGCGCGCAGGGTTTGATGGTCCGGCGGCACTGTCAGCCAAAGCACGCCGAACCCCAGGAACGCCAGCAATGGCAGGCTCGCCAGCACGCTCAAAGCGATTCCCCGGACCCACCGCCGCCTTGGGGGATTGGCGATGGCGATCTCGCGACGGGCGAAGAGACGGCGGCGGGGCAGCTTGTTACCTTTTGTCAGGCGTGGTTGCTCAGGCGATGGGCGGCAGATCGAGGCGCACGATTTCCGGATTGCCGTTCAACGCCGGGAACCGTTTCAGGATCAAGGGATCGTGACCGGGAATGACGTGGTCCGGCCCGTCGGCGAGGCTGTTGATGATGTCGTAACCCCGGATCATTCGCGGAACGTCGATCACCAGCGGGAAAGGGTTCCGCTTGCGAATGTTGCCCCACATATGGGCGGCATCGCCCGCCAGTACCACGTTGCCGCGCGCGGTCGGAACGCGGATGGACTGAATGCCACCCGAATGGCCGCCGATCAGGTGGAGAGTGATGCCCGGGGCGACCTCCACGGTGCCATCATACAGGCGCATGCGGTCGCTGTACAAGGCGCCCACCGCGCTTTTGACGTCGTCAACGTCGAAGGGACGGCGGATATGCGGCTCGCACATGCAGACCCCGGTGCAAAAACTCATTTCCGATGCCTGCAAATGGAACATTGCCTTCGGAAAATATTCCATGCCGCCGGCGTGATCCCAGTGCATATGGGTGAGGATCACATCCTTGGTCTCGGCCGGATCGATGCCGGCGTCCAGCAGCGCCTGGGCCGGCGTGCGCAGCAATTCGCGGCCTCGGCGAGCGGCGGACGCGGCGTTGAACCCGGTGTCCATGACGATGGTGCGGGGGTTTGCTGTCCCGATTGGACCCCGGATGGCGAAGATCAGGAAGTCCAGCGGATCGGGCGCCGCATGGTCGTCCGGCAACAGATAGTTTTGGTACTGCAACCGTCCGCCATCCAGGATGGCATAGCGAAGGGCCAGGATTTCGTAGGTGATCGCCATCTCGTGTTTCCCCTTGGACTGAGGGGGCGGAGTGAACCGCTTGTTGCTCCATCGCGCAATCTCTACGTTCCGGTCGATTCCGGGACCGAAGGAGACCCGCCATGATGCATGTGTCCAATCGCCCCGAATATCGAAGCGAAGTTTTCGCGAACGGTGGCGCAGACCGTCAGGCGGTCTCCTGGACCTGCCGCCGCGTTGGATCAAGCGGGTGATCGTTCCGGATATTCATCAGACTTGTTGAGGGAAATCGATCATGGTTGACAAACCCACTGTTGGCTTCATCGGCACCGGTAACATGGGCTGGCCGATGGCCGCTTGCCTCGTGAAGGCCGGGTTCCCGGTTCTGATCAATGACTCGCGGCGAGAGGTCGCGAATAATTTCGTCCAGCAGATTGGTGGCACCGCGCCGGACACGCTGCGGCAACTCGCCGCCGGATCGGACGTCATCGTCACCATGCTGCCCACGAGCGCGATCGTCGAGCACGTGCTGGGTGGAGGTGACGACAACATCTTCGCCGGCATGAAGCCCGGGACAATCATCGTCGAAATGAGTTCGGGCGTGCCGTCTGTCACGCAGCGTTTGGCCGAGCAAGTGGTGGCGCTTGGCGGCCATATGATCGACGGGCCAGTGTCGGGCGGCGTGCCGCGGGCGAGGACCGGCGAACTGGCGATCATGGTTGGCGGTGAGGCCCCGGTGATCGACCGCGCGATGCCGGTATTGTCGGCGATGGGCACGGTCCTGCGAACGGGCGGGGTCGGCTCGGGTCAGGCAATGAAAGCGCTCAATAACATGGTCAGCACCGGCGGATTTCTGATCGGGATCGAGGCACTGCTGATCGGGCAACGATTCGGGCTCGATCCCGCGGTCATGACCGACGTGCTGAACGCGGCGACCGGAATGAACAATTCCACATTGAAGAAGTTTCGCCAGTTCGTGCTGTCGCGGAAGTTCGACGCGGGCTTCACGATGGGGCTGCTGGCGAAAGATTTGTCCATCGCGTTGCAGGTCGGGCGGGAGACCGGGACCGCGGCGCCGTTGAGCGCGCTGGTGAGGGAGATGATCGTTTCCGCGGAGGCATTGTACGGTTCGGGCGCGGATCATACGGAAATGGCGAAATGGGTGGAGAGGTTGGTGGGGGAGGAGTTGAAGGCGCATTGAGTCCGAAGTCGGCCACACATACCTTGCCGGATTCCCGTTCGCGGGCGCTGTCATCGCTGACCGATCCAAGGTTGCCCTCCCTTCAAAAATGAAGCAAGCAATTAAGTTTTTAGAGCAATATTCGATCGGATTGCATCGGGACAACCCCCTCCCTCGTCCATGGCCCGGACAAGCCGGGCCATGACGATTTGAAAGATACCGGCCCAACGCAACCAGATGGAAAATTGCTCCGGTGTTGCCCATGAACGAAAAAGTCGTTTCAATTACCGTGCGGTAATGCCATTATCGTGTGTGGCACCGCACGTCGTTCACCCCATCAACCAATTCAAAATCGCGCCGTTCTCATCCCTCGGATACGTATGCGACAAATCCTCGATTTCCCGGAATGTCACCTTCGCGCCGGCCATTGTCAAAGTCTGATTGGCCGTCCTTCCGGTCGTGATCGGAAACATCCAGTCCAATGCGCCATGTACCAGATAGACCGGCAATCCCTGAATCCGCCGCGGTTCCGTCATCGTCACCAGTAACGGATGAAACGAGGCCGCCACCGGCGCGAGATGCGTGAACGGCGACTCACTATCAAGTCCGCTCAACAGCGTGAAAGTGCCGCCATCGCTCATTCCGCTCAGCAGCATTTTCGACGGATCGACAGCCCAGTGCTCGCGGACATAAGCCAGAACGTGGGACAAATGCGCGGAGTCAACCTCCGGTTCCATCAACGACCACGTATCGCCCGTGGCGGTTGGCGTGACCAGAATGAAGCCCCGCGATCGCGCTTCCCGTAGCCAGCTCCACAGAAACACCCGCCCGTGCCCGGAACCGCCATGCAGCGCGAACACCACGGGAGCGGGCGTTTCCCCGGTCAGATACTCCGGCACGTAAACCGAAAACCCACCTCGCGAATTTGTCTCGTTCGCGAAGTGATATACCCCGGTATCCGGCTCCCCCCACCGCGCCGCCGCGATCCGGGCCAGCAACGCTTTGTCATCCCGCCGCGCGGGTTCGATGAAGAACCGGCTGATGGAGGCCAACGCCGGAGCCAGCGGATAAAGCGCCTCGATTGCCCGGTATTGATGTCGCGTGGCCTGATAGGCACCGCGCACCCCACCTGGCGAGCGCCCAGCCTCGCGCAGACCGTCATGCGCGCGCAGGATGCGGTCTCCGGCCTCGATCAATTGGTCTCGATATGGCGCCATTGTCTCTGGCCAGGCAGCCTCACGCACCTTGCCCAGCGCCGCGATCAGCGCTCCGTCGTCCGGTCCAAGCGAGGCCGCCAGTTCGGGCAGCCGCGGCGGATGCATGTGCCGCGTGATCGCCTCCAGATGATCCAGCGCGCGCAACAGCCGCGGCAACAACGCGGCCAGCGCGTCCTGCAGTTCGTCAGGGTCGGCCACGGCGCTTCTCCTTCCGGTCCCAATCCCGCATCCTGTCTCGAACGGGGGGAAGCGGCAACATGAACGGCGAACTCACACTGACCGGACGGCTGATCTCCCTCTGGGACCATCTGGGGCTCAAAACCGCGCACGTCGCGACGCAAATGCCGGGCGACATCGCGGGCTTCGCCGCCGCGCATCCGGGCCGGATCGCCGGATTGATGCTGTGCGTGCCGTCCCGCCTCGACCCCACGCCCTTCGCCGCGGTCGCCTCTCGCATCGTGATGATTTCCGGAGAGCGAGGTATGTCGGAGGAGGTCACGGGGCGTGCCCAACCCCGCCTTCCCGGCTCCCAGAGAATCATCCTCCCCCAATACGACGCTCCCGGCTGGGCGGACGTCATCGCGGACCGCACGGAGACCATCGCCGAAGCCCTGCGAGCACTTCCGGGCGAGGCCTCGGTCCCCGGCCTGAAAGCGGGCGCGGGTCTGCACGCGGGGATCACCTGGCAGGTCCACGGCAAAGGCCCTGCTTTGGTCCTGCTGCCCTTCTTCCTCGCTCCGTCGCAGTGGGAGGCCGCGATCCCGGACCTCGCCCGCCATTTCACCGTCATCGTACTGGGCGGCCGTCATCTCGGCGGCGTCGCGGCGCTGGAAGACCGGGCGGCCGGACCGAGCTACGCCGGCATGATCCAGGGCCTGTTTGACGTGATCGCCCCCGCGCCCGGCGAGACGATCCTCGACGTTGGCTGCGGATCGGGCGCGCTCGACCGCCTGGTGGCGCGAAGGTTCGGCGAGGCCAATCCGATCACCGCCACCGACGTCAACCCATTCCTGCTGCGCGAGGCCGCGGTGCTGGCCGCCGAGGAGGGACACGAGGACCGGATCACGTTCCGCGAGGGCAACGCCGAGCGTCTGCCGTTCCCCGACGCGAGCTTCAATCACGCCTTTACCGTCACGGTGCTGGAAGAATGCGACGCCGATCTGGCGCTACGAGAGTTGCTCCGGGTGGTGAAACCCGGCGGACGGGTGGGCGTGATCGTACGCGCGATCGACATGCCGCAATGGTGGCATTTGGCTTTGCCCGATCCGATACGCCGAAAAGCGGAGATTCCGCCGCAATCCAATGGTCCGCGCGGGGTGGCCGATGCCAGCTTGTACCGCCGCATGCGCGCTGCTGGTTTCGAGGCGGTGACCGGCTTCCCTGCCCTGGTGACGTTCGATCGCCCGGATGGTCCGATCTGGCGCTACCGGGAGGACCACGTGTTGTCGCAACTGACCGAGGACGAAACCTCTGTCTGGCGCGCCGCCACCCTGGCCGCTCGGGATGACGGGTTGCTGTTCATGGCCAACCCGCTGCATCGCGCCGTCGGCAAAAAACCAGCCGCATAAGGGCTTCGTTAACCTTCTTCGCGTAGGCCGTCGAACCACGACAGGTTGCGAAGGAGGAGGCCGATGAAACAGGCGTGGCGAATATAGGAACCCGCGCCATCATGGTTCGCAGCGGATGACTCCGGCCGCGAGCTATCATCGTGGCAACTCAGACTCTGTTGCCTGGTGCGACGATCGACGTCCAATCGGAAAGGCGGTGTGCGCGACGCCCCTGTTCCGAGTCCTTACGAACCTTCGCTCAGTCCCGGCAGCCGTTCGCATCATGGAGGTCTGACATCATGGATCACCCCACCATTTTCTCTCAATTGACCGAACTGTTTCGCGATGTCTTCGTTGATAGCGCGCTGGTCCTGACGCCGGACGCGACGGCTGACGACATTCCTGGATGGGATTCGATGACTCATATCACCCTTGTCGCGGCGGCGGAGTATCGTTTCGGACTGAAATTCCGCATCGTGGAAATCGAGGAACTGACCAATGTCGGGGACTTCGTCTCGTTGATTGAGCGGAAAACATGCGACGCCAGAGACCAGATCAAATGAAAACAACGGTGGGATGGTTCATCCATTGCATCGCCGCGATCACCGGGGACGGTCAAACAGGTCCATGAAAGGAGCACAATCGACGCGCCGCTAATTGGCGTCACTGGCACGCCTGGCGAGTTTCTTTTTCATCGCCGCCCGATGACAGCGCGCCAAAACGCCGATGCGCCGCCCGTCCTCCATCGTCATGGCACGGCTTGTCCGGGCCATGACGATTTGGAGAATACCGGGCCGGCGCAACCATATCGAAAATCGCTCTAACCGCGAAGACATAAGGATGATCTTCAACTCCTACGTGTTCCTGTTCGGCTACCTGCCAATCGTGCTGACCGGAACGTTTTTGCTCGCACGCATCGGCGCCACCGCGGCTCACATTTGGCTGATCCTGATGTCGCTCGCATTTTATGCCGCGTGGAACGCCGCCTATCTACCATTGCTGCTGGGGTCGATCGTATTCAATTACGCGGTCGCCATCCACATGACACGGACCGGATCCGACGCGAACCGACTATGGCTGCTGCGTCTCGCGGTGACGGCCAATCTGGGACTCCTCGGATATTACAAATACACCGGCTTTTTTCTGGAAAACATAAACACCGCCATGAGCACCGAATACACCTGGCAAGCGCTGATTTTGCCGTTGGGGATTTCCTTCTATACCTTTCAGCAACTGACATTACTGGCCGATATCGGCGCCGGCCGGATCAAGAATATTCGCTTCCGGGATTTTCTTTTGTTCGTGACTTTCTTTCCGCATCTGATCGCCGGTCCGATCGTACATCACCGCGAGATGATGCCTCAGTTTCAAAAAGCCGATTACCGTCTGAATCTCGAAAACCTGGCTGTCGGTCTCGTGTTGCTGTCGATCGGGTTGTTCAAGAAAGCGGTGCTCGCCGACGGCATCGCGGATCACGTGACGCCGATCTTTCAGGACGCCGCGTCGGGCAAACCCATCACCCTCGTCTTCGCCTGGGCCGCTTCCGTGGGGTTCACGTTGCAGATGTATTTCGATTTCAGTGGTTATTCAGAGATGGCCCTGGGGCTCGCCCGGATGGTGGGCATCAAACTACCGATGAACTTCAATTCGCCACTGAAAGCCCTCAGCATCATCGATTACTGGTCGAGGTGGCATATCACACTGACCCGCTTTCTGACGGCTTACGTCTACAATCCGATCGCCCTCGCGCTCACTCGCCGCCGTGTGGCCAGGGGCAAGCAAGGCCTGGCGGGGCCCCGCACCACCTGGCGCGCGTTCATGGCCATCGTCGCCCTCCCCACACTGGCGACGATGTTTTTGTCAGGCCTGTGGCATGGCGCGGGCAACCAATATCTGATCTTCGGGTTGCTGCATGGCGTGGCGCTGGTCGTCAACCATGCCTGGCGTCTGGCACGGCCGTGGTTCTGGCCAGACACCGCGCATTATCAACGTATCACCTGGCCGGTGGCATGGTTGCTGACGTTCCTGGTGGGAACCTTGGCATTGACCTGGTTCCACGCGGCCTCTGTCGCGGCGGGAGCCAACATCGTCATGGGTATGGCCGGATCGCACGGTTTCGCGCCATCCGCGATGATCGGCCCGGACGACGCCGACCTGAGCGTGCTCGCGGGCCATGGCGGGGAACTGATCACATTTTACCTGTGGATCGCTGTGCTCCTGGGCATCGCCCTGATCCCACCGAACACCCTGGAAGTCATGCGTTCCTGGCAACCCGCCATCACGATGCCCGCCGCCGCGCCGCGCCGCCCAGGTTTCACTCTGTCCCCCCGATGGGCGTTCAGCACCGCTGTCCTGGCGGTAGCCGGGGTCCTCAGCCTGGGCCGGGTTTCCGAGTTCCTGTACTGGCAATTTTGAACGTCACGCCGCGCGCCGTTCGGGAACCTCCGCATGCGCGTGCAAGGCAACAACCTCACCAATCAGCACCAGTGTCGGCCCTTCGAACCCTGCCGCCGCCAGCGCCGCCGGCAGATCCGCGATCGTGCCGAACAATCGCCGCTCGTTGGCCCGCGACGCGTTCTCCACGGCGACCGCCGGGGTCGATGCGGCCATGCCAGCCGCGATAAGCCCGGATGCGACCTTCGGGAGCGTACGGCTCGCCATATAGGCGGCGATGGTTCCGCCGCTCTGCGCGAGGGCCCGCCAGTCATGCGCCGGGACATCGCCGTCCGCGCCATGACCGGTCACGAAATGGACGGATCGCGCGACATCGCGATGGGTGAGCGGTACCTGCAAACTCGCCGCGGCGGCGCAGGCGGCGGTGACCCCTGGCACGACGGTTACGGGGACGCCCGCCGCGCGCAGCGAGTCGAGTTCCTCACCGCCGCGGCCGAACACGAAGGGGTCGCCGCCTTTCAACCGCACGACATGCGCGCCCTCCCGCGCCAGCCGTACGATCAACGCGTTGATCGTACGGCTGGTTCATCGCGTGCCTTCCACAGCGTTTGCCAACGTCTATCCGACGTGCGCCTGGGCGGGCGAGATCGAGGATCGCTGGATCGATCAACGCGTCGAACAGCAACACATCCGCCAGCAATTCTCATTTTGGCGCCGGCGCTTGCTTTTTCGTCATCCTCCGGCGTGACCGGAGGATCGGTAGCGGCACATATCCGCGTATAATAGCGCCCGAAAGCGAGGCATGGTGCCGCTCCGGATCCTCCGGTCGCGCCGGAGGATGACGATTTGGGAGAGGTCAGCAGCCATAATGAGAATTGCTGCACATCCGCGGTCTGAATCGCCTTCACAGCGCGCAAAGTAAGAAGATCGGGATCGCCCGGTCCGGCGCCGACCAGGGTCGCGCGGCCTTCAGGACGCGGGCATGCGAACATTGCGAAGGATCTCCTCGAGTTCGGGGACGCAGGAGCCGCAATTCGTGCCGGCCCTCAGCACGACACCAATTTCCGCGCGGCTTCACAACCTGTGCGTCACCACCGCGTGCCGGATCGCGTCGGGGGTCACACCAAACCAAGCGCAAACGCGAGGGCCCTCGGCGGCGGCTTTATCGTAAAGTTTTCCGGCCAGCAAACGACTCCGGGACGCGTCCGGCACCGGCGCGCCCAGCGTGGGGATGAGCGCGGCTTCAGGAGGGAGCGCGGCGGCATCCCGGACCAGGAGCAAGGCGGCCTCGACAGCACCGTCCACCAGCGCCGCGACACGCAGAAGACCGCGCTTCGGGTCGGAAACCTCGATCCATTCCGAGTCCTCAGGCGCGGCGAGCAAGGCGGCGGCGAAGCGGGTCAGGTCTTCGCCCTCCGGCATCGGCCGCAAGCCGGTCAGGCGATACAGATGCCGCTCGGTCAGTGGGATACGCACCCAATGGCAGAGGTCAGGCAACGGGCCACTTTGCCGCCGCAGCAGAGTGCCATTAAAGCAGGCGGGGACGGATTCTATGTCCGCGGGGGTCGCCTTCAGTTCGGGCTGGCCGGAGAAAGGGTCGAGCCGTGCGCTCACCACCCGGCCAATCGGGCCTGAGGAAGCGAATTGGCCGATCCAGTGCATCGGAGCATGAATCTCACCCCGGCGCTGGGTGTGTTTGACCTCGGCTCGCAGCAGGATTTCGCCCTCGCCGGTGGACAGGTGGGTCAGGCCGCCGTCCTCGATCCCGGCGGCGGCGGCATCGGTGGGGTGGATCGTCAGCAACGGCTCGGGCGTGTGCGTCATCAGATTGGGCGCGAGGCCGGTGTGGGTCATTGTGTGCCACTGATCGCGGACCCGGCCGGTGTTGAGCAGCAACCGGCGCGCGCCAAGGTTCGGCCGCCCGGTCCGCAGGCGAATCGCACTTCAGATTCGCCTGCGATAAAAATGCTTGCCCGGCTCGATTCCCATCGATTCTACCCCCTTGGGTGTCAAACACCCCCGGGAGGCCACGTTGGATCGGTTTGTTGCTTGCTTCAAAGACCTGGAAGACCCGCGCAGCGGAAACGCCGCCCTGCATGATTTTCATGCGTTGCTTCTGATCGCTTCATGCGCGGTCTTGTGTGGTGCCCGGGGTGCCTTGGACATGGCGCTGTTCGCGAAGGCCAGGAGCCATTCCCGCGTGAATTTCCCGACCTGAAGAATGGCGCCCCAGCCACGACACGTTCAGCCGGCTGTTCCGCCGCCTCGATCCCGACCAGTTCCGGGCCGCGTTTCAGCGCTTCATGACGGCGTTTTCCGGGACCTGCCAGGGCGTGATCGCGATTGACGGCAAGGCCTTACGCCGCTCCTTCGACCGGGCCAGCGGCAAGTCCGCGCTACATATGGTCAGCGCGTGGGGCTGCGAACAACGCATGGTACTGGCCCAGATCGCCACGGACGCGAAATCCAACGAGATCACGGCGGTGCCGGAGCTGCTGAAAATGCTGTCGCTGAAGGACACGATCACGACTGCCGGCGCGCTCCTCTGCCAGCGCGCCATTGCCAGCCAGATCGTCGGGCAAGGCGGCGATTACGCGCAGGCGCTTGTTACCTGGCGGTGTCCGAGCAAGAGCCTGCCGCATTGCCGCATTGCCGCGGTGCGGCATGAAGTGAATCGGAAGCGCTGTGGTCGCGAAATCTCGGTGCGGCCGGTCCACGCGCGGGCACTCGGGGCCCGGTCGATGTTGGCACGCGCATGAGGCCGCCGTGACCCTTTCAAGCCGGTCGCGGGATTGGAGGGATGAGGGCTGGCGGCGGTCCCGGAGAACACCAGATGGCGTTCAGCCACCTGCCTCGCTGGCTCAACGGCCTTTCAGGATCAACCGGTTATTTTCGACATTATACCCCGCAAGGCGCGCCAGGAACGTCTGTCCCAGCAGGTTTTCGTGCAGCACTCCTTGTTTGGCCACGAATCCCGGAACATTCCGCAGCGTGATATTGCCGACCGTGACCGTCTCGACCACCACTGGCGCGGCATCCGCGAACCCACCTGAATTCCGCATCAAAAAAACATCAGTTCCCCGTTGGCCCTGACGAATCAGGGAGATAGTCTCGGTTTGCGAATCAGAAACCATCACCAACGGGGTGCGCGATCGTGGCACAAGGCGTTCTCGGCTTCCAGTATGAAGCGGACT
>SHWL01000069.1 GCA_009693865.1 Acetobacteraceae bacterium | reverse complement strand
TGGTCTTTCCTGCCTGGGAGGATATCCTGGCAACCCTGGCCTTCATCAGACCGCCACCACTGCCTTCCTGAAAAGGCCATTCTGACAATCGATTTCCGCTACGCCCTCAACCCCAACCCTACCATTGGCCATAATGAGAACTGCTGTCGGTACCCCAAACCACTTGACGCACCAAAGCGTGACCGATCTGCCCCGCCCGCACCTTAACCATCGCTTCGGGCGAAAGCCACCGTAAGGAAGACGATCATGCGTGATATTTATTCCGTCGCAGTGTTTTGCGGCTCCCGCCCCGGCGCGAACCCCGCCTTCGCCGCCGCCGCCCAGGAACTGGGCTTCGGCCTCGCGGCAGCCGGGATCAGGCTGGTGTACGGCGGCGGTAAGAACGGGCTGATGGGTATCCTCGCCGACGCATCATTGGTGGCCGGCGGCACGGTCCTGGGCGTCATCCCCGATTTCCTGACCAAATGGGAGGTCGCCCATGACGGCCTGACCGAGCTGGCGATCACCGACAGTATGCACAGCCGGAAACGCCGGATGGCCGAGGAAGCGGATGCTTTCATCACCCTGCCGGGCGGAGTTGGCACTCTGGACGAGACGATCGAAATCCTCAGTTGGCGGCAACTTCGCTTGCACGACAAACCAATCTACGTCTGCGATGTCGCCGGCTCCGCCGGGCCTTTCGTGACTGCCGTGGAGGAAATGATCGCGCAAGGCTTCGCGGACCCCGAGGTCCGAGCCCTGTTTACCTTGGTGGACGGCGTGCCCGCCTTGCTCGACCATCTGGGCCGCGAACTTCACCGGTCCGTCGTGGCAGCCTCCCGGTTTTAGTGCTCGATCCACTCCTTGGTGAACCGGGCATAACAATCCCGCTCGCCCGGCATTTTCGGCCAGCCGGCGAGTTGCCGCACCGCCACCAGCAGCAACCGGTCCTTCAGATGGGTCGAGTTGTGTTCGTATTCCTGGAACGAGGAGTGAGTGATTTTCTGGTTATGCGGATCGTCCTGGAACTTGCAGGCGGTCAGCGCGACCGTGGCCATATAGGCTTTCCGGTCCGCGCCGGAGGCGAGGTATGCGCTCGCCACCGCCGTCGAACGCGCGATGTCGAAGGCCAGAATCGCCTCATCAAGTTCGACCAACAGGCTGGCTGGATCGCGATTGGCAAAGTCGAAACTCGCCAGTTCGCCTTCGATGACCGATTTCGACCATTTGTTGTGCCGCGCCGAGTCGTTGACGAAATTCGCCATCATATAAAGGATGCGCGGCTGGTACGGGCTGTTCGACGTGCGCAGCCAGAAATTGCCGGTGTTGCAGTAGTCGTACGGATGCTGCCCGTCGGTGAACGACCGCGGGATCGTGTTGCGCAGGATCAACTCGCCCGCGCCGATCTGGATCGTGTCGCCGAGAGAACGGATCGATTTGCCGTTTTTCAGATGCTCGGTGAGTTGGCCGAAGACCGAGTCCTGATCGCCGGTCATCAATATATCGACGAACGCCTCCACCTCGCGCGGCGACAGCGGCGTCTGGTTGGATTGTACCAGGCTCTTGCCGAGATCGGGGAAGGCGTTGGTCAGCAGAACGCAGATATAATCATAAAGCGAGTAGTACAAAGGCCCGACCGCCATGTCCGGCACGCCGGTATAGAACACGCCATGCGCGCGCTCCCACCCCACGAAATCCGCGAGGCCGACGATGGCGCGGGCTCGCAGCGCCTTATGCCCGGTGTTGCGCGCCTTGCGGCCGACGATCGTGTCCTGCACGTCGATCAGGCCAAGGAACAGCATCTGGTCCCGCAGCCGGTCCCGCGCCTCGGGGTCCGCCGCGAGGTCGAGGAACATGCCATAGGACCGTTCGACCTCGCCCCCCATCGTGGCCAGCATATGCGCGGCCAGACGCTCATCGAGCGTGCCGCCCTCGCGAAGGGGAGCGACATCCTGATTCCATACGACCGGGCCGTAGTCCGGCGGCGGAACGTTCATGCCTTTCATGGTGGCGTAACGTCCCGGGTATTTGCCCAGAAGCTGGTTCCAGATATCGAGCCCCGCGGGGATGTACCAGACGCTCTGCAACATCGGCAGCAGCTTGTAACGATCGGGCAGATACGGCGTCAGGTCGGCGGAAGTACGCAGGCCAAGAATCGTGTGGTCATTGTTGACCAGAACGACCTGTCCATCTTTCACGTTGATATGGTTGGGCACCTGGACGAAGGGGGCCTCGGCGGCGGTTACGACGCTCAACGCCTCTCCGACGGAACGGCCCTCGGCGGTCACCATCTTATGGAACAGGTCCGCCGTGCGCGGCTGGTCTCGATCCAGGATGGCCGATGTCAGTGCGTCGAACGCTTTGTCGTTGCGGAGTGTCGCGAGGTCGAGCGGCATGGCGTTTATCCCCTTTCCTTTGCCAGGAGCCTAGGCCCACATCCGGCCGGTGGTAAAGTCTTTCGCCTCTCGCGCATTGGTACGGTATCGGAGTGAACGCCGACCGTGCGTGAAAAGCACCTGAAACAATAACACGACAACCGGGAAGACCGGATCGCGCGGCGTGACGATTTCGTGGCGTTAACGGGCTTTACAGGCATGATGACGGGTGGTTACATCTCGCGAACCTGCCGGGGAAAATAAGCCCCGCTGGCCTTAGCGGGAGTGCTAACGATGCGTAAGCGGACAGGCATGATGCTGGTGATCGCACTGGGCATCATGACGGCCTTTGTCTCCCGCCCCGCGGCGGCCGTGGACATGACATGGACCATGCGGAGTACCTACGACTACAAGATCAGTCTCTCGTTTTATTCACAGGAAGCCAAACGTTCATGGCCTGGCCCAGGGGAGATCTATGTTCTCGCGGATTCAAAACCGCATTCGTTCAAGCTGGTTTGCCGGCGCGGCGAGAACATCTGCTATGGAGCCTGGCCGACAGGCGGAAGCTCGACGAAATTTTGGGGTGTTGGCCGGGACAGCGCTCATCGTTGCAAGACCTGTTGTTTTGTCTGCGGCCAGTCGAATCCGTCGCGTGAGCTGACCGACTGATTAAGGGGGACTTGCATTCTCGTCGTGGCCTGGTATCTCCAAGCCGGGACGGGGAAAAGGCGGCAGCCGCGCCTTCCCCCAATGCCAAATGGGGCGGCATTGACGAACACCTCGGCGCGCGACTCATAGTAACGGCATGGACACTTTGCCCTCCCCTCCCGAAACGCTCGAAGCCACGCTCGACGCATGGGAAACCCGCCTGGCGCGCCTTGAGCAGCAGGCGGCGCTTGTCGCGCGCGCCACCAAACAGCTTCGTAGAGCCGCCCATGAGGGCACGCTGGGGACCGCGGCCTCAGCCCAAAGCGCGCTGCGGGACAACGCTGCGAAGCTGGCGGATATGATCGCGCGGGACTCCGGTATTCCGCCCGTCGATATTCCGGCTGCCTTCGAAGACGGATCCTTCCTGGCGGAGCTATCGGAGGCGGCGGCGGCGGCGAACGTGACACTGGTGCAGCGCGACGGGCGGATCACCGCCTATCCGGTCATTCTTCGACTGGAACCGCGGAATTTAGGTGTTCGGATCGGGCGCAAGCTGGAACGGCGGCTGCGGCCTGGCGTGCTGGCCCAACAGTTGAAGGCGATCCAGCAACGGCCAAACCGTTTCAACGCCCGTTCGTTCCTGGACCGGCTGCTGCGCGCTTACGCGGTGCTGGCACCCGACTGGACCAAGGGCGAAGGGCCGCTGGTCGCGCTGGCCGTGCTGCACGAGGTTCTGACTCTACTTCCCGCCGCGGCGGCCGATTATCCGATGGAGGAGTTCCTTGTCGACCTGCTGCGCCTGGATCGCGAGCCTGACGCGCGCTCTGGCCGCGGACACCGTTTCGAACTGGGAGGATCCACCGGCACCAAAGGGGCGAAGCGCCTGACGCTGTACGATGAGGCCGGCGCGCAACACGATTATTTCGCCATTCGGTTCATCGCGGACGCTGCCCGTGCTTGAAATCCGCACCCAACCGTTGCACCCGGGCGAATGGCTGAACACCATCGGCCAGGAGTATTTTTCCGGCTTCCTGGCCGCCGGGGGCGCCGCCGCGAAATTCGTCATTGGCGATGAGGCGGCGCACGAGGAGATCCAAAGCGAATGCGCGGTCCTGGCCCGCCATCATGGGCTGCTGCAAGCGCATCTCTCCACTGGCGAAACGAAATTGCAGATGGTCCAGGAAATGTTCTTCGCCCTGGTCCGGGCACTGCCCTGGGATGGGCTGCTGCAACGTTACCTGGAGGAATTGTTCACCCGGCACGAATACCCCTGGCCGAGTCCGGGTACCGCCTTGGGAACAAGCGAATTGGCGGAAGCGTTCGGGATCGCGCCGGGGATCATGGCCCGCCATCGCGATCAGTGGCTCAGCCGCGATCTGTGGGACGATCCCAGGCTGGCACGGGATTTTCGCGCGGCGATGATCGCGCTGTGTCTGGCGCGGCTCGACCCGCATGAAGGTGCCGGCCCGAATACGCCCGCGCATCAATGGCTGCGTGGCGAGAAACCGTCGCTATCGTCGTTACGGGACTTCGATATCACAGCCCGAATCACCCGGACCAACGCGCGGGCGATGTTGATTTCGCTGTGCCATTTCCTGCGGAAAGCCGGTGCGTCCGGCCTGCTGTTGACACTCGATCTGCGGCCCGCGACCCGGAAAAACAACACCGGACTTCGTTACACGCCGTCAGCCGTCATGGACCTCTATGAAGTTCTGCGGGAGCTCATCGACGACCTGGAGCACCTTCCCGGCCTTTTCATCCTGGGCGTCGCCGATCTGGGGCTGATCGCGGGCGATCCGAAACGGACTCTCGACACATATAAGGCTCTGGAAATGCGAATCTGGCCGGATGTTCGGCCAGGAGACCGGCAAAACCCGCTGGCGCCTTTGGTCATGGTGTCGCTGTGAACCTGGAAGCCCGCATCGCGATCGAGGCGATGCGGGCAGGCGTCCCCAACGGCGCGGCCGTGCGCCTGATGGGCACTGACGAGCCGGCCCTGGAGCACGCGTTCGACCAGCAGTTACATCTGGTCTGGGCCGACGCCTCGCATCCTCGCCCGGGACTTGGCATCGCCGGCGGGTTTGGCGCGGGCAAGTCGCATTTCCTTGGCTATCTCGCGGAGGTTGCTCGCGCACAGGGGTTCGTGGTCAGCCGGGTGGTGGTGAGCAAGGAGACGCCACTGTGCGATCCCGCGCGGGTGTTCGAAGCCGCGGTCCGGGCCGCGGCGCTGCCGGATCGTCACGATGACGCGATCACCGGGGCGTTGGCGATTTTGCGTCAGTCGCGGGACAAGATGGCGGCACTGGAACTGGCGGTGGAGCAGGCGGGCGATGCGCTGGCGCCGATGTTTTCCGCGCTGTTATTCCTGTTGCAACGAGACACGCTGCCGCCCGGGTTCAACCGCCGGATCGAACGCTTTCTGGCCGGTGGAAAGATCCGCGGGCCGGAGGTCCGGCAGGCTTTGGCGGCGGTGGGCGGCACGCGGAAATTCGACCTGAAATCGCCACCCGCGGCGGTGTTGGTGGAGCAACGAATCCACTTCCTGACCGCGGTATTCCACGCCACCGGCCATGCCGGGTGGTGCCTGCTGTTCGACGAAGTGGAACTGATCGGGCGTTATACGCCGTTGCGCCGCGCTCTGGCCTACGCCTGGCTGACGACCTGGTTGGGCCTCGAAGGGGCGCGGGCGTTTCCGGGAATCGTGGCGGCTTACGCGATCACCGACGACTTCGTGACCGCCGTGATCGACGAACGGCAGGACGAAGCGCGGTTGACCGAGCGGCTGCGCGTGAAGGATCGCGTCCATGAGGCGCGTTTGGCTGCGACGGCGATGCGGCACATCGCGCAGACTGTCCGCGTAAATCGTCTGCGTCTCCCCGGGCTCGCCGAACTGACCAGCGCCAGCCTGCGTCTGAGCGAGATTTATCGAAATGCCTACGACTGGGAGCCGCCGGAGCCCGCCGCCGTCGAGCGGACCGCGACTCGGACGATGCGGCAATACATCAAGGGCTGGATTACCGAGTG
This sequence comes from Acetobacteraceae bacterium, assembly GCA_009693865.1. GTDB lineage: Bacteria > Pseudomonadota > Alphaproteobacteria > Acetobacterales > Acetobacteraceae > Rhodopila. The sequence goes on along the minus strand of SHWL01000069.1, from coordinate 16,826 downwards.
GGACATGCGCCGGCTGACCGGCGATGTGACACGGATCGTCGCGGAGGAAATCGCCGCGAATTATGCCGAGGATGAATCGTTTTCGATGCCATCGGAGGCGGAGGACGATGAACCGGGGTGAAAGTCGGCGCCGTGACCTATCGATTGGCTTCGATATGGTGCGTGAAGTTTATGACAGCCTGGCCCTGGCGATCGGCCGCCAGATAAAGATCGAGATCGGCCGTCAATAAAACATGGCCCGCGGTTACGACGGTCAGTAAGGCCGCATCCGTTAAACCCAGACGTGGAAATGCCGCATGACGTGCCGCGCGGTCGCTTTCGACATATACCTCGTCCGTGTCCGCCAACAGCGCCTGGAACACGGCGTAAATATGAGCCCGCGCCGGTTCGGCGATCTGCCTCAGCAGGTTCGACGTTTCCGTCAACGTATTCGGCGTCACAACGATGCGCGGCGAGGCGGACAGGACATCCAACAGTAACGTGAAATCCTTCTCAGTGTAGGCACGGAGCCGCTTGTGTTTCGCGATATAGGAACGCGACGCGGCGCCAACGACAAACAGAACGAGAAGATTGGCGTCCAGAACAACGGCATCAGCCGGCATAAGCCGTTTCCCGGTTCTTAACCGCGAGGGCCTTTCCGTCTTTATCGATGATCACGACCTTGTAAGTTCTACCCGTTCCGAGAATCCCCGTTCCAGCCAATACGCTTAGCTTATCCCAGGGGCGGGAGAAGCCCACGGTGATGTGCCATTGGTCCAGGGCATCGTCGTACTCCACTTCCTCCAGGCCGAGATTGGTCACGCCCTCTTCCCCAAACAGATCGGAGACATGATTTTTCGCCAGATGGGCAGCCTCTTTTACGTCCATAACGGTCTCTCCGATCCATCGTGGGCCGACGTGCCTAACTGGCCGCGTTGGGCACATTGGCATTCCAACGTAGCATGAAAAAATATCTTCAGCCACGCGGTCATACCTGCCGAACCAGACGGCCGAGGGTTCGCCACAACCGCCGTAGTCCCGCGCGCTGCTGCGCGAGCCAGGTACCCGTCGCCAGTGCCTCCTCGCCCGACGGATCGCCGGTCTGAACGTAAGCCCGCGAGAAATTCGCCGTGCCGAACAGCATGTCCCACCAGGGCAGCACCGCGCCGTAGTTGCAACTCCGCCGGCCCGCCGCGCGTATTCCATGATGCGCGCGATGGAAGCGTGGTGAGACCACAAGCCGCTCGCCGACCACACCGAACCAAACGCGCGCGTTGGCGTGCGACAGGCTTTCGATAAAGCGCAGCACCAGCACGAGCAGCGGAAACTGCAACGGCGGCACACCGATCAGCAGCGCGATCGCGCCGAACCAAACAAGCGCGATCAAATCGTCCAGCACATGATTCCGGTCGTCGGACCAGAAGGTCATCTGGCGTTGCGCGTGATGCAGGGAATGCAACGCCCACCACCACCGGAACCGGTGCGATATCCGATGCCGCCAATAATCGACGCAATCCAGGATCGCCGCGTACAACACGAACGTCGCCACGGAGTGGCCGATCAGCGCGGGTATCGCGTGCTCCAGCGTCGGCGGGATCCAGCCGTGATCGACAATCCAGCCATTCATCGCGACCTGCACCTTATAAAACAGCACGAAGGTCACCAGCGGCAGCACACCGACCCGCGATAGGATCGTGTAAAAGATGTCAACTCCGACGGCGCGTTGGTCCGCCCACCGCTCAACCGGCCGCCATCGCTCCAGCGGCAGACAAACCGCCAGAGTCAGAGCCACCTGAACACCGCCATAGACGGCGAACAACACCCAGCCATGCGCGAGGTCCTCCCACCGCATCAGACCCATGGCGTAAAGCGCCGGGATCAGAACGGTTTCGTGCAGCCAGCCGGCGATCAAATCGAAGGGATCGTCCATCGGGATATTCCGATCAAGGGCGCGGCGCGGCCGGGTTCAACCACAAGCCATGCGGTGAGCGGCCAACGCCAATCGTTTCGAAGTCACCGGTATCCGGGTGCAATATCGCGACCTTTTCCGCGAACCGGCGCGTGATCCACAGCGTGCCGTCCGGCGCGAAATCGATATCGTCCGGTCCGCCGGGGATATTGTAGACTCGGATGGTTTTCAACGTTTCGGCATCGAGCGAGACGGTCGTGCCGCTCGCGCGATTATTAACCCACATGATCTTCTTGTCGGGCGCCAGAAACAGGGTATGCGCGCCCTTGCCGGTAACGATCCTGTGCACCACTTTGCCCGTCGCCGGATCGGCCACCACGACGTAATCGGCTCCCATGATCGCGACCATCACCTTATCGCGCCACCAGATCACACCAGCGGGCGCTGGGCCGACCGGCTCAGTCCATCGCAGGGTCAACTCCTTCAGATCGAAGGCCGCGAGCTTGCCGCTGCCCTGCAACGACACGAAGGCGAAGCGCGAGTCGGGCGAAAAATCCAGATGACTTGGCGTCGAATCGACCGCGAAACGCTTGATCAGCGTCATCGCCGCCGCGTCGTACACATCGACCTGGTTGCGCGCGAGACCATTCACGACGAGCAGTTTGCCATTTGGACTGAACGCCAGATGATACGGGTCCGATACCGTGACGCGACGTTGAACCGCGCCGGTCGCGGGGTCGAGAAACATGATTTGATTGCCGACGGTATCACCGACCAGAAGACTCTTCCCGTCGGGGCTCAACACCAGATGGTGCGGTTCCCGCAGCGCCGGGATACGCCGGACCTCCCGCCGCGACGTCATATCGATGACGCTGATGGAAGCGCTTGAGGAATTCACGATGAATGCCACGCCGGATGCCAATCCGCGAGGTATGCCAAACCCCATGGCCGCGCAGGTCAGAAGAACGAGTGCCGGCACGGTAACACCAAGGCGGAAACACATGGCCACGCGTCTGTTCCTCCACCGATGCCTGACCGTTCCCTACGCCACGTCGACACTTTCCCGCAAGCGCGTTTGCGGGGAGGTAGCGCCGGTGCTCCGGGGTGAAACCCCGCTGCTATCTCACCTTCAGGCGTGCCTCCGCGAAAACCGCGGCGGTGAAGGCGAAGAACACGCAGGCTGGCGTGGAGATCAGCACATTGTCGGTCACCGCGTGCGCCGCGAACGCCAGAAGCACCAGACGCATGACCAGCCGCTCCAGGGGTGGCAGGCGCCTCGTGTGCGCGGCAGCCCAGAGCACGAACAGCAGGATCAGCAACGCGAGGCCGATTGCCCCGCCCTCGACCCGCATGCGCAGATACTCATTGTGGGCGGCCCAGGTTCGCAACAATTGCGCGATTTGTCCGTCGTGGGGGATGATGACGTTGCCCGCCCCCAGGCCCCAGCCGAACCACGGCGCCTGATCGGCGGCGGCCTCGATTGCGGTCCATAGGAGTTCGCGGCCGCTCAGATTTCCGGCCTCGTTCCCGAGGACCGTGAACAGGCGCAACGAACTGAAGCTCTCTCCGAGGACCAGAAGGATCGGGACGGCGAAGATGCCCGCGGCGACCATGACCAGCCCGCGGGTTCGGGGAATCGCGGTACTGGGCGCCAGCACCAGGCTGGCGGCTATGACCAGCAGGGCATAGGCGGTTGGCGCGCGGGCGCCGGTCAGCACCAGGATTGTCAGATTCACGCCCAGAAGCAGCGCGGCGTGCGGCGATCCGGTGCCAAGCCACCGCAATAAAGTGGCGTAAATCGCTGGCAGACAGACCCCCGCGAGGAATGCCGGATGGCCCAGAGCCGCGAGCCGCGCACCGCCACTGTCTACGAACAAGGGGCGTACCCCGGACAGATCCAGTAACAAGCCCAACAGGACGGACACGGCCGGCACAAAGCAGACGGCGCGGAGCATCGCCACGGCCCACCCGGCGGGCGGAACACAATAGAACAGCAGGAACGGCGTGGCGGATCCGAGCAGCGAACGCGCCATGTCCGCCGCCGTCAGGTTCGGATGAATGCCGGCCATCATCCCCATCGCGGCAATCGCGCCGAAACCCTGCGCCGGATTGAATTTGTCCCAGGCCAACCCTTTCCGAACCATCGTGAGCAGGACGAGGCCGATTTCGCCACCCTTGACCGCGGCGATGGTGATCTGAAACGCCTCGGGCCCGATCAGGTCGCTGAGGGTCATCTCCAGCGACAGGCCGGACATGAGCAGCCACGCGACCCAGCCCAAAGTCAGGTGACGATACACGAGTCCCGTGATGCCGATCGCCAGAAATGTCCCGATCACCGCGGGGAGCAAAGGCGGCGCCATCCAGGCCACCACCACCATTGGGATCGCGCAAGAACCAGCCCAGACCGATGCCCGGGCAATGCCGCCAGGTCTCGCGCGAAGGGAACGCAACATGCGTCGCAGCATGCCGTCGATATCTGAACAAACCGTTCACACGCTGTGCTTTCCTTCTCCTCGCGATTCCGCCAGGCTCGCTCGAGAAGGCCGGAGGAAACAGGACAATGACCGAAATCAGGACCATCGCGACCGGGCTACGGTTTCCCGAGGGGCCGGTCGCGATGAAGGACGGCTCCGTCGTGCTGGTGGAAATCGAGCGGCAGACGGTCACGCGCGTCAGGCAAGATGGCTCGACCGAGGTGATCGCGCATACCGGCGGCGGCCCGAACGGACTGGCGGTTGGACCCGACGGAGCGTTTTATGTTTGCAACAATGGCGGCTTCATGTGGCGCACCGAGCGAAACATGCTCCGGCCGGCGGGCCCCGCGTCGGATTACACCGGGGGACGGATCGAGCGGGTCGATCCGAAGACAGGCGCGGTGACGGTTCTGTACGACCGCTGCGGTCCACATAAGTTGCTCGGCCCCAACGACATCGTGTTCGACGGATTGGGGGGCTTTTATTTCACCGATCTCGGCAAGGCACGGGCGCGGGATCGCGACTGGGGTGGCGTGTACTATGCGCTGGCGGACGGGTCGAAGATCGTCGAGGCCGCCCATCCGATCCTGACGCCGAACGGCATCGGCCTGTCGCCCGATGGGAAGACGCTCTACGTGGCGGAGACTGAGACCGCGCGGCTGTGGGCGTTCGATGTGCTGGCGCCCGGAGTGTTGGCGAAGGAAGGCTTCCCCTCGCCGCATGGTGGCCGACTGATGGCCGGTCTGGGCGGGTTCCAGCGGTTCGACAGCCTGGCGGTGGATGGCGCGGGGAATGTCTGTGTGGCGACCCTGGTCAACGGCTCGGTCAGCGTGATCGCGCCTGGAGGCGAAGGGCCGGGCGGCGGCCTGATCCGCCAGATTCCAATGCCGGACATGTTCTGCACGAATATCTGTTTTGGCGGCCCCGATTTGCGCACCGCCTACCTGACACTGTCCGGCACCGGCAAGCTCGTCGCCATGACCTGGCCCAATCCCGGGTTACGCCTGGCGCACGAAGGCTGAGCGTGGGATCGTCCCACACGAGCCTCCATCCGGAGAGTCCGGGGAGCCGAGAACCTCCGCCCGCGGTCGTTTATCTGAACCGTTCCGCGCTGCCGGCCCCGTCCGCCCCCGAAGGTTCTTCCGAGGTGAACCAGGACACGCTTCACCCGCGCGAGAACCTGGAAGCCGTTCGCCCGCCCGAGCCTGTCGCGCCACCAAAGACGACCCCTGGCCCACACAAGCAGCCGGCATCGGGTGTGCCAGGGGGCTCTCTTGGACCACCACCACCATACCGCCCCTTGGAATCGCGTGGGAAGGCGGCGCCGTCGCGGGGCGAGATGGCACCGGCCTCACCGGTCAAACCGCGGACGGACGGGCCGGACAACATTCGCTCCATCGGTATGCTGGGGCCGCCGCCGCCGTACCGGCCGATCATCCAGGGATCCGCGGTGTTCGAGCGAGGCCCGGCCCCGGATCTGGAACCCTGGCGCCTCGAATCGTTGACACGGGTCCCCACACCGCGCGGCGCCCGTCCGGCGCTGGATCCGGAGGTTCCCGATGGCCCATATCAGGCGGACTGGTCCATTCATCGGGACACCATCCCGGCCACCGGGCAGGATCAGGAGTTTCCCGCTGAACAGGCACCGCCGGGCGTTCCGGTCCCCTGGCCATATGACGATGAACCGCCGCCGGGACCTAAGCTGCCCGCGCCCAGAGCTTTCTCCTTCCGCTTCACCCGGACTCGAGCACAGTCCATGAGCGGCGGCATGGGCCGGCGCCGGTTTATCACGCGCCGGCTGGCCCTTTGGTCCATCATCGCCGCGGTTGTTGTCATGTTCGGCGCCGCGCTGGGTTTTGGGCGGCAGGATGTAATGCGCCGCTTTCCCGCGACAGCCCCGCTCTACGCAGCGCTTGGCCTTGCTGGCGCGCCCACCGCCGCGCGCCCACCGCGCCTGTCCGATTCGCCCCCCTGCGCCGATGGGCGTCAGCCGGACAATTCCCGGCAAACCGCGGGACAGCCCATGAACTGCCCGGATACAAGGCCCAGCACGCCGGCAAAATGAAGCAAACCGTTGCATCCCGGATGAAAAGGCCACATTTGTAATCTCGCTCGCACGGATAGAGACAGCGGGGACTCGGTCACACATGCGTATTCGATGCCCGTCCTGCCTGGCCACCTACGAAGTAGCGGACGCACTGCTTGATCCGCCCCGCACGGTTCGGTGCGCGCGCTGCGCGATGGATTGGACGGCGACAGCACTGGTCGATCTGGACCCTCGGGCGAGCCCCGCAGAAACCCAATCCGCCAATACCGGAACCTCGCCGCCTGACACGGGCGCCGAGGTTTCCGCCCATGAGAGCGCGCCAGCCGAGGCGCCCCACATCCCTCCCCCGGCACCCGAACCACGCAAGGAGACGGTCCAAACGAATGCTGAGGCGGGTAAGCCGTCTCTGTCCGCGATCGAACGGCTGTCGGTTTCGAGCACTCTGACCCCCTCCCCTCGACCCCGCAAACGCCTCCTGACCGTCGCCTGGGCCGCCAGTTTCGCGATCCTGGCCGGTCTCGGCGCGGCGAGTTATGTGAAGCGCGAGCAACTGATGCGGCAATGGCCCGCCAGCATCAGGGTCTATGCGATGATTGGCCTCGCGCCGGCGGACGTGAAGGCCGAGCCCGCGGGCGGCACGGCCGAAAAGCCGGCACACTGAGGGCGCCGCCGCACCGCGTCGCCTTCCGATCTCCTGACGCGCCGTGTCTTGACGTCCCCGGGCTTGACGTCGGCGTCTGGGCCGCCACATTGCGGATTGATGCGCGATTTTTCCGACCTGTCCGAACGGGAAATCCTCGCCTTGGCGGTCGCCAACGAGGAAGAGGACGGTCGCATCTACCTCGACCTCGCCGAGGGGTTGCGCAACGACTACCCGGGCAGCGCGCGTGTGTTCACCGAGATGGCCGGCGAGGAGGGCGACCATCGCCGCCGCCTGCTGGACCTGTACCGGGAAAAATTCGGCGAACATATCCCGCTGATCCGCCGCCAGGACATTCGAGGCTTCATCCATCACAAGCCAGTCTGGCAGATGCAACCGCTCAATCTGAAAGCGGTTCGCATGCTCGCGGAAAGCATGGAGGAAGAGACCCAGCATTTCTACCGTAAAGCCGCCATCCGCTCCACCGATGTCTCGATCCGCAAACTTCTGGGCGACCTCGCCGACGCCGAGGTGGAGCATGAGCGGCGGGCCGATAGGCTGCGGGCCGAAAATCTGCCGGGGAACGTGGTAGCGGCGGAGGACGCTGCCGCCCATCGGATCTTCGTGCTGCGCTATATCCAACCAGGCCTCGCCGGCCTGATGGACGGGTCGGTTTCGACCTTGGCGCCGGTGTTCGCGGTGGCCTTCGCCAGCGGCAATACGTGGGAGACGTTTCTGGTCGGCATGGCGTCAGCCGTCGGGGCAGGCATTTCCATGGGGTTTGCCGAGGCCCTGTCGGACAATGGCAGCCTGACCGGACGCGGCGCGCCGTGGCTCCGGGGCCTTATTTGCGGGTTGATGACCACCTTGGGTGGCGTCGGGCATACCCTGCCTTATTTGATCCCGTCATTCTTCACCGCGACCGCGCTCGCGGTGGCCGTGGTCGCGGTGGAGTTGGCAGTGATCAGTTGGGTGCGCTGGAAATACATGGACACCCCCCCCGTCTCGGCGGCGCTTCAGGTCGCGTTCGGCGGTGCGCTGGTGTTCGCGACAGGGGTCTTGATCGGCAGCGGGTAACCCTCGTGGGGGTCAGTTCCCAAATGTGTCCCGCCAGGCCTCAACGATCTCGGGAATGCCTTTACGGATCTCCGCCACCGTCAGCGGAATGACCTTCTGCGTCGCCAGTGGCGGTTCATCGGGCCGCGGAGGAACACCGACCAGCAGAGGTTCGCTGCCGTCACCGGCCACCAGCCGCGAATAGGGTTCGGTGAACAGCCACTCCATGAACAGCCGGGCCGCGTTCGGGTGCGGCGCTCTGGCCGGAATGGCCGATGGCGTGACACACAGCGCCAATCCATCGGTTGGATGGTTGGTTCCGATCGGATTTCCCTTGTCGATCATTTGATAAGTCGTGTTCGCCGAGGCAACAGCGACATGAATCTCTCCCGCCGTCAGCAGTGTCACGGGGTCGACCGCCGACCGGCCGATGCGCGGATTGTTCTTCGCGAGCTTCTCAAAAAACTCCCACCCGTAAAGTTTGCGCATGCTCACGCACCACACGCCGGTGCAGCCGCTGAACGCGGGATGTCCGGTGCCGACAAAGCCCTTCCATCGCGGATCGAGCAGATCGGTCCATTTTTTCGGCGCGTCCTCCGGCTTCACGTGTTTCGTGTTGTAAATCAGGAAATACCGTGTGGCGTTGGTAACGTAGTAGGCTCCCGGTTCCGACAGGGCGCTGAACTGCGGCATCAGCCGGGCGGCGTTTTCCGGACTGAATTCCGAAAGTTCGCGCCGCTCCTTCAGAGCCGGCATGTGTGAGATATCCGTCGTGCTGAACACGTCGCATTGCGGCGTTTTGTTCTTGATATCGAGCAGGAGCCGCTGATATGCGACCTGGCCCGTGGTACGGATCACCGAAACCTTAACGCCGGGATATTGCGCCGTGAACATGCGGCCCAGTCGCTCGGCGGTTTCAGCGTTGGTCTGACCGGTGTACCAGGTGAGGGATCCTTCGGCGCGCGCGGCGTCTTCCAGTGTTTTAAGATCGGCGCGAGCTACCCGTGGCAGTCCGGCTGCGAAGGCCGCCGCGATAGCGCCGGCACCAGCGTGGCGGCGGCCTGGATCGCTACTCATCGTATTTCCTTCCCTCGATCGAAAACGGCGGCCGGATCACTCTGAGCACGAGAGTCACCGATGTCCCGGTCCGCGGCCAGGCCTCAGCCTGGGGTGGTCATATCGATTATCGACGTGATGCCGCCGTCCACCCAGGTGAATTCAATCTGCGTGAAGTTCAGCACGATCGTTTCGACCGCGGTGCCGGCGGGGCCGGCCTGGTGATCGAAATCCTGGACCATGGCATTGGTCAGCGTCACATTGGCGACGGTTTTTCGAGTAGTTCCACCATCGTAGGTGTATGTGAGGATAACCGCGCCTGGCTCGTTTCTCGCGACCGCGTTGAGGAAAAGTGGCGACGTTTTATCCATGCTTTTGGTCAACGTGAGCGATCGGACAACGGTTCCGCCGGTCGCGAGCTGCGTATTGTTCGAATTGGGCCGCCCGAGGCCGAATCCGACTGAGGCGACGGCGATCTGGCCGATGAACCCTGCCGTGGTCACGTCGCCAGCGAATACGCCCTGCTGTTTCCCGGTGAATTTCATATAAATGGCCATGACCCTCAACTCCCCCTATGAACGTGCCCGCGCGGCGCGGCTCTGATCCACCTGCCTGGGTTGCGTTCATACCATCCCGAGGGTGCCGGGACCAAGCGCCGCGATCATTGGCCGTCCTCAGGCGGTCATCCCGCGGCTTGTCACGGGGATGCCGAGAATATTGCGACCTCACGCGGGTTGAGAACCGCCGCGCGATCAGCCGCCGAAGGTGTCGCGCCACTGCTCGATGACCTCGGGGATCCCCTTGGCGATCTCGGCGGTGGTGAGGCTCAGAAGTTTGATTTCGTTCAAAGGTTTCGTGCCTTCCAGCGGAGGCGCGTCGGCCCGCACCGGTTCCAGGTTCCATTCCACACAGGCTTCCGCGTAGTCGCGGCTGAGCAGCCATTCCAGAAACAGCCGCGCGGCGTTCGGGTGCGGCGCGCTCGCCATGACCGCGCTGGAGCCGACACTCAGGATGGCGCCGTCCTCGGGGTAGACGAAGCTGACGGGGTTGCCGCGCCGCTCGTTCACGGTCGCGGTGCTGGTCGGCCCCGTGCCGACCACGCACTCACCCGCGATGATCAGGGCGATCGGGTCATTGCCGGATCGTCCGATGCGCGGATTGTTTTTCGCCAGTTTTTCGAAATATTCCCAACCGTAAAGCTTCCGCATCGATAACACCCATTGGCCGAAATAGCCGCTGAACGCGGGATGCGCGACCGCGACGCGGCCCTTCCATTTCGGGTCCAGAAGATCGGTGAAACGGCGAGGCCGGTCCTCGGGCTTCACGATCCTCGTGTTGTAAACCATGGCGTGGACTGAGGCGGTCGTCGGATAGAAGTATTCGTCGTCCCCCAGTCCATGGAAGGCCGGGGCGAGGCCGCCGGCGCTGTCCGCCCGGTAACGCGCCAACGCGCCGCGCGCCTTCAACGCCGGGTAATGCGCGATGTCGGTGGAGCTGAACACATCGCATTGCGGCGTGTTGTTCTTCAGATCCTGCAACAACCGCGAATAAGCCACCTGGCCGGTGGTGCGGATGGCCGTCACGCCCACGCCGGGAAATCGCCGAGTGAAACGTTTCCCCATCGACTCGGCTGCCTCTCCGGTCATCTGCGCGACATACCAGGTGAGCGGACCTTCCTGTTTCGCCGCCTGGTGCAAGGTTTCGAGACCGGCATGGACCGGACGGGGCACCAGCATGGCGCCAAAACCGGCGGCCGCGAGGCGGCGTGTAACAGGAATCATGATCGTCCGAGCCCTCCCCAGGCGCGGCAAATTACGCCACCCACGGGTCGATTACCAGCGCTCCGCACCGAGCTCGGGATCAAGGCGGCTCGCGTCGTGAACGAAGGGATCGCGGAGATTGCCCGGTCGCGCGCCGATCGCATCCCCGCGGCATTGGGTTCGGTCGCATTGCAGGCCGGTGGCCAGGCGGCGGCGGAGGAACTTGAATATTGCGTGAAGACACTGGGCCTGAAGGGGGTCGAGGTGCCGGCCCATGTCGGGGACAAGGAGTTGTCGGACCCCGATTTCGAGCCATTCTGGGCGAAGGTCGAGGCGTTGGGCGCGGTCGTGTTCATTCATCCGAATTCCTTCACACAACCGCGACGGTTCAGAGAGCATTACTTCAGCAACGTGATCGGCAACCCGCTGGATACGACGATGGCGTTGCACTGGCTGATCTTCGATGGCGTGCTGGAACGGTATCCGGACCTGAAGATCATCGCCTCTCATGGCGGCGGGTTCCTGCCGGGCTATTCCGGCCGGATCGATCATGCCTGGGGCGCCCGCAGCGACTCGCGCGGCTCGCTGCCAAAACCACCCAGTTATTACCTCAAGAAAATCTATCTGGACACGATTGTTTTCACCACGCATCGGTTGGAAGCGATGGCGAAGTTGTTCGGGGTCGATAAGATTCTGCTGGGGACCGGCTATCCGTACGATATGGCCGAATACGATCCGATCGGTCATATCGCATCAGTGGCATCGCTGAGTCCGTCCGACGTGGCGGCGATCGCAGGAGGTAACGCGAAACAACTGTTTGGGCTGTAGGTGGCTGCCCTGGAGTACGCGACGTTCGTTCGGAGTTTCGTGTCGTCCACCGACCGGGCGCGACAGGCAAACGTACGGTACCTGAAAAAAATCGTTTATCCGCCTCGGCACATACGGCAACCTGAAGGTCCTGCTCCCATGGCACTAAAAGGCAACGCGATCCTCGCCGTCTGGAACGATGTCGATCCGGACATCGAGGACGACTTCAACGAATGGTACTTCGGGGAGCATATTCCCGAGCGCGCCTCGGTACCCGGCATCAACCACGGCCGCCGCTACCGCGCCGATGCAGGCGCGACACGCTACATGGCCTTTTATGAGGCCACGTCGATGGACGTGCTGACCAAGGGCGCGCACCGCGTGCAGTTGAACGACCCGACCAACTGGACCCGGCGGATCATGCCGCACTTCCGCTTCGCGCAACGTGGCCAGAGCGACGTGGCGGGTACCGTCGGCGAAGGCATTGGCGGGGCCGCCGCCGTGGTGCATCTGACCCCGGGTGACGAACCCCGGCTTCGAAAGTGGATCGTCGAAACCCTTCTGCACGAGCTTCATGCCTTGCCGGATGTGGCAAACGTGCATTTCTGGACCCTCTCGCCAGGCGAGCCGCGGAGTCCAACGAGCGAACTCAGCCTTCCCGCGGAACCGGCCCGCGCGATCGAGTGGGTGATCGTCGCCGAGACCATGGAATTCGCCGGCGCCGAGGCGATCCAGTCCGCCATCCTGGGCCGTAATCCCAAAGCCCACGGCGCCGCGGACGTCCGGCCCTGAGGGTTGCGGGTTGGCGACGGAGGCCTCACGCCGCCGCCGTTCGCACCCGCGCCTTTGCCATCCAGTGCCATCCCAGAACCACCAAAGCGATCAGCACCGGCGGCACTACCGTCAGATTCAACACCTCCCATCCGGCCTTCATGTGCACGGCGCCCGAGGCCACTGCCGTCATTGCCACGCTCCCGAAGACGATGAAGTCATGCAGCCCTTGGACGCGCACCCGCTCATGCGGATCGTACGCCGTGGTCAACATCGTGCTGCCGCCCACGTACATGAAATTCCACCCGACTCCCAGCAACGCCAGTGCAACGAAAAACGTGAAGAAATACGGTCCGAACTCCAGGTTCACCACGACGCAACCGAGGGTCAGTATCCCGCCGATGGCGATGATCCGGTGCAGGCCGAATTTCTGGATCAACCGGCCGGTGATGAACCCCGGCAGGAACATCGCCAACGTGTGCGCCCGCTGGACGTCCGCGTTGTCTGGCACGCCGAACCCGCACAGCATCATCTGCAATGGCGTGGACGACATCACCAGGTTCATCGTGCCGAAACCGGCCACCGAGCAGATCACCGCCGTTAAGAAGGTCGGCCGCGCGACGATCGTCCGGAACGCCACCGGCACGCTCACTTTGGGCGGGGCGGGCGGCAGCGCCGTGAAGGTCAGCAGGATCAGCGCGCACAACGGCAGGACCGGCAGACCCAAATAGGTCGCGAGGAAGTGATGATCCGGCATGATATCGTAAGTGCGCTTCACCACCTCCGGTCCCACGATCGCCGCGATCACGCCGCCCGCGAGCACGAGGGAGATCGCTCGTGGCCGTGCCTCCGGCGACGCGACCTCGGCCGCCGCGAAGCGCAAATGGTGCGATACGCCCACCCCGATTCCGGCGGGGAAGGCGCCGAATGCATAAAGCGGGAAACTCTCCAGGTAGATCCCCGTGGCGAAGGTGACGCTGCCCACCATGGCGATGCCGCAGCCCATCCAAAAGCCGGCCTTGCGTCCGAATTTCGCGAACATGATGCCCGCCGGGACCGAGGCGCACATGACCCCTATTTGTTGGATCGCCATCGGCAACGTGTTCAAGCCGGAGCTGCCGGTCAACTTATATCCCACCAGCGAGGCCATGATCGTCTGACCGGACATCACGGTATTCATGATCGCCTGACAGGCGAACAACAGCCACACGTTCCGGTTCATTGCCTGTCCGTTTCCTGGGGCCAATACCCGGGCCACCGCGCTAAAAATGGCTCCAGCCGCCTTTGGCCAGAGCAAGCGATTCTCCGTCCGCCCCCACTACCGTGACACGGGGCGCCCCGGCATGGAAGCCGCCGATCCGGGTCACCGCCACGCCACATGCCGCGGCGGCCGCGCGCAACGCGCCTTCCCGCGCGGGCGGCACAGAAAGCAGCAGCTCATAATCGTCGCCGCCGGTCAGGCACGTCTCCAGCCACTCCGGGCCCGCCGCCCGCGCCTGGGGCGACAGTGGCACAAGCGCGGCCTCGATGACCGCCGCGAGCCCACTCGCCCGGCAGATGTGCCCAAGGTCCTGCGCGAGGCCGTCGGACACATCCATCCCGGCGCTCGCCACGCCGCCGATCGGCAACCCAACCCGCGGCTGAGGCAACCGGTAACGCCCCACCAGGAAACCGCTTGGATCGCTCAGCCGCCCCGTCGCCACGGCCAACCCAAGGGCGCCGTCGCCGATGGTTCCCGTGACCCAGATTCCGTCGCCGTCCCGGGCGCCAAATCGATGCACCGCCCGGCCGGGCGCGACGTGACCGATCATGGTCAGGGACAGCGAAATCGGACCGGGCGTGGAGGTCGTGTCGCCGCCCAACAGACCAACGCCGAATTCCACCTGGTCCTGGGCCAGACCGGCGGAGAACCCGGCGAACCAGGATTCCGGCGTGTCGCGCGGGGTGGAAACGGTCATCAAATAACCGAGTGGCTCCGCGCCCTTGGCCGCGAGGTCGGACAGATTGACGCGCAACAGCTTGCGTCCGATCAGGTCCGGCGGGTCGTCCGCCAGGAAATGCACACCCGCGACCATCGCGTCCGCCGTCAGGACCAGATCGCGGCCGGGCGGCGGGGTCAGCAGCGCGGCGTCATCCCGAAGGTCGAGCGAACCCGGGCCCGCGAGCGGACGGAAGTATTTCGCGATCAGCGAGAATTCGGGCGGAAGCGCGTCGGACATGGCCGGAAAACGCTCTAATACCCCGTCCGGGTCGCCGCCACCTGGTAATGCTTGCGCGGAAACTCCTCGGTATAACTCCGCAACGTCTTGCCGGTCCGCGATCCCATGTCCCGGAACGGCTTCGCCCGCAGCTTCGCCACGTCGAGATCGATGCCGTGGCCCGGCGAGGTCGGCAGATCCACGAAACTGTCCTTGACGACCAGAGGCTGTACTGCGATCTCGTCGCAGGCCGGTTTCAGATTGATGAAACATTCCGCGAGCCAGAAGTTCGGAATGACGGCCGACAACTGCACCGTCGCGGCCAGACCGATCAACGTCGAGTTATAGTTATGCGGCGCCATCGCCACCGCGTGCGGCTGCGCCATGGCGGCGATATCCAGCATCGCGCTGATGCCGCCGCAATTGCAGATATCCGGGTTAATGATGTCCGCCGCTCGCGCGGCCAGTGCTTGCGCGAAACCTTCCTTTGAGTAAATCGCCTCCCCGGTCACGATCGGCACGCCGGGCATCGCGCGGCGTACCTCGGCGACCAGTTCTATGTTGTCGCACAGGCAGGGTTCCTCGTACCAGCCGATATCAAATTCCCGCAGACGCTGCCCAATCCGAATCGCGTGCATGGGAGAAAGACGGCGATGCACCTCGACCAGCAAGCCGAAGTCGGGCCCAAGCGTTTCCCGCATGCGGCGAACGTAATTGACGACGTGGTCCTCGTCCTCGCGATGGATCCAACTGCGCCACGGACCAGGGAACGGATCCCATTTCAACGCGGTATAGCCGGCTTCCTTCACCTTCAACGCGCGTTCCAGGTTTTGCTCGATCGACTCGGTGCCGGACGACCAGCCATTGGCGTAGACTTTCACACGTTCGCGTGAGGCACCGCCCAACAGGTTGTAAATCGGCTGCCCAGCGGCCTTGGCGACAATGTCCCACATGGCGATTTCGATTGCGCTCCAGGCCGACAACAGGTCCAGCGACGCCCGCCGCATCGCGAAATCGTCGAAGATCACCTGCGCGGAGTGGCGGATGGAATGCGCGCTCCGGCCGATCATGTATTTTGCCATGACCTGCAACAGATGCTCGATCACCTGTTCCTTGCCGGGCGTGACATAGGCTTCACCCCAGCCATGCACGCCGGAGTCCGTCTCGACACGGCAGAACAACAGGTTCTTCGCCAGGCCCGGGTCGAACAGGAAGGTCTCGATCCGTGCGATTTTCATGGCCGCCCTCACCCTTCATGCGATACGAGCGGCGAGTGTACGCCCGCGCCTGGCCCATCGGCAAATCGAGCGGTTCGCACCCCGGTCCGCCGCGACCACTATTTCACGGCGATGAACCTGGTGTAGTTGACGAAGGCGAGATCGTAAGTCTCCGTCTGTTTCTCGGGCGTCATGCTGTCCACTTTTCCAGGCCAGCGGGGCTTCCGAAAAAAACCCAGATTTTTCGGGCGGCAACGTACAACTGGCTCCTCGCTGTTTGGAGTGGGAGGTAACGACCCGGTTGACTTCGGGATCGCGGCTGTTCTGGCCCGCCCTGATTGAGGGTGACACCGCGCAAAGTCGCCGTAAAGGACGTTTCGCGCCGCGATGCGGTGGCCTTCGGCCATCCTTGGCCGCGACTTTGCACGGTGTCACGGGTTACTTCAGGCCGGGACGAAGAAACGGCCCCCAAGCCGAACAAAGAAACTGGTCAGGCGGCAGTCGTTGCCCGGGTATTGTCGGCAGTCGAGAAGAAAAACTGATCAGAACGCAGAGAACTGAGCGTTCATTACCACCCACTCCAAACAGCGAGGAGGCTGAAAGATCTTGTTCACAATCATTTTATTATGATATCGTTATCAGTTCAGTGGTTATGCGTCTGGTTCCCGCGGCGGCATTACCAGTCACGTCGACGATACTCTTCACAATCAACTTCGGTCCGGGCGCATACCATTCGGTGCCGTTCGCCGCATTATTCATTCCCGGCCACTATTGTCCGGTCAATAGCTGAATAAATTCAATTGGTTATCGTCCATGACGTGTTCGGAACTGTCAGCTGTTTGAGAAATCACAGATTCTATCGAGGCCTTTTCAAATACTGTCACCGAAAACACCTGCATCAATGTGTAGAGG
>SHWL01000068.1 GCA_009693865.1 Acetobacteraceae bacterium | reverse complement strand
TTCGCAGGGGCAGGCTTCGTCCGGGCCACCCGTTGTGGCACCGTGCTGAAATGGGTGGCCCGGACGAAGCCTGCCCCTGCGAAGGCGGGGGCCGGGCCATGACGAATTTGGGAGAACACCTCCCACCCCGTGGGCCTTATCCTGATGCGTATGCGGACGAGCCGGGCCATGACGTGAAAAGCGGCCGTCTGCCATGAGTCTGACCCTCCACGAAACATCGCGCATCCGCGCGAGTTATTTCGATCCCTCACTGGTGCTGCTCGGCCTCACCGGGCTGTTCCTGGCGTTTCTGGTGCTCCTGCCGCTTGGCTGGCTGTTGGCCTTCAGCCTGACCGACGAAACCGGCACCCTGAGTTGGACCAATTTCGACGAACTGAGCGATCCCTCGCTGTTCCTGGAGCCGTTCGTCACGACGATGGGCATCGCTCTCGGCGTCGCCACGCTGGCCTGCGTGATGGCCGTGCCGCTGGCCTGGCTGGTGGCGCGGACCGACGTCCCGGGACGGCGCACCATACGCGGCCTGGTCATGGTCTCGTTCATCACCCCACCTTTCATCGGCGCGGTCGCCTGGGTGTTGCTGGCGGCCCCGAACAGCGGGCTGCTCAATCAGTATTACCGGTGGATCACCGGAGCCGGAACGTTCGACCATTTGTTCAATATCTTCTCAGCCGAGGGCATCGTCTTCGTGATGGGCTCCTACGCGTTTCCGTACGTGTTCGTGCTGGCGGCCAATACATTGGACCGCATGCCCTACGACCTCGAGGAAGCCAGCGCCATGCTGGGAGGCGGGCGCTGGCACACGTTCCGCCGGGTCACGCTGCCGATGGTGCTGCCCGCGTTATTGGCCGGATTCCTGATCGCGTTCCTGCAGGCGATGACCCAGTTCGGCACGCCCGCGATCCTGGCGCTGCCCTCCGGCTTCCACGTGCTGACGACCAAGATCTGGAGCCTGTTCCAGTTCCCGCCGAAGACCCATCTCGCGGCCGCCTGCGCCATGCCCTTGCTGCTCGTCACGATCCTGTTGTTGCGCGGCGAGAAACTCCTGCTCGGCCGTCGCGGCTACACCATGATCGGCGGCAAAACCGGCGCGCCCCAACTGACCCGGCTTGGGCTCTGGCGCTGGCCCGCTCTGATCGCCGTGCTGTTCATGCTGTTCGCGACCGTGTTGCTGCCCAACCTCGTGCTGATCCGTGCCAGCATGTTGCGCACCGTGTCCGATCCCTGGAACCTGGACACGATCACCTGGTCGAATGTGCCGCTGGTGTTCACCCTGAGCCATACCGTCGGCACATTGTGGAACACGCTGATCACCGGCGTGACGGCCGCCACTCTGGGCGCCGCGTTTGCGGTGCTGATCGCGTATCTGACTGCGCGGCGAGCCGTCCCGGGGCATCGGTTCCTTGGCTTCCTGGCGACCGCGCCGGCGGCCGTGCCGGGCATCGTGCTGGGGGTGGCGCTGTTCATCGCCTACACCCGCCCGCCATTCCAGCTTTACGGCACCCTGTGGATCCTGCTGCTGGCGTTCCTGACGATCGAAATGCCGCCCGCGTATCAGCAAATGCAGGCCGCCTTCCGCGGTCTCAACCCTGAACTGGAGGACGCGTCGCGCATCCTTGGCGCCGGGCGATTGAAGTCCCTCGTCAGCATCGTGGCGCCGCTACTGAAGTCCTCGGTCGCGGCGACATGGTGCTTCGTGTTCATCGGCGCGATCCGCGAGTTGTCAGCAACGATTTTGCTGACAACGTCGGATACCAAACTGGTCTCGGTGCTGATCTACGACCTGAACGAGGGCGGACAACTCGGCGGCATCGCGGTGCTTGGGTTGGTGCTGATGGCGGTGACGGCAGTGGTGGTGGTCGCCGCCAACCGGCTCGCCAATGTTGGGGCCATGGCCCCTGGGAGGTAGGGGACGCCGGGACGCGATCCCAGTTCCGGCGAAGCCTCAAACTTCTTCGATCACCATCGGAAACAACGCGTCAGGATCGTCGACCTTCAACAAATGATATACGTTGAACCGGTAGGCCGGCCCAAGCGACACCTCCGGCGGCGTAAATGGAAATGCGAGATTTCCCGCGGTGGACAAACGCCCAGGATAACCGAAATGCAGGAGATATTGCTTGCAGGTTCGCACGACCTCGGCGGCTCGCTCACGCGTTGGCGCGATGCATTCGCCCATGATGAACACCTCCCCCGGCGTCGCCTCGCCCGGAGGCACCGCCATCCGCACGCCATCCAATCCATAAACCCGCCAGCGTAACGTATAGTCCTGGGCCTGGTCCTCGCACACCAGATCGCGCACAAGTTCGGAAAGTTTCGGCAGGATATCCTTGCTTTGCGCGATGAAGCGCGGATCGGCGGCGCCCGCCAGCAGTACCGCGCGTTCCCCGATCAGCCGCGCGCCTTCCAACTTGATCGTTGGGCTGTCCGTATCGCGCCACTCCGCGCCGGAAACCCGGGTCCGCCGGTCGTCCACCGCGTCATACTTCGCACGACTGAGGTCCAGCATCCCGTCCGGCTCAATGACCGTGAAGGGGTCCGACTGCTCATACATGCTGTGCGCGGCAACCGAGGTCGGGGTCGCGCGCCGCTCCGGGTTGGTACTTTCCAGCACGAACCCTTCGTCATCCAATTCCGCCATGATCGGATCCCGCCCGCCCGGCACGCAACACAATGAGGCACACTCGATGATCTTCGCCATATGCACCGCGAGGCCCGTGGGAAAACCCAGCAGCATGGGGAGCGCCGAGAAAATGCCGGTGTCGCAGGCGCGGCCAGCGATGACGACGTCCACGTCCGCCGCCAGCGCGCGGCGGAACACGCCGTTGCCCATCTGCCCAACGATGTGCGAGGCCTCGACGATCTCCTCCTCCGACAATGGCGGCATGCCGTCGAAGCTGACGATCCGGCCGTCGCGAAGAGCCTCCAGCAGCATCGGCCGGTCCAGGTCGGCGCGGATCGCCGCCATCCGGAACCGCAGCCCATCCGCGTGGGCGATGTCGCGGAGCATCGCCAGCGTCCCGTCCAAATGCGGTCCCGCGCCCGCTGAGCCAGCCGATCCGATGACCAGCGGCACGTCCAACTCCCGTGCCGCCCGCAACACCTTCCGAAGATCGCGGCGGGTCGCTTCCGGCGAAGTCGCCATCTCGCCCTTGCCCAGATAGGTCGGGCCGATATCGATCGAGCCCATGTCGCAGCCGATCAAATCGGGCTTCCAGGCAAGGCCCGCGTTGAAGCCCGGCGAGGGAATCCCATACCCCAATTGCCCCGACGCCCCAAGCAGGCGCAGCGGACGGCGGGCGCGGCGAATGTCCGCGAGAATTCGGCCCGAGGCACTCATATCTCGACCCCCAGTAAGGGCGCGTGCTGCTGTGCGCCATACACGTCTTTGTCGCCGGGATCGCCGGCCATGATACGCCGCGCCATCACGATCTTGATGGCGCGGCCGGCGGGATAGGGAATGACGATGACCTCGGCGGGTGCCACCCCGTACAGGCGGCCAATCGCCGCCGCGCCAAGCGCCGGCGATTGCACGACGCGCTGATAGTCGGCATCGGACGCGAACATCACGTCCAACGTCAACCGCCTCGGACCAGCGTTCTTACTGCGAATCACCTGGGCGATATCGGAAAGCTTCATGGCGCTGCATCCTTGCAACGGGGGGTGGGGCCGCTGACTGCCAGGTTGCGGGACGCCGCCGTGATCCGCAAGGGTGTCGAGCCAGGATTTAACGATCCGAGAGAGTACTCGCCATTCCCGCCAATCCGGGCGAAAAGACGGAGCCCACGCCAACCGATCGAGCCAGGCGCGGAAACGGAGCGAACCCCATGATCGACCGTCAGGCCCTCCTCGGACTGCTCGGCGCCAACATCATGAAGTCCCTCGCACCCGCGTTGCACATAGACGCCTTCGCGGCGGCCGGGATCACCGGCCACTACCACCTGATGGATGTCGACCACCTACCCGGACGCACACTCCGGGGCTTGCTGGACGCCGTGAAAACCGCCGGATTCCTGGGCGTGAACGTCACATTCCCGTTCAAGCAAGAGATCATTCCGATGCTTGACGCGTTGTCGCCCGAGGCGCGGCAAATCGGCGCCGTCAACACCGTCGTCATCGCCAAAGACGGCCGCACCACCGGCCACAACACCGACCGCGGCGGCTTCCGTTTGAATTTCGAGGACCACCTGGGCCGCGTGGCCGCCAGGGGTAAGACCGCGGTCTTGGTCGGAGCCGGTGGCGCGGGCAGCGCGGTCGCTTTCGCGTTGATGGACCTCGGCCTGAAAACGCTGATCGTGCATGACAAGGACACTGCCCGAGCCGCCGCTTTGGCCGCCGAGGTGACCGCGCATTTCGGCGCCGGAAGCTGCCGGTTGTCGAACCGGTTGAGCGACGAAATCGAAGCCGCCGACGGGGTCGCCAATGCCACGCCGATCGGAATGGGTGGCTTTCCGGGCAATCCCGTGCCGGTCTCGGCTTTGCGCGCCGGTCATTGGGTCGCCGACGTCATCTACAGCCCGATGGAAACCGAATTGATCCAGGCCGCCGCGGCAAAAGGCGCGCGCACACTGACCGGCGGCGGCATGTGCGTCCACCAGGCTGTCGATGCGTTCCGGCTGTTCACCGGCATCGATCCAGATGTCACAAGGATGCATCGAACCTTTATGGACGCCCTCGCGGTGCGCGATGCCGCGTCATGAAGAGCGCGATGGCACGTCTGGATATTTCCAGGTCTATCCGCATACGTTCGAGGATCGGTTTCTCTTTGAGATCGCACGGCGGAACGACAGAGGCTTCAGCGCGGCCAATGCGCCTGGCCGCGCTGCCGCGTTTTGCTCAACCAGCGGACTGAAACGGACACATGCCATGAATGACACCGTCAACCCTCGCGATTGGGCCGGCCAGCCAGCCTATATCGTGCCCGAATACAAATCCACGCCGCTCCGGGGCCCGACGAAGCCGTTGATTCCGCTGCCTCAGACGCTGTCCGAGGTGACCGGCCCGGTTTACGGGCATGAAGCCGTCACCGGCAACGACGCCGACCTGACACGCAACGGGCGCCGCAATGGCGAACCGTTGGGCGAGCGGATCATCGTCGCGGGGCGGGTGCTGGACGAGGACGGGCGGCCGCTGCCGAACACGCTGTTGGAAATCTGGCAGGCCAATGCCGGGGGCCGTTACATTCACGCGACCGATCAGCATGACGCTCCGATCGATCCGAATTTCTTCGGTGGTGGACGTTGCGTGACCGACGCCGAGGGGCGGTACCAGTTCATGACGATAAAACCTGGCGCCTATCCCTGGCCGAACCACCACAATGCCTGGCGGCCGAACCATATTCATTTCTCCCTGTTCGGGCCGAGCTTTTTGACCCGGCTGGTGACTCAGATGTATTTCCCGGGCGATCCGTTGCTCGACCTCGATCCGATTTTCCTGGCGACTCCGGCCGAGACACGCGATCTGCTGGTGTCGAAATTCAGCCTCGACCTGACGCAGCCGAATTACGCGCTGGGTTATCGATTCGATATCGTGCTGCGCGGCCGTTCCGCCACGCCGATGGAGGCCTGATCGATGACCAAGCTGAGACAAACGCCCTCGCAGACGGTCGGCCCCTATTTCGCGTATGGTCTGTCACCCGAGCAATATGGTTACCAGCACGGGCTGACGAGCATTGCCGGGCACGATATGGCCGCGGGTGACGTCGAGGGCCAACAGATCCGCATAGAGGGGCGTGTGTTCGACGGCGCCGGCAACGTGATCTCAGACGCGCTGATCGAAGTCTGGCAGGCCGACGCTCTGGGCCGCTACGCGCATCCCGCCGATCCTCGGGGCAGCAACAGCAACTTCAAGGGTTTTGGGCGTTGCGGCACCGGCACGGACCCGCAAAACCGGTTTTGGTTCGACACGATCAAGCCCGGGGCGCCCGAAGCGGGCCAGGCACCACACTTGAGCGTGATCGTGACGATGCGCGGGATGTTGCTGCATGCGTTCACGCGGATTTACTTTTCGGACGAAGCCTCGGCGAACGCGGCGGACAAAGTATTGAACGCGGTACCGGCGGAGCGGCGAAACACGTTGATCGCGACGAAACGGGACGGCAACGTTTACCGGTTCGATATCCACATGCAGGGCGATAACGAAACGGTGTTCTTCGACGCTTAGAGCAATGTTCGATTTGGTTGCGTCGGCACAACTTCTCTCCGTCGTCATGGCCCCGCCCGCACCCTCGTCATGGCCCGGCTTGTCCGGGCCACCCATTTCAGCACAGTACCACAACGGGTGGCCCGGACGAGCCGGGCCATGACGGTTTGGGAGAGAACCTCCCACACCTTGGACCTTATCCTGATGCCAATGCGGCTTGTCCGGGCCACCGGTCGCGGAACTGTGCTGGAACAGGTGCCCGGGTCCGCTGTGCCATGACGATTTGGAAAATGCCGACCAAATGCCACCAGATCGGACAACGCTCTGACCGGACGATCTCACCCGGAATTCCGGCCCACCAGCGCCCGCACGTTCGCCTGCACGGCGGCCAGATCGTCCGGCAACACGGTAAAACGTTCCGGCCTTTCAAATAAATCCGCCATTCTGGCAGGCAGCGCGGGCCGAATTCCAATCGCCTGCTCAATCGCGTCCGGGAACTTTGCCGGATGCGCGGTGGCCATCGCCACCGTGGGAACGCCATGCGCACAAGGATGCGCCCGGGCGGCGGCAATGCCGATCGCGCTATGAGTGTCCGCCAAATATCCGCACGCCGTATATAACCGGCGAATCTCCGCCACCGTCTCCGGATCGCTCAGGCGAAACGCGTGGAACACGCCGCGCACCCGATGCCAGGTCGTGTCCGGCACAGTCATGCGGCCGGTCTCGCGGAACCCGCGCATCGCCGCCGCCGTGGCCACGGGATCGCGATCCAGTAACTCGAACAACAAACGTTCGAAGTTCGAGCTGACCTGAATATCCATGGACGGCGACAGCGTCGGCTCCACCGGCGTCATCGACATGTCGTTCTTTTCGAAAAACCGGGTCAGGATGTCGTTACGGTTCGATCCAACAACCAGCCGCGCGATCGGCAACCCCATCCGCCGGGCGGCCCAGGCGGCGAGGATGTTACCGAAATTACCGGTGGGGACGGAGAAGGCGACCTCTCGATCCGGCGCGCCCAGAGCCAACGCCGCGGCCACGTAGTACGGAATTTGCGCCGCGATCCGCGCCCAGTTGATGGAGTTGACCGCGGACAACGCCATCTCGGTGCGAAACCCGGCATCGGCGAACAGCGCCTTTACCAAATCCTGGCAGTCGTCGAACGTCCCCTCGATCGCGACGTTGCCGACGTTCGGGGCCAGTACCGTGGTCATCTGGCGGCGCTGCACCTCGCTGGTGCGCCCATGCGGGTGCAGGATGACGATATCGATACGTTCCCGGTTCGCGCAGGCCTCGATGGCGGCCGAGCCGGTGTCGCCGCTGGTGGCGCCGACGATCGTGACGCGCGTGTCGCGTTCCGCCAGGACGTGGTCGAACAAACGTCCCAACACCTGCATCGCCAGGTCTTTGAAGGCGAGCGTCGGGCCGTGGAACAATTCCTGCGCGAACAGATGGGATTCCAGTTGCACCAG
Source organism: Acetobacteraceae bacterium (assembly GCA_009693865.1). Classification (GTDB taxonomy): domain Bacteria; phylum Pseudomonadota; class Alphaproteobacteria; order Acetobacterales; family Acetobacteraceae; genus Rhodopila. Next base: position 15,345 of record SHWL01000068.1, on the reverse strand, counting down.
CGGCGCGACCGCGGGATGGCCAAACCCCGCGTAGGACTCGCGGCAGATCGACGTCAACGTCGCGAATGGGATCGATTCCCCCACGAACGGCGTCATCACCCGCGCCGCGAGGTCGGCGTACGACAGGCCACGCATCGCCCGCCAGTCGGCGGCGGAGAAATGCGGCCAGGTTTCGGGCATGAACAGTCCGCCATCCTCGGCCAGACCTGTTAACAGGACTCCGGCGAAATCGCGCGAGGGGGCGTGCCCGCGGGTGGAAACGTAGCGCATGGGCGGCTCCTTACCGCGGTCGCCAGCCTCCGCGCCACCCTGTATGGTCGCGGCAACGAAAGGACCGCGCGATGAACGCCAACCACTCATGATCGCCGCCGCCCTCGTCACCGGTGCCGGTGGCGGACTGGGCCGCGCGGTGACCCTGGCGCTGGCCGCCCGAGGCTGCACCGTTGTCGCACTGGATATCAACGGCGTCGCGGCGCAGGAAACCGCCGATGAGGCCGGCTCCGGGCTGGTGACGCCCCTGGTCATGGACCTGACCGCCCCCGGCAGCCCCGAGCTCGCTGTCGCCGAGAGCATCGCCGCCCTGGGCGGCCTGGACATCGTGGTCAACAACGCCGGCTGGGGGATCGGTGAGGCGTTCCTGGATATGACCGAGGCGAGTTGGGATCGCACCCTGGCGTTGAACCTGAAAGCCGTGGCGCTGATCTGCGCGGCGGCAGGACGGCACATGAAGGGAATTGGATCAGGACGGATCGTGAATATCACCTCGCCCGCCTCGCGGATGGCGTTGCCGAATTATCTCGCCTATGCGGCGAGCAAAGCGGGAGTCGATGCCGTGACCCGCGCCGCGGCGATGGCTCTGGCGCCCCACGGCGTGCGGGTGAACAGCGTGGCGCCCGGCATGATGGATACGGTCATGCAACGGGTGACGGAGCGTCAGCTCGCCGCGCTTGACGGGCGCACGGACATCGAGGCGTTTCTGAATGAGCGGACGGCCCGGATCCCGGTGGGGCGGCGCACGGATGTGGACACGGTGGCCGCGATGGTGGTTTGGCTCGCGTTGGATGCGCCGGAGTACATCACCGCCGAACGGCTGAATGTGAGCGGCGGGCTGGATCGGGATTGAGGGGACGCCGGTAATTAACCGGGTCGTGCGGATATCTCCCCATTTCGTCATTGTCCGGCCCCCACCTTCGCCGAACCATGACGGGAAGATAGAAGGCCTCATTGAAGCTGTGATACTCAGGCGTCGTCCAAGGCCATCGCCACCGGCAATTCGCATTTTTGGCGTCGGCGCTTGTTTTTTTGGCGTCGGCGCTTGTTTTTTTTGGCGTCGGCGCTTGTTTTTTCGTCATCCTCCGGCATGACCGGAGGATCGGTAGCGGCCCAAATCCGCGTATAATTGCGCCGGAAAGCGAGGCCTGGTGCCGCTCCAGGTCCTCCGGTCTCGCCGGAGGATGACGATTGGGGGAGAAGCCGGCGGCCAAAATCAGAATTGCGGACCAGCGCGGGAAGTTGGCGCGACTCCGGCCGCCCGCATATCCTCATGGAACGGCCCGGACACCGTGATCGACGCCCGCTCCGTCGCCAGTTGAGGGAAAACACCGCATGACCCTGGCACCGCCTCCACCGACCGCCGCCGATGCCAAACGGGTCACCACCATGACGCTCGCCGCCGCCAAGGAGCTTCGGCGGCACGGCAAACCGCCGCTCGACCCGGCCGGCGCGGCCTGGATGGAGCAGCGGCCGCAAACCCTTTGGCCGTTGCTCGACGCGGCCGTGGCGGCCAACATCGCCCGCCCGCGCGACGAGGCGCTGGTCGCCGGCTGCCACTGGTTGCTCGTCAGCCAACTGGAGCTGATCCGCTACCGCCTCGACAGCGGCCACGACTGGGCGCGCGCGATGCTCGATGCCTATCAGGAACGGTTGATCGAGCTGGCCCGCGCCAGCACGCTCTCAGAAACCGATTGGTTCGCGTTGGTCAACCTGCTCCGGGACGCCGAGGTGCCGATCCGGCCCGAGATGGCCAAAGCCCTGGCCCATGCGGCCTCGGAAGCGGCGCCCGAGGAACTACCATCGCCCAGGGAACTCCCGGGACATCTGCGCGGCCTCCTCGATGAACTCGGCCGCACGGCCGAAGACCCGTTCATGGTGGTCGAGGCGCTGGGGGAAACCGGCGCGTTAATGCCGGCGGACATCCGCGCCTATTTGACGCACGAACTCGGCCTCTCGCCGCACGCGGTGCTGCGCGAGGCGGTGCCGCTGCTTCTGCTCGACCCCGAACCCGCGATTCGCCAGGCCGCGGCCGCGGTGCTGGAGCAGATCGCGGTCCCCGAGACGTTCTCGCCCACGATGCTGCGGCGCGGCCTGCTGGTGCGCAACTGGGTGCCGGAAGCCGAGCGGGAGGCGATCGATCGCATGATCCGCAAGGCACGCGTGAAGGGCGTCGTGTGCGCGCAATGGCCGGCGGCACCGGCGTTGGCGATCCAATGTTCGATGGTGGACGGCTCCGGAGCGCAGGCCATGATCCTGACCACCGCGGCGGGACGCACGGGTCCCTTGGCTGGGCTGCTGTTGAAGCAAGGCTTCGGCGTGCGCGACGCCTGGTGCGACCAAGGGGTTGCGCGCCGGGAGATCACCCGCTCGATCAAGGAGACCCAGCGGGAGATGGCATGGCTCCAGGTTGGCCGCGACTATCTGGACGTGATGGCGCAGCATCACATCAAACGTGGTCTGAGCGAGGGAAATCCACCGCGGGCAAGCCTCGTCGAAATCGCCGAGGTCATCGGCGCGGCGGACTGGAAAGACCGCGGCCTTGATGTGGAGGCGGAAACGAACCGGCTGCTGGCCGAACCGAGAGGCTCGACAGGGCACAGCGGCGCCTGGCTCGTGGACAGCCCGATGATGCTGTCGTGGTTCGAGGACGACCCGACGGTCCGGGCCTTGGTCCGAGGCAGGCCGCGGCCGAAACATGCCGCGGCCGTGCAACGGATGCTGGACGAGGTGTTGCCGGCGAGGCGAGCAATCTGGACGGAGCGGTTGCTGCTGATGGCGCTGTGGCTTCGGGCCGGGCCGAAAAGCGCCCTGCCGGCAGGAGCGTGGCGGGATTGCGCGGTGTTGGCGCATGATCTGGTGGCCGGTCGCGCGTTGGCGGACCTGCCGGCGATGGTGGCGATCGCCGAGCGCAGCGTTTACGCCGCCCGGGCCAATAATTTGTGACGTAACGCCTGGATCTGGTTCGATATACAACGCCGGCACGGACCAACTTTTCGCTGCCAGCGTTGTCTCAGGTCCGGCATTCCCTCCCCAACTGATGCGACGAAGAGGAAATGGTAAAGTCAGCGGCGCCGGCGGCGGGCGGCACCCAGACCGGCCAGCCCGAGTGCGAGCAACGTGAGCGACGCTGGCTCAGGTATCGCGTCCACCGTGATCGTGTCGCTGGCGAGCACTGTCGTACCGTTACGCACGTCCACCGTGAAGGTATAGCTGTCGCCGTGCCAAGGGCTGTATCCCGGCAAGAAGCCGAACATCATGTTCTCGGAGTTTTGCTCGCCCTTGTCCCCACCACCCGCTCGGATGGCATTGTCCGGGATCGCCAAAAGATCCTTCTTCGCCTCGTCCACGCCCGCGACATCGGCGAAGGTAATTTTAATGTCCGTTCAACGTAGACCTTGGCCCGGCTTTTCCCAATCGACATCAGTCCGTCCACGCCCTGGCCCGACAGCATTGGCCGGATCGCCACCATCCACAGCACGAAAAACCCCACCGCCGGCATGAACCACCCAAGAATCGCCGCCAACCATCCTGGGCCTGGCTCGCCAGTAAATGTCACGCCCGACGCGGACAATTGCGTCACCAGGGCGGTGTCTACTCTGACGGTCGAAAAGCGCGTGACACCGCCGTCCCCAGGCTCCTTGGATTTTCCCGTGATCGCGGTTGGACCCACGACGATGTCGTTCAGCTTCTGCTGCTGAAGCAGTGACTGGAATTCGCTGTAGGGAATCGTTTTGACGGTCGCGGAGCGAACCAGCAGATCCTGCACGATCAGAATTGCGAAGAACGCGGCGGCGACATACCGGACGTTGATGTGGTGGTCGCGTTTGATTTCCTTTGCTCGCCCCCGCCCTGGTTCGGATTAATTCACTGTCATCGCAATATTCCCGAACGCATCCACCGATGCCCGCGCGCCCCTCGGCACCAGACAGGTCGCATCGTATTCCTGTACGATGAACGGCCCTTCCCGCGGGATCGTTCCAAGACCGGCGCGATCGACCACCGGTGTTTCCAGCCAGCCATCGCCCGGAAACCATGCTTGCCGCGCGGCGGGAACATCCGCCTCGCGCGGCGCGATGCGTTCCGGCAAACGGGGACGATCCGGCAAACCTCGCGCGAGCACCGACAAGCCCATCAGCTCCACGGGCTCCTGCGCGGGCGCGCGGAACCCATATGTCCGTTCGTGTTGATCGCCAAACAACGACGCGATTTGCGCGGGTGAAACATCGCCATCCGGCAACGCCACTTCGATTTCGCTCGATTGCCCCAGATATCTTGCCTGCGCCGCGCGTTGAAACGCCTGACGGTTTTTCGGGAAACCGTCGCGGGTCAGCCGCGCGGTTCCGGCGTCGGTCAATGCGGCAAGAATGGATGCGATCCGGGTGGGATCGGCGGTGTCGAGGCGGCTTCGAAAGCTCTGGCTGGCATGATGTTCGGTGTCCGCGACCAACAGGCCGAAGGCGCTGAATACGCCCGGCAACGGTGGCACGATCACCCGCGATATCCCCAATTCCCGCGCGATACCGGCGGCGAACAATGGTCCGTTGCCGCCAAACGCCAGCAGGGCGAATTTGCGCGGATCGCGGCCGCGTTCCACCGACACCGCGCGGATCGCCCGCATCATCGTGGCGGAGGCCAGGCGCAGCATGCCGAAGGCCGCATCCTCCACGGAACAGTTCATGGGACCCGCCAGATCGCGGGCGATGGCTGCCTCCGCCGCCGCGCGGTCCAGCTTCAACGTGCCGCCGACGAGGCCGCCGGGATCGAGGTAGCCCAGGACGACGTTACAGTCGGTGATCGTTGGCGCCTGTCCGCCGCGGCCGTAGCAGACCGGCCCAGGATCGGCGCCAGCGGATTGGGGACCGGCTTTTGGGGCGCCGCCGGCATCCAGGCGGCAAATGGAACCGCCGCCCGCGCCGACCTCGGCGAGATCGATCGCCGGCAGTTTCAGCATGTAGCCAGCCCCGGCCAGCAAGCGGGATCCGGCCATGACGCCTGCGCCGATTTCGGTCGCTTCCGTGCGCAGAACCTCACCGTTCTCGACAAGTCCGGCCTTCGCGGTGGTGCCACCCATGTCGAAGGTGATGATGCCCGGTTCGTTCAACCGCCGGGCCAGGGCCGCCGCGCCGACCACGCCCGCCGCGGGTCCACTTTCAACGATATGGGCGGGCGCGGCGGCGGCGAACGCGGCGGAAGCAAGGCCGCCATTCGACTGCATCAATTGCAAGCCCGACTCGATCCCGAGCGCCCGCAGACGGGCATCCAACGCAGTGATATAAGCGCGCACCACCGGTTGCACATAAGCATTGATCACCGTCGTGCTGGTGCGCGGATACTCCTTGATCTCCGGCAGGATTTCGCTGCTGACGGAAACTTCCACATTTGGCAGCGCGGCGCGGACCGCGGTGGCGATCGCCTGTTCGTGCGCCGGATTGGCATAGCTGTGCAGCAGGCAGATCGCGACACTTTCGACTTTTTCGTCCCGCAGCCGCGCGATTGCGTCGTTGACGCTCCCCGGATCGAGCGCGATCGACACGGTGCCATCGGGTCGCATTTTTTCCGTGACCTCCAGCCGCAGGCGGCGTTCCACCAGCGCGAGCGGTTTGGTCCAGCGCTGATCGTACAGCACCGGCATGCGAAGGTCACGAATTTCCAGGATATCGCGAAACCCACGCGTGGTGATCAGCGCCGTGCGAGCGCCTTTCGCTTCCAGTACGGTGTTCGATCCCACCGTGGTCGCATGCAGCACCTCGGCAACGGGACCGGGTTCCCGCGCCAGCAATGCCTGGATGCCCTCAACGATGCCCTCGCCATAGTCGCGCGGCGTGGAGGCGGTCTTGAAGGTTTCGACACGCCCGTCCCCGGTGATCGCGACGAGATCGGTGAAGGTGCCGCCAATGTCGATGCCAATGCGCATTGTCATGCCGCGGGCTCCCACGCGACCTGAGGCATCGGTTGTCTGGTTTTCCTGAGGTCAGCGCGCAATGCCAACGTCTCCGCGTGGTCGATTTCCGGCGGATCGCCACGCGCCACGACGCCGTAATCGCGCGCCGCGCCCTCGATCGTCACCAAACCGTCTCGCAGATCTTTCGCCACCTGAGCCAGATCGCGGCTGAGTGCGTCGCCATGCCCGCCGGCCCCCGGCAGGTCGTGGCGAAAAACCTGCCCGCGGCGGAGGGTCATGGTCAGTTTCGCATGCAACTTCTCCTCGGTCGGCAAATCGGGATCGAGGATGTTGCGGCCGAACGCCCCGGGACCACCGCCGCCAAGGCCATACGGGCGATGGGTCTGACGGTCGGCGCGGACCTGCAAAATCCCCTCATCGGCCAGCATCCGCCAGGTTTTCCGTTGCGACATCCCGCCGCGGAATTTTCCAGGCCCGCCGGTGTCCGGGACGAATTCGTAGTCGAGCACTTCCAGCGGATTTTCCGACTCGATCACCTCGACTGAGAAACTCGCCATGTTCGCGAACATGCACGTATTGCCGTCGAGCCCGTCAGCCCATGGCCGCCCGCCCCAGGCCCCGGAGATGAAATCGACATAGATGAAGGGATTGAGATCCTTGTCGTAGCCGCCGATCGTAAGACCTGTATTGCCGCCGTCCGAGGCCGCCATGACACGGTCCGGATAAAGCTGTGCCAACGCACCGAACGCGCAATCGACGCCGCGAAAACCGGTCAGGCCGCGCGCGGCGCAGGCGGCGGGCAGCTTGCCGTGCACGATCGTTCCCGGTGGCGCGATGATTTTGATCGGACGGAACACACCGTCGTTGTTGGGCATGTTGATCGACAGCACCGACTTGACCGCGGTAAAACTCATCGCGGCGGTATAGCTGAGGGTGTTGTTGATCGCGCCTTTGACCTGCGGACTGCTGCCTGTCCAGTCGACCTCCATCGTGTCACCGTGCTTGCGAATCGTGCACACCAGCGGGATCGGCTTTCCCACGTCGATCTGATCGTCGTCGATCCAATCGGTAAAGGTGGCCTCGCCGTCCGGAAGCTCCAACAGGCAATGCCGGGTCAACCGTTCGGAATAATCCATCATCGCGACCATCAGCGTCCGCACCTCCCCGGCACCGTACCGCGCCACGAGGTCCGTCATGCCGCGCGCCGCGATCTCGCACGCCGCCAACTGGGAGCGGATGTCGCCAAGTACCCTGCCGGGCAAGCGGACATTGCGCTCGATCATCCGGAACAAAGTGGTATTTTGCCGGCCCGCCTCATAAAGTTTCAGCGGCGGAATCCGGAGCCCCTCCGCGTAGATCTCAGTACTGTCCGACGCGTTGGAGCCCGGCACGCGTCCGCCGACATCGGTGTGATGGCAAATCGTCGCCGCATAAGCGATGACCTTGCGGTCAGCGAACAACGGCCGGAATATAAAAATATCCGGCAAATGCATCCCGCCGTCATAGGGATCGTTGTTGATGAAAATATCGCCCTCGGCGATGTCGCCGCCGAAATGATCCAACACCGCCCGTAACGCCACCGGAATCGAACATAAATGACCGGGTAACGATAATCCCTGCGCCACCAACCGGCCCTCGTCGTCGCAAACCGCGGCACTGAAGTCCATGATGTTCTTCAACACGCCGGAATAGGCCGTGCGGTAGATCGTCAACACCATCTCGTCGCCAACGGCGGAGATGGCATTCCGGAAAAGCTCCTCGGTGATGGGATCGGGCATGGGTCTGAGCTCGCTGAGTGGTTGCGCGGATTCGACCACCTATGGCGAATGGACGCAATCCGCCTGTGTGGGCCCCGTCAAGGCGCCGGTGCACCCGATCGGGCATTATCGATAAGGCCGAGGATCGCCGGAGTCACCGTCCTCTCCGCGACATGACGCGATGCGGCGGGCGGCGGATGGCCATGGTCGAACGACATCAGGCCCTCGTATTTTTCCGGCCCGATGAATGCTCTGCAACCCGCGGCCCCGCATATCCGCTCCACAAGCGAAACGTAAATCAGATCGGACGGCGGTCCCAGGCGGCGCCTCAGCTCCTCGTCCGGCTTCAGCCGCTTCCACGCGGCCGGGACAAATCCATTCGAGCGGGTCGTGGTCAGAGCCGAATGCGGCGCTCCACCGGCACCGAACGGCAATCCATTTCATAATCCAGCCCCTGAACCGGCGGGCGGGCGAAATGCCAGCTCAACCCATGCCGGGCCGCGCCTCGCCGCACGATCTCGTCCTGGAGGAAGGGATGCAAATCGAACACCGTATACACCTGCGCGGCCGTGGTATCGGACCACCCAGCCCCAACGGCGGCCATGCGTTGTTCCATGCGGCCCAGGACGAACGCGCCCTTTTCGCGGAGACCCGCGGGCGATGTGTCACCGAAACGAACCGTTCGCTCCCGGTATGACGCGTGCCCTTCCTCCGCCTCCCCGCTGCCCGCGATCACGAATGACCCGAAAGCCCCTGACGACGGGCGAGCGAAGCAAAACGCATGGAACGACGGTTCGGCGGGCTTATCCACCTCGGGGCAGACATTGCTGCGGGCAACCGGGTTTTTGTCGTCCTTCATGATGCCCCAACGCTCCAGCGTGCCGCAATAGTGCCGATTGAAGGCGATGAAACCCGCCTCGGTAAATGGCGCCGGGGAGCGTAACTCGCAGGCGCAGAACGACAGCAGCGGGATACCCTGTTCCGTCAGATGACGTTCGATGAAGGTGAACCCTTCGACAAGCGGAACGGGCGTCTGAAACGTCACGCGCTCGATCTCAAAGCCGTCCAGCGCGGCGACTCCGGCAGAATACTGGAACACACCGGGAATGTAACGGTAGCCGCCACCCGGGACGTCGATCGTTGCCGTCATGACTACCACCCGCCATCCACGCCAAGCGCCTGCCCGGTCACGAACGCCGCGCCCTCCGAGGCCAGAAACACCACCGCCGCGGCGATTTCCTCCGGCGTGCCGAAACGTCCCACCGGGATCGCCTTGGACCGTTCCGCGAAGCCGCGTTCCAGATCGTCGCCAAACTCCCGCCGATTCGTGCTGATCGCCCGCGTGGTGCGGATCGGGCCGGGCAGGATCGCGTTAACCGTGATGCCATCGGGCGCGAGGTCCAGCGACAGCCCCCGCATGAACCCCAGAATCGCGGCCTTCGATGCCGCGTAAGTCGCGTGTTTCGCACTCGGCCGCAACGCCGCTTTCGACGAAATACAAACGATCCGGCCCCAGCCCGCTTTGCGCATGATCGGCGCGACGGCGCGCGACATCAGGAACGTGCCGCGCGCATTGACCGCCATTGTCCGATCCCAGGCGTCGACCGGCACATCCTCGATCCGGTTCCGGTCCGCGCCCTGCGGCGCGCCCGCGTTGTTGACCAGGATATCGAGCCGGCCATAACGCGACATCACCATATCGACCATCCGTTTCGCGTCGGCCTCGCTGCTGACGTCGCCGATCGCGGACGAGGCCTTTCCGCCCGCCGTCACGATCTGTTCCACCAGGTTATCGACCCCGCGCCAATGCGGATCGACATCGCCCTGCACGTTATGTTCGTTGGCGACCCCGGCGGGCGCGACATCGGTCACGACAACGGTAATCCCGGCCTCCGCCAGCGCCCTGGCAGTCGAGGCGCCGATCCCGATCGGTTTGCCACACCCCGTGATCAACGCGACCCGATTCGCATCCGGCATGATCGTCTCCCTTAGCGCCTGGTGTATTTCACGACGCGGCGGATCCGGCCCCACTCGCCGGGCTGCACGGCGTAGATGTTCTTTTGCGAATCGCCCCAAATGCCGTGGATCGACTTGTGGATCGGCGCGCCCCAGCGGGCCAGACGTTCGCCATCGAGCGTCAGGATGCTGACCATTCCACCGTTATGTTCCGGTATGTAAACTATATCCTCATCGTCCACGTAAAAGAACGCTGGGCCGATCAGTTCCGTGGGCCACACCGTCAGCAGTTTGCCGTCGAGATCGAAGACCTGCACTCGGTCGTTCTCTCGATCTGCCACAAGCAGGCGGCCGCGACGGTCGAACCAGATGCCGTGCGGCAGATTGAACTGCCCAGGGGCATTGCCTGGTTCACCCCAGGAGAGCAGGTGTTTGCCATCGGCCGAGAACTTATGGACCCGCGCGTTGCCATACCCATCGGTCATGTACATGTCGCCGTTTGGCACCACCACGATATCGGTCGGCAGATTGAATGGCGCGCCGCCATGCGTGACCTTCTTCCACGCGATCGAGGTGAAATCGTCGTCCGGCACCCCGGTATCGCCGCGCTGACCTTTCACCCCAATGGTCCGCAACAGTTTTCCGTCGTTGGTGAACTGCTGGAACTGCCCGTTATGCTCATCGGTGAGCCAGACGTTGTCCTGTTCATCGATTCGGATGGCATGCGGAAACCGGAACAATCCCGCGCCCCAGGATGACACGAACCGGCCATCGCTATCGAAGATCACGACCGGATGCTCGGCGGACCGGTTGAAGCAGAACACCCGATCCTGGGAATCGACCGCGACCGCGGCCGGTCTCATATCGATCCCCTCGGGAACCACAGCCCAGTTTTCATTGACGTCGTAGGTGTGTTTACCGCTGCCGACGATGGCTTCCATCACGCCCTCCTCTGGTTATTACGCTCCGTGGCGACCCTTGTTCGCCGGGAGCATAGCCAGAGATGGGCGAAGAGGAAATGGCGGGTGCAATTTCCCGCGTCATGCACGGCTGGTCCGGGCCACCTATACAAGCACAGTGCCGCGACCGGTGGCCCGGACCAGCCGGGCCATGACGATAAAACCGGGCCATGACGATAAAACCGGGCCATGACGGTAGAAAGGGGAACGTCGATCTCCGAATAAGCCCTGTCCTGGTGCATATGCGGACAGGCCATGACGGCGCGTTGTAAGTCAGCGGCCCTTGAACCGTGGCTTCCGCTTTTCCTTGTACGCGGCGATGCCCTCTTGCATATCCTCGGACTGGCGCACATGGGCGATCGTCTGGCTGATCCCGACCATGCGCTCGATCGGTCCAACCGGCATGATTTCGGCGACCAGGCGTTTCAGAGCACCGATCACCAGCGGGGCGGAATCCAGCAACTCCACCGCCATTTCCAGCGCCATTTTTTCATGTTCGCCATTTGGCACGACGCGGTTCACGAAACCGACATCGTAGGCCCGCCGCGCAGGCACTTTCGATCCCAGCAGCATGATCTCCATGGCGAGTTTATGCGGCATGCGCGTCACCAGCGAACTGATTCCGCCCGCCGTGGTGCCAAGTTTCGCCTCCGGATAATAAAACATGGTGCTTTCCGTCGAGACCATCAGATCGCACATCATCACCATGACGATCGCACCGCCGATCACCCATCCGGTCGTCGCCGCGATGATCGGCTTTTCGGTATTGAAACCCACGGTCGGGATCGCGCGCCACAGCTCCGGCAGGTTCGACACGTCCGCGCCCGAGCTGAACGCCCGGTCGCCCACGCTGCTCAGCACCGCCACGCGTTTGCTGTCATCGGCGTCGAAGGCTTTGAACGCCTTCTGCATCTCGACCGCCACATCCTGGTCGATCGCGTTCAAACGCTCCGGGCGGTTGATACGAATGATCGAAATGGCACCTTTATCTTCGACTGTTACCGCGGACATCACGCGCTCTCCTGGTTCAACGGCCCCTCGAACGCAGCCCATGCGGTGGGGGCTTCTCGGAGCAGGATTTTCAAACAGGTGACGGCCCGGCCGCCGTGACCAAGACGCCCTTCCACACAAGCGGCGGCGAGCAGCTTGTGAATATGAAACCCCATGTATTCCGTTGTCGTATTGATGCCTGTCAGCAACGGGTTTTCGTCCAGGTTGCTGTAATCGACGGTGTCAAGCACCCGACGCAACTCCGTCTTCGCCAGTCCGATATCGACCAGCAATTGATGGTGGTCCAACGAGGGCGCGCGAAACTCCGCCTCAACCGCGAACGTCGCCCCATGCATGCGTTGCGCGGGGCCGAATTCCTCGCCCTGAAAACTGTGGGCGATCATGATGTGATCGCAAACGGTCAGGCTGTACATCGATCAGTCCTCATAAGTGATGACATGGCACAACCCTCCCGGCGCCAGAATGCGCGGCATCGCGTCTGGCAAATCCTGGAACCGCGTCGGGCCCTCCAGCAGCGCGTCATAAGCGGGATCGTCCAGCAAGGCGAGGGCCATGGCCAGCCGTTCCCCATGCGTGCGCCGGCCTCGCATCGCGGGTGCAACCGCGCCGACCTGGGTGGCGACAATGCGCAACCGCCGCGCGTGAAACGCCTCCCCCAGAGGCACCGATGGGGCAACGTCGCCGTACCACGAGGCTTCGACGATCCGGCCCTCGAACGCCGCGCGGTCCAGCGCCAGCCGTAACCCGGCCTCGGACGCCGAGGCATGAACGATCAGTTCCTGATCGCGCGGGGCGGTGTCCGGCGAGGCGAAGACACATCCCAACCGCTCCACCAGCGCCTTCCGACTGAGATCCACATCCACTACCGTCACCTGGGCCGCCGGGATGCGCGCCAGTAACGACGCCGTCAGCAGCCCGACGACGCCCGCGCCGATGACCAAAATCCGTTCCCCGGCCAGCGGCGCCGCGTCCCAGCAGATATTGAGCGCGGTCTCCATGTTCGCGGCGAGCACGGCACGGCGCGTGGGAACCGCATCTGGCACCGGAACGCACATGCCTGAGGGCGCGACGAACACGTCCTGGTGCGGATGCAGAACGAACACCCGGCCGCCGTCCGCGCGCGCGCCCACCACGGCGTAACCGTATTTCACCGGAAACGGGAACGTTCCGCCCATCAATGGTGCCCGCATTGCGTCGTACTGACCTGGAGGGACGCGGCCCGCGAACACCAGCGCCTCAGTGCCGCGCGAAACCCCGGACGCGAGAGCTCGCACCATCGTGTCCGCCGCCGCCAGCGTTTCCTCCCGCAATTCGCCGCGTCCGGGCGCGACGGTCCAGAACGCAGCCGCACGAATCGTCACGCCGTCCGAACCAAAAAATCGCCATGGCCCTCCCCCGACTTGATCGGGGGATTGTCCGGGCCACCTGGACCAGCACCGTACCGCGACCGGTGGCCCGGACGAGCCGGGCCATGACGATGAAGGGTCGGACCGTGACGATGAAGGATCAGACCGTGGCGATGAAGGATCAGATCATGACGTTGAAGGACCGGCCCGTGACGGTGAAGGACCGGACCATGATGATGAAGGACCGGCCCGTGACGGTGAAGGACCGAGCCATGACGATGAATGACCGGGCCATGACGACGAAGAACAGGGCGACGACGATGCAGCTCCGGGCAATGATGATGAAGGACTGGGCCATCAAGAGCGTGGGACGCCGTCATCGCCATTTTATCTCACGCCGTCCGAACCAAAGGAATGTCCAACAGCACATCGGCGCCGATCCGGTGCACGGTCCACGCGAACCGCCGCCCTTCCTCCAGCCGCGCGACCGGCGGTAGCGGGAACGCGGGCACGCCGCCACCCATCACCAGCGGCGCCACAGTCACATGCAGCCGGTCCAGCGCCCCGGCGGCCAGGAAGCGCGACACCGTCACGCCGCCACCCTCCACAAACACCCGCCGCAACCCGCGACCCCGCAACAACGCCAGGATCGCGCCAATATCCAGCCCCTCCGCCGCCCGCCGCACCGGCAACACCAACGCATGCCCGAGCTTGCCGGGCGCCGGCTGGCCCGCCGCGCACAGCACCAAAGTCTCCGGCCCCTCCTGGAACACCCGGTAACTGTCGTCCAGGCGGCAATCCGGGTCGAGGACGACGCGCACCGGGCTCGGCCCCTCGACCATGCGAGTGGTCAACCGCGGATTATCGGCCCGAACCGTTCGCGCGCCGACCACGACGGCATCGCACAACGCGCGCAGCCGGTGCGTGTGGCGCAAATCGTCGGGACCGCTGATCCAGACCGATTCCCCCTCGCGCGTCGCGATATAGCCGTCGAGCGACTGTGCCACCCGGCCCAATACGAAGGAGCATCCGTCGGGAACAGGGGCCCGCAACGGCGCGAACAGCGGGCCATGAGTGTCACCCGCCGTGTCGCCGGGCGCCGGATGCGCGGAACCCTCAACGATATGATCCATCGCGCGCCCTTATCATGCCGAGGGCCACGCGGGTAGCCGCGCGCCATCCAGTACCTTACGCGTGGCGGAGGCGTTTTATTCCCGCTTCCACATGTTCCAGAACACGATGTGCTCGGGCACATCGACCACGCCTTGCAGAGTCTCGCGCCAGGCGGCGGGCAGCAGGTATTGGCCATAGGGAATGGCGATCGTCAGCTCCATCGCGCGCTTCTGGATGTCCACGGCCAGAGCGCGGGATTTCACGGGATCGGTCTCCTTCAGCCAGGCCGCGCGCGCCAGTTCATAGGGCGCATCGCAGGGCCATCCCGGGAAGGATTTCTCGCAGCGAGCCGGCAGCAGGATTGAGAAGGCGGGGTTCTCGCTCGCGACCTGACCGCCCGTGGTCAGCAAGATATGCCAGCCGTTCGGTCCTGGGCCGCGGTTCGTGCGGCGCGCGGTGATGGTGGCCCAGTCGACGGTTTGCAGATCGACGTTGACGCCGGCTTTGCGCATCGCATCGACCAGAACCAGCGTCGCGTTGTGCTGCATGACCTGATCGGTCGCGTCCAGCACGACGATCGGCTCGTCCTTGTATCCGGCGGCGCGCATCATATCCATGCCGCGTTTCAGGCGGACCGGCTGCGGATCCTTTGACAGCAGAAGCTCGGTGCCCGCCTCCGAGCCGGTCGCGGACCCGCACATCATCAGCGCACCGCAAATTTGCCCGTCGGTCAGATTGCCCATCACCGCCATGATCATGTCCGGCTGATGCACGAAATTCTGGATCGCGCGGCGGATGCCCTGGTTGTCGAACGGTGGGTTGGTCCAGTTGACCCGCATATGGCCCTGGACCCCGACCGGCCAGGTCGGCCGTACCACGATGGGTGCGAGTCGAAGCTGTGGGGAGTAGGCTGCCGCCTCGACAATCGAGGGAATCGACCCATGGCGACGGTGAAACTCAGCGACGAAGCGCTTTTGGCGTTCTTCCAATCCCATCCGGGTCTTCGCGACAGAGTGGCGTCGATCGTG
>SHWL01000067.1 GCA_009693865.1 Acetobacteraceae bacterium | reverse complement strand
AGCGCCTCTACCGGGCAACTCTGCGGCGGCAGCAGTCGCGCCACCGCGTTGTCCTTAAACGTCTGTCCATACCGAGCCATGTTCGTCTTCCAGCGCCCCCTGAGGTCTTGATCCTATCCGGGCGGCAACTTCTCTGACACAGGGGGCAGGCCAGTCATCTTCTGTTAACGATTTAATCCCGCTCCCTGGCCATGTCAAACAAAAGGGACACTCGGACGTAACGATTTCGACTTGTGCCGTTCATGCCCATACAGGTCAGGTTGCCGCCGACTGCCCACGTTGTTGTCATGGCTCAACCGCACGAACATGCCAAGACAGTGGTGACAAGATCGCTGCGTTCCATGATCGAATCCGGTTCCCGGTCGATTGTCGCTCCAATCGTGCCCAACCCTCTCGCGGCCAGGCTGGGGGAAATCCCGGATTTTCCAGAGATCATCCTGGCCAGCGGCTCCGCGGAGGGTTCGAGGTGCCTTACCGCGGCCAAATCCTCCCTCACGGAAGTAGCCTGGCACGTGCCGGGCGTTCCCCGCGCTTCCGAATTTGGACGATGTCCACAATCGGGGCAACTCCAATTCCTTGGGGTCGTGCTACCGCGGTGGTTGAGGCGGCGGAATCTTCCTCGATCGAGATTGAAGGACCCGGTCAGGTCCTGACCGGCCCGGGAACCCGGGCGGCGCGGGCTGGGTCGAGTCGCAGCCATACGGATTCGTTGATCTCATGAATGAAGAGGGGTTCGGTCGTGACCCTGATCCGCGCACCGGACGCCTCGGGCCGCACCACGTATTCCCAGTATTCGCCGAGATAGGCGCGTTCGATGATCGTCCCCTCGATCCACCAGCCCGAATCGACGTTGGCGGGTGGTTTCCGTTCGATTTCAATGGTCTGGGGGCGGACGGAGAAACTTGCTTCTTTCGGCAGGGTCGCCGCGTCCCGCGCCAGGCCGGAGGGCAAAGTAAACCCGTCGAACACGATCCGCTCGCCGTCCACCGTGCCGTCCAGGAAGTTCGTGCGACCGATAAATCCCGCGACGAAGCGGGTTTTCGGCATATTATATAAGGACACCGGATCATCCACCTGCTCGATCCGGCCATGATTCATCACGACGATTCGATCGGACGTCACCATCGCCTCAGCCTGATCGTGGGTGACGTAGACGGTGGTGATGTGGAACGCGTCATGCAGCCGGCGAATTTCGCTCCGCATTTCCTCGCGCAGGTTGGCATCCAGGTTCGACAGCGGTTCATCCAGCAGCAACACCTCGGGCTCGATCACAATGGCCCGCGCAAGGGCGACGCGCTGCTGCTGTCCCCCGGACAGCTCGGCCGGGTAGCGATCCTTGAGGTGCCTCATTTGCACGGTGTCGAGAATACGGTCCACACGCGTTCCGATCTCCGCCTTTCCCAGTTTACGAAGTTGCAGCCCAAAGGCCACGTTCTGACCGACGGTCATGTTGGGCCAGATCGCGTAGCTTTGGAAAATCATCGACATGCCGCGCTTTTCCGGCGCCACGACATGATCGGGCGAGGACATGCCCTGGCCGTTCATCTCGATCCTGCCCGTCGTCGGCTTGATGAATCCGGCGATCATCCGCAGCGTCGTGGTCTTGCCGCAACCGGAGGGGCCAAGCAGCGAAACGAACTCGCCCTGCGCGAGAGTCAGGTCGATGTCCACCACCGCGGGCGTGCTACCAAAACTCTTGCCGAGACCTATCAGAGATAATTTGCTCATTGCCGTTCCCGCCGCAGCATGAAGTCACGTCCCAGCAACGCCGAGGCGATCCCGACAATCGCCAGAGTGGCGATCAGCAGCAAAAAGCCCAGGGCGGCCAGGTGCTCGAAATGGCCTTCCTCGCTCATGTCCATCAGCATCACCGACATGGTTCGGGTCTTCGGACCATAGAGGAACATGGCGGTGGAGAGTTCCCGCGTGGCGGGGATGAACACCAGCAGCCAGGCACCGACCAGGCTGCGTTTCAGCAGCGGTGCCATCACTTTTCGAATCGCCAGCAACCGCCCGCCGCCAAGGATGCGAACCGCCTCCTCCATTTCCGGATTGATCGACCGGATCGCCGCGTCGGCGTTGGCATAACCGATCGGCAGGAAACGTGTGGAGAACGCGAGGATCAGGATGGTCGCGGTGCCATACAGCGCCAGAGGCGGTGGCGCGTACGCGGAATAAAACGCGATTGCAAGGACGATACCGGGCACCACGAAAGGCGCCATGGCGACGAAGCTTAACACGCCCGCGTACGGTAACAACCGGCGGCTGACGATATAAGCGATCGCCAGACCCAGGGTAATGGCGATGAAGGCGGCGGCCGCGGCGTAGGTGAAACTGTTGATGACGGATTGGGCCGCGGTTTCGTGCTGGAACAGGATGTAGTGGAAATTCTTCAACGTCAGGTTGTCCCAGCCGAAGCCTCGTCCCCAGGCCTTTGCCAAAGCCGCCTGCATCAGCACGATGTAGGGCAGCAGCACGGCCAACGAGAGCACGAACAGGGAGTAGCCCAGGATCACGAAGCGCCATGGGCCGAGGTCCATGATCCGCCGCTCGCCGCCTTTGCCGGTCATGGACACGAACCCGCGGCGGCGCATTAAAAGCCGTTGCACACCGAACAGCGCCACCGTGATCAGCAGCAGCGGCACGGCATAGGCGGCGGCGACCTCGGCGCGAATTGGCTGGCTGAAGAATTGCAGCAATTGGGTGGTGACGACATTGAAGCGCGCGGGGATGGCGATCAGGGCCGGCGAGCCAAAAAGTGCGATTGCCTCTAAAAATGTGATGATCGCGCCGCCCAGGATGGCGGGCAGGACCAAGGGTAGGGTGATGCGCAGGGTCGTGCGGATGATCCCGGCGCCCAGAATGTTGGCCGCGTCCTCCATTTCCGACGAAACGACATCCAGGGCTGCGGAGGTGAAAATAAAAATGAAAGGGAAGGAATAAATCGCGATAATGAAAGTCAAACCCGAAAATGTGTAAATATCAAACAGACCATGGTCTGCCCCGGTCAGTCCCACCCAGATCCGGTTGAGCCACCCGGAGTTGGGTCCCGCCAGCAGAATCCACCCGATTGCCCCCAGATAGGGTGGCGTGATGAAGGCCCCCAGGACCAGCGTCCTCACCAGCCCTTTCGCCGGCATGTTGGTGCGCGAGATGGCCCAGGCGATGGGCACCGCGAAGATGAGGCAGAGAAAGGTTACGCCGAACCCGAGCCGGATCGAGTTCCACATCGCGGTCACATATCGAGGCCGAGAGTAAGCGGCATGGTAGTTCATCAGTGTGAAGGCGCCGGTTTCGGCGTCCTCCAGACTGCTACGCACCAACTGGTACAGCGGATTGACCACCAGAAACAACAAGATGGCCGCCAGCGCGACCCACAGAATCAAAAGGGGGTCGAAGGATCGGGACCGCAGGCTCGTCTGGCTGACACCACTCATGAATCGCGGCGTGAATTTGTCTTGTACGTGGTCATCGGTCCTCCGGTGGCGCACGTAAAGCAGAGCGGCGTGGCGTTGACCAGAGGTTGACGGACCCGCGACCGGACGGGAAAATAGCGTTTCAACAGGGACAGGTGGCGAGGCGCACATGATTGGGGACCCACATTTTCTCACCATCGCCGAGGCCTCGAAGCTGATCCAACAGCGGGCGCTGTCGCCGGTGGAGCTGACCAAGGCGTTTCTCGACCGGATCGCCGCGATCGATCCGCGATTGAACGCGTATCTGCTGGTCACTGCCGATCAGGCGCTGGATCAGGCTCGCGAGGCGGAGACCGAGATCATGGCGGGCCGCTGGCGCGGGCCGATGCATGGCATCCCGTACGCGCTGAAGGACATATATTGTACGAAGGGCATCCGGACGACATCCCATTCGCGGACCCGGGCGGATTACATCCCCGATTTCGACGCGACCACCGTGACCAAACTGCACGACGCGGGCGCGGTGCTTCTGGGGAAATTGGCAACGCATGAGTTCGCCCATGGCGGCCCATCGTTCGACCTGCCCTGGCCACCCGCGCGGAATCCCTGGAACCGGGATTATTTTACGGGCGGGTCATCGAGCGGCGCGGGTGCCGCCGTCGCCGCCGGTCTGGCAATGGCCGCTTTGGGCTCGGACACCGGCGGGTCGATTCGCAACCCCGCCGCGCTTTGTGGCCTGATCGGACTGAAACCCACCTACGGTCTGATCAGCCGGAGTGGCGTCTATACCAACTCCTTCAGCTACGACACCGCGGGTCCGATGACCTGGAGCGTCGAGGATTGCGCGATCCTTTTGGGTGCCATCGCCGGTCATGACCCGAAGGATCCGGCCAGCGCCCGTTACATGGTTCCCGATTACCGGTCCGCGCTGAGTGACGGCATCAAGGGACTGCGCGTCGGCGTTCTGCGCCACATGTATGAAACCGACGTCGAGTCGCCCGCAGTCGCGAAATCCGCGATGGACGCGGCGCTCGACGTATTCCGTTCCCTGGGCGCCACCGTCTCGGACGCGCGGATCAGGCCCGCGTTGGATTATTACGACGTGAAAATTGTCGGCGCGGAAAGCGAGCTTTATGCCGTGCACGAGCCAGTGTTGCGCCAACGCCTGAGCGATTTCGGCGAGGACTTTCTGGGCCGTTCGCTGGGCGCGTTGTTGTTTTCCGCGTCGGATTACGTGCAGGCCTCCCGCGAGCGGCGGGCGATGATCGCGGAAATGGCTCCGATTTACGAGCGCTTCGATCTGCTGGTCACGCTCGGGCCAGGGCCGGCGCCCAGACTGGATGGGCATCAGACGATCAACTTCTGGCGCCGCGCGTCGTTGACCACTCCGTTCAACGTGTTGGGCGGACCGGCGGTGGCGCAATGTATCGGATTCTCACCCGAGGGGTTGCCGTTGTCGATGCAGATCGTTGGGCGGCCGTTCGCTGAGGCGACCGTGCTGCGGGCGGCGTTTTCGTATGAAACCGCGACATCCTGGCGCGCGCGGCGGCCGATGCTGGATCCCAATACGACGTTCTCGACCGCGTTGCCGCCGATTCCGCCGCCCGCGAAGGCCGAGATCGGGCAGGCGGAACGGGATCGGATCGCCGGAATTTGCAGGCGAGCCGGACTGACCCTGAACGAACGGCATTTCGAACAGCTTTGCGCGACCGCGCCGTATATCGAGGCGATGTCGGGGCGATTGAACCGGTCACGTGACTATTATGAAGAACCAAGCAGCATCTTTGTTCTTGCCCCGGGCGGCTGATGCCGCGCCTCACGGACCTCCGGCTACCGATTGATCACGACCAGGAAACACTCGACGCCGCGATTCGCGCGCGTTTCGGACTGGACGAGGCGGCACCGCTGACCTGGTCGATCGCGCGCCGCGGTTACGACGCGCGACGGAAGGGCGCGGTGCAGCTTGTTTATTCGATCGATGTCAACGTGCCCGCCGAGTCCACCGTTCCGGACGCCGGTATCGGACCTGTTCCGGACAGCTTCTATCGCCTGGTGACGCGTGCGCCCGCCCGACTGACGTCGCGGCCCGTCGTCATCGGCACCGGACCTAGCGGCCTGTTCGCCGCGCTGGTGCTGGCCGAGATGGGATTCCGGCCGATCGTCCTGGAACGCGGCCGCATCGTCCGGGAACGCACGAAAGATACATGGGCGTTGTGGCGCAAGGGCGTGCTGCTGCCCGAAAGCAACGCGCAATTCGGCGAGGGCGGCGCCGGAACGTTCTCCGATGGTAAGCTTTACAGCGGGATCAAGGACGCGCGGGACCTCGGGCGCAAGGTGTTGGCCGAGTTCGTCTCGGCAGGTGCGCCGGAGGAAATTCTGTGGTCGGCGAAGCCGCATGTCGGCACGTTCCGGCTGGTGACGGTCGTGGAAGGCATCCGCGCCAAAATCGAGGCTTTGGGCGGAGAGTACCGTTTTGGCGCCAGAGTCACCGGGCTGAACATTGCGACCGCGACGGATGGGTCGCGCAAGGTTCGCGCGGTGGAACTGGCAAGCGGTGAGGCGATCGCGACCGATCATGTTGTGCTGGCGATAGGGCATAGCGCGCGAGAGACATTTCACATGCTGCACGAGCGCGGCGTGTTCATGGAGCCGAAGCCGTTTTCAGTCGGCGTCCGGATCGAACATCCGCAATCGCTGATCGACCGCGCGAGGTTCGGGCGGTTCGCGGGTCATCCGCTTTTGGGCGCGGCCGATTACAAACTGGTCCACCATGCGAAGAATGGCCGATCTGTCTACAGTTTCTGCATGTGTCCCGGTGGCCGCGTGGTGGCGGCGACGTCGGAGCCCGGACGAGTGGTGACAAATGGCATGAGTCAATATTCGCGAGCGGAATTTAACGCGAATGCCGGAATCGTCGTTGGTATCACGCCCGAGGATTATCCCGGAGGAGCGATGGCGGGAATTGAATTCCAGCGTCATTGGGAATCGTTGGCTTTCACCGCTGGTGGTGGAGATTACGCCGCGCCGTGCCAAACGGTTGGGGATTTTTTGGCCGGACGGGCCTCGACGGAGGTGGGTTCGGTGGTGCCATCCTATCAACCAGGCGTGCGCGTGACCGGCCTCGCGGCCTGCTTGCCGGATTATGCGATCGAGGCGATCCGGGAGGCGCTGCCGCAATTCGACCGCCGCATCCCTGGCTTCGCGATGGCGGACGCGGTCATGACCGGGGTCGAGACTCGCACATCGTCGCCTTTGCGGATCACACGAGACAAGGTGTTTCAAAGCGTCAATACAAAGGGTCTGTATCCGGCTGGCGAGGGCGCGGGTTATGCCGGCGGAATTCTCTCCGCGGGAGTCGACGGAATTAAGTCCGCTGAAGCCGTGGGTCTGGCGATCGCGGGTTAAGCCGCGAGCGGAACGTCCGAGAATGGGTCATGCTTTCTGTAAAATGCCTGAGACCCGTCTTTTGTCAGGGCGTCGAAGGCCTCCAGGCATTGGAGTGGTGACAACGGGTTGGTCTTGTGGCTGAACCCCGTCAGAATATGACGATATTGGTCACGCGCCAGACCGTAAGACCGAGCCACGACCGCATCCATCGACGCGCGCAACTCGGCACCATCTTCGGACGTCGCGACGTTTTTCGGGAACGAATACGCGCTCCCCAGTTGGGCGTGCCACAACGGTTCATACCCGGCATGACCGCACGATAGTCGCAACGCCCCGTGCGCGAGAAAGCGTGCCGCGTCGTCCGGCAGATTGGGCGCCGGACAACTGTTCAGCATGAACAGGCTGATGCTCGCGGCGATTTTTTGCCGGACGCACCAATCGAACGGAAAGGAATTGAGCACCGCGCAAAGGATCAACGCCATCGAATCCGGGCGAATCCAGGGTATTTTCTCGCACGTGCCCTTATGGCCGAACACATGACCAGGCGGGACGATTGCCGAGATCATCGTGCGCTCATCCGTGGACCGCGCGATCTCGCGGAACACGAGGCGGTAATGGCCGGAGGCGCGCAACCAGTTTGGCTTGTCTTCGATCGCATCGCGGCGGATCGCATAACGAGGAGTGGCTTTCCAGCGGTCGGTATATTGATGAAAGGTCTTACCTTCATGTAGCGGCAGCGCATCGCCGCTGTCCGAAATCGGCGTGAAACG
Source organism: Acetobacteraceae bacterium (assembly GCA_009693865.1). Lineage (GTDB taxonomy): Bacteria > Pseudomonadota > Alphaproteobacteria > Acetobacterales > Acetobacteraceae > Rhodopila. The sequence continues at coordinate 15,597 of SHWL01000067.1, read as the reverse complement.
GTGCGAGTCGTCGGTCATATGCGCCTCCCTGCCGAACACGATATTTCGATAGGCCATCCAGGTGCGCATATCACGCTGTCCGGTGAACATATGCCGCGCGACCCGAAGGTCCGTCTGCCCGCGCAACTCGAGAAAGGTCTCGTGCTCGCCGCCCGTGGCGGCGATGAAGGCGCGATCGTAGATCATAATTCGATCCGGTTGCGTCAACCCGGCGATCGAGTCCAGATAAAACGCGCACCGGAACGACTCTGTCGGCCCGGTGCGCCGTGCGACCAGCAGCGTGAACTTCAGGCGGCCGTGAATGTCGAACAGCTTCTTTCTGTTTTCAAAACTGAAGCAGCTTTCCAGACTCGTTTCACGCAGAAGCTTCCGGCGAAGATGCGCGGTTCCCTCGTTCGCGTGAAACGATGAGGGCACGACGAGCCCGATCGCGCCGCCGTTGGATATGCAGTCAAGCATGCGTTCGGCAAATATTTGAAACAGATCGATCGATCCGTGAGGCCCAGACCGGGGAAACAACCGGTCGCACAGACGTTTCCGCTCCACGAACGCGGCCTTGTATCGTTGGAACGCGTCCTCGATCGCCGGGTCGCGCAACAGGTTGCGCTCGATGACGTCCCGCTCACGCTTCGTGGGCGCGTCCATGACGGCGGGATCGAACCGCGCCAGAAACTCCTTGGTTTGATAATGGACGACATCCCACGGCGGATTTCCCAGAACAGCCTGAAATCCGCCGCCATTCTCACCTGGGCGAAACACCTCCGGAAACATCAGGTCCAGTGGCACCGCCGCGTCGCCGGCTTCCAGTAAAGCCGCCTGATGCCGGTGCGGCGTGCCGGGCAGATCGCCGGTATCGGCGACCGACCGAGCGAGCGCCAACCAGGCGTCGTTTGCCTCCCGCGTATCGACCGCGACCGCGCCCGACCAGGCCCGCGCGAGCGCCCGCAACGGGCGCGCTAATTGGTCCAACCGGCGCTTGGCATTTTCCTTGGCCAGGATATCGGCGATATCCGCGCCGATGGACGCTTCAAGGCAGTGGACCTCCCGCATCGCCTCCGCCATTGAAATCCGAAGCCGATCCAACACGCCGCGCGCCAGTAACGGATCCAGTTCATCGCCACCAATCGGCAGCCGTGACAAATCGGAGAAAAACGGGCCTGATATCGAATCGCCAACGATCAATCGGTGGTCGAGAAATGTAAGAGGCAACCCCTCGGCGAAGGATTCCAGCCATAGCGACAATTTCGCCAGTTCCACGGCCAGCGGATCGCAATCCACCCCATACAGGCAATGAACCGCCACCAGTCTGCGGCAAATCGCCTGGGCGCGTTCCCGCGATGGACCGGAGTCTGACGTGTCATGGGAACGGCCGGGAAGGTAACACGACAGCCTCCGATCCGGATCGGGAAGCGCATCGATCCGGGCGAGCGCGTCCGGCGTTCCAAGCGCGTCGCAACGGTGACAGCTTTCGTACAGCGCATCGGCGAGAAAGCGGCACGCCTCCACCAGAAAATGGCCGCTTCCCATCGCTGGATCGATGACTTTGATGCGCAGGATCGCCGAGGGGTCCGCGTTCTCGATCGGAGGGGCGACAAGAGGGCCCAGTGTCTCGCGCACCAGAAAGCGGACAAATTCGTGCGGCGTATAGTAAGAGCCGCCCGCCCGTCGCCCCAGACCGGTTCGCAGAAAGAATTGCCCGGACGGAATGACTTCCTCGCCTCGATCAGGCGGCCGTGTCGCGGGCACCACCACCTCAAGCCGCCCGCGCGAGGTCCTGATCATTAGCGATGCCGCGATATCCGGTTCAAGGTCCAATAGCGATTCGTAGACGCGCCCGAGTTCTTCGACATCCAGGAAGCCGTAATGAACCCGCTCGCGTTCCCGGCCTTTCGGCACGGTCCACAGTAATCGGTCCAACAATAAAGCGGCCGCGCGCTCCCCCCATTGGAGGCCGTCGAGAACATCGGTCGCGGCGGGATCGAACAGACCGCCACCGAGTGGGGGGATCGCGAAAGACGAGTGCGCGAGGCCCTCGCGGCATACCTGAAACAATATCCGCAAACCGTCCTCCAGCAGGCGGCCGGTGTCCTGTCCGAGATCGAGGTGACGGCGCGCCAAAGGGCCGAGTGCCCGGTTGGGTGACAGGCTTTGGCGCCATGCCTCCGCCGCGGCGAAACCAAAACCTCGGCCGGGGTCCGTGCCGCTTTCCAGTTTCAGGATGAACAAAAGGCGATACACGACCGTCAGCGCCTGCCGCCAAAGAGTCCGCGGATCGGCCGCCACCGCGCGGTTGATATTCCGATCCAGAACGCATCTGAGGAATTCCTCGATCGCCGCCCGGGCCTGTGAGCGCAACGCCTTCGTGACAGTGGTCTGATGCAACCGGCCAGCGTCGAATATCTCTCCCACCGCCGCGACACCTCGGGGCGACGCCAAAGCCGCGATCAGGAGGTATGAATCCGGCACGTCCAACCGTGAAGCCCAGCCTTGGCGACCCGCCAACGGCACGGCGATATGGCTGTCCGGACCGGTGGGATCGCAAAGCAGCAGCCGGAGTTCCAATCCGTTGGTGATCAGTCCGATGGTTTCGCCACATGCCCGCAACACCCGAACGGCCCTTCGCGCGGGGCTGCCGCGCGCGGCCGAATTGTGTTTCGATGCCGACTCGAGATCGGTATCCGAGCCCAGAGCCCACGCGCGCAGGGTCGGACCACAATCCGCGCGCAGCAAATAGCCGCTGTCTTCGATGCCTTCGCGCGTGGAGACACCTTCTTGCCGGCGGACCTCGCGGTACCCGAACGCCAAGGATGCCGGTTCAATAACGTGACGAAGAACCCGGACCGGACCGCCAGTTTCCGCGAACGCGTGCAACCCTTCCTGGGCTTGCTTCCAGGTGGCAGCGGCATCGGACGGATTGAGATCAAGGCGCGTCAGGAGACCCGGTAACTCACGCGCGACGAAGCCCGGCGTCAGTAACGGGCCCACCATGTCGAGGTCAGACCGCATCGTCAGGCACCAGCATCAGCAAGCCAATCGCACGGTATGTCGCCGGTCCCGGCATTGCGCCACCCATGTCCGCGAGTTGAAACGTTTCGAGCGCCGCGTTAGCCTCGCGTCGTCTGACGGCCGAGGTCTCAGGATCGGTTGCGAACGAGATCAGGCGGGTTCGCGGGTCTGCCTGATGACGCCATGCCGGTCCGGCCGCCGGCGCGCCGAACAAGTCGCCGGCAGGTGCGGCATAGGCACCGCACAAAGTATTTGCTTTCACCTGTAACCATCGCCGTGTCCGCGTGACTTCTTCAGAGCGAAGGGCCTCGTGGCGCGTGGCAAACGTCTCGCGTTCCCGTTCCGCGATTCCGGCGATCGCCAGATCCGTTTCCGCATGGGCGCGATCAGCCCAGGATGAGAAACAGCGATCCCAGACGTGGTCGCGATCGACGGTCGATTCGGTGATTGCGAGATCGGACCATTGGCTTACCCGGACCGGTGGGACGTCCGTGCACGCCAGGATCGCGACGACCTGACGATGCAAAACACGGTTCGCAGTTTGAATCTCCAGGACAAATGTGGACAGCAAACCGGCTCGTTCCCCGCGGCCGACAGCCACCTCACCCCGCAATTGGCAGCCATGGCGGACAGCGCGGGCGACCAAAGGATGGGCTCGCCCGAGAAACGCGGTGGACCGTCCGTCTACGTCGCGGAAGGCGTCAGCATCCCCGGTGACACGCAACACGGCTTTGACTGGATCGAATCCCGGCATGTCCTCCAGGCCTGAACACCAGCTTCGCGGTAAACGGATTTCACCCTCGGCGCACGCGGATTGACCGGTTTCCGCCGCGATGACCGCGCCTGTGAAACTCGCGATATCATGAAGCGGAAATCTCGGGTCTGCCATGACCGTTACTCCGGCATTGATGCCGCGCGCGCCGTGCCATCCATGAGCAACCGCCATCAGATCGAAACTGTCGAACGCGCGATCGATTTCACGCATCAGTTCGGAAACGGTTTCGGGTTGGATGTCCTCTACCGCCCGTCCGACTGTTCTGATCTGTCCGTCGTCCATGTTGAACATGTCGCTCGGGTCCTCGGACAGACCGCCGATCAGGGGACCGCCAAAATCACCGGCATGCGCGGTTACACCCAGAGTATCGGGCATGACATCCAGCGACGCGCGCGCTTTTTCGTATTTCGAGATCAGATGTAGCAGCAGCCTTTCTTCGAACGTTCCTGGGAGATACAAGTAGCGGATTTCCGGTTCCCGCCGTTGACCGTAACGATCGATCCTGCCGTTCCGCTGCTCCAGGCGATTTGGGTTGTAGGGCAGATCGAGATGTATCAGGTGAAAGCAATGCTGGTGCAGATTAAGCCCCTCAGCCAGGGAATCCGTGCTGATCAGGATCAGACCGTCGCTTTCGCCGAAACGGCTGGCCGCGGCGGCACGCGCCTCATCGGCGTCCTGACCGCCAACGGTCAGGATCTCGCCGTCGATCATGGGCTCGGCGCGCAACGCCATCGCGGCGGCGGCCTGACTGTCGGTGTACTCCGTATAAATCAGGATATTGGCACGCGGATGTTCCGCTCTGATCAGCCGCGCCTCCAGACCGAGCGCCGCGAGTTTCGGGTCGTTCGCCTCGGCCGCGGCACCCAGTTGGATGAGACGCGCGAGTTCGCCGCCGGGTTCGACGCGCAGAGTCTCCGCCATGCTTTCGGCTTCCACCGCGTCCTGACCGGCCTCATCCGCGGCGCCCAGAGTGCCGAAGCGAGCAACGCGGCGGCGCCACATGCGCAACACTCGCGCTCGTTCGGCACGCGCGGCTTTGGATTCCGTCTCTCCCCCGTCCCGGCGGGCGATGCGGTCCATGACGACGCGCAACGTCCCCACGCAGGCCGATATCGTTGACACCGATCGTTTCAGCAGGCTGACAAAAGCCAACGCGTCATCGGCGCCGCGTGGCCGTTGCAATCGCGGCACGACAAACAACGCCAAGGCCTTATGAAAAGCGCGGACCGGCTCATGTTCGACACCATTCACATCGACCTTGACCGGCTGGACGAGACGGCGCCGGAATAAAGGCGCTCCCGTCCGGGGATCGCGGATATGGGCTTTCAGACGCCGTATCATATGACGCCGGTAGCCACGGCCAACGAACCCGCCGGAGCCATCGACCAGCGACGGATCGAGCAGTTCGATCAAAGACGCGAAATGCGCGTCGTGGCCGTCGTGCGGCGTCGCGGTCAGCAGCAGCAACCCGTCGGCGCGGCGAGCAACGACTTCGGCGAGCCGGCGCCGCTGAGTAGCCTCCCGCGTTCCATGTACGCCAGGCCCAACGCAATGATGCGCTTCGTCGACGATCGCCAAGTCCCAGGCCGAACGTTCGATTTGTTCCAAAATATGATCTTGTTTGGCAAAATCCAAGGATGTGATGCACGACGGCACCGAATCAAAAGGATTGGCGCCAAGTTCATGAGCGCGCCGCACGTTCCACAATTCGGATGCGCTGGTCACAAAGGTAAACTTCAGACCAAAGCGGGAGCGCATTTCCTGCTCCCACTGCCACAACAACGGACCAGATGGCGCGACGATCAGAATCCGATGCGCGCGGCGGCGGGCGATCAGTTCGGCCGCGATCAGACCGGCCTGAATTGTTTTGCCAAGTCCCACGCCATCCGCCAGCAACAATCGGGGCCGCGGCATGTCGAGCGCCCGCATCAATGGTACCAGTTGAAATGGTTCCACCCGCAAGCGGCCGGGCGCGACGGCCATGAACGGGGTGCCATCGGGCAGTTCGTTCAGGGCATACGCCTGGTGCATCAGGCGCCATAACGGCAGGGGCGCGGGATGTTGGATGTCGAAGGCGGCCGCAACCGGTTCGATTTTTTCCGGGGGACAGTAGACCTCCCATTCCAGACCGGTCATGTCGCCTTCGACGCAGCGGAGACTGAGCCGTTCGCACGCTCCCGCGCGAACGGATTCGAGCACTTCCCAGGTCAATCCCCGCGCGCGAACCCGAAGCCCAGGCCGCTGATCCATTCAGGCGCCGCCATTTTGGCGGAAGTTCCGTCGCGGCCGCATTGCTCGTCCCACGTTTTGGCGTGGGCCGACCCGTTAAGCGGAAATGCCTGGCAATTCGTGAACACCGGCGTAAAGGATTTGGTAGGATCAGTTCCCAACCGAGCGGACGGCGCTGAATGGAACCGTCAGCGCGCCCAATCGCAGGTTCACCGTGTTGTTTAGCACGGTCACGCCGGACGCGACTCCGGTGACGGTAAACGGCAACGCCGCTGCCGCCGCGCCCGAGGGCCCGCCCGTGACGGCAACCGTATAAGCCCCGTCCGGCACGGTTTGACCAGCGTTGTTTTTCCCATCCCAGCTCCAGGTATTCGCCCCCTGGCTTGCCTTCAAAGTGACCTGACGCAACGCCCGGCCATTTGCATCCTGAATGGAAATCGACACATTTTCCGGCACCGGCGCCGTGAAGTTCAGCGCGCCGGAGCCATCTTGCAATGCGATCTGGCTCGATTGCACCGTGACCTGCTTGCCTAGAATCGCCGAGGATTGCGTTATACCGGCGGTCTGAGTCAGTTGAATCAACTGATTCAGACTCGTGTTCATGTTGATCTGCTGCTCCACGCCGGAGAATTGCACCAGTTCGGTGGTGAACTGATTGGCATCCATCGGACTCGTTGGGTCCTGGTTCTTCAGTTGCGTCATCAACAACTTCAGAAAGTCGCTGAAGTTTGAGGTCAAGGAACCCAATGCCGTCGCGCCCGGAGCGCTACCGGCCGATGCCGCCGGGGTCGTGGTCGAAACCGTTGTCATGCCATGTGTCCTTCGTCACGCGGTGATATCGAGGCCCGCGCGAAACCAGCGCGCGCGCGCCTGTTCTCGATGCGGCCCAGGATCGGCGCCGCGATCGGGGCGCGGCTCGTCACCGTGACGCCAGGATTCGCCCCCGGAGCGGTCAGCGGCCGTCCCATCGGGACGGGACCCAGTCGACGCGGCGGGTTGGGGTGGGGCAACCTGGAAGCTGACACTGCGCCCATCTGAGGCGATGCCGGCCTGATCCAGCACCTGATGGAGGCGCCGTTGATCCAGCCTCAGCAGTTCCAGCGTTTCCGGTCTCTCCGCCGCGATGGTGACGCGGGCGGTGCCCTCGGCCGTTTGGTCGATACGGATGTGCACGAAACCCAGTTCCACGGGTTCCAATCGGATCGTCACGGTCCGCGTTCCATCCGCGGACTTCATCACGCCGATCAAGGCGGCTCCCACCTGATCGGCGGGGGTGGACTGGCGGACGGTTGGCGCCGCCGGGTCGTGACCGGATCGGATTTGCGGCGGCGGCGATGCGTCAATTGGCGCTCCCACGAGGAATTCGGGTTGCGGAATGACCAAGGACTTCACCATCTCCCCCCCGGTCCCCGCCTCAGAGTCCGCCGCTTGCGTGCCGAGCGGGGACGGGTGGTCTGGCCGGTCGGCATTCGCGGCGCGGAGGGAGGGAAACCGCGTTTGCATCGCTTGCGGCACCGCGATTTTGGGGGCGGAAAGTGTGCAGGCGGTTCCAGGCACCGGCGGGGACACCGGCGCTGTCGCGGATCCACCGGGCTGAGGCGGTGCGTAATCCGGGACGGCCGCGGATGGGTTCGGGAGGCCCGGCGTCTGGGCCGCTGTTTCGGCCGTTTCCGCGGACATCGAATCACGGCGCTCTCGGGACGGTGCTCGCGTGTCCGAAGGCTGGTCCGGCTCTGGTCTCAACCCCAGTCCGCTTCCGGTGCCCGTGACATGATGCGCCGTCTGATTTTGTTCCGGGAGGAAAAGGGAGATGGCGTTGGCGGGCAGCGGTACATCCGTCCCCGATGTCCCCGCCAGTGTCCCGGTCTCGATTGTCCCCGATTCGGGGGCCGCGCCCACCGGCATCGCAACCCCCTGCATCCCATCCGGTGCGGTTGTCTTTGGGATGAGTGCCGACAGAAGGCCGGAGAAGACATGGCCGATCTGGTGCTCCTCAGTGGCGGTGGAACGTCGGCTGGTTTGGCCGGGAACCTCGGCCGGAGACCGCACGGGGACAGAACCTGACACGACGGATCACCTTGGCGTCTCTGATACACCGGACATCGCAAGCCGCATGCCAGGCGCGAAATCGCGCGTCAGGCCCTGAGATTCCCCGTTCCCGGCTAAATGTGCCCGGTCATTTCCGCCCGGTGGACCAAAAGCGGCCGGGGACCTGGATCGATCGCGGGGAGGCAGCCCCCACGCCGGTGCGACGGCTACTTCGCTCCGAGTTCCGCCAGGGCCGGATCGAAGCCGCCGGACTGCCGGTTCCACAAGCGGGCGTAAACACCGTTGCGCGCGAGCAATGCCGTGTGGGTTCCGGCCTCCAAAATCCGGCCCTCGTCCAGCACGATCAATCGATCCATCCGGGAAATCGTCGACAACCGGTGCGCGATGGCGATCACCGTGCGTCCCTCCATCAGCCCGTCGAGCTGGCTCTGGATCGCCGCCTCTACCTCCGAATCGAGCGCCGAGGTGGCCTCGTCCAGCACCAGGATCGGCGCGTTCTTAAGGATGACCCGGGCCAAAGCGACCCGCTGGCGCTGGCCGCCGGAGAGTTTGACGCCGCGTTCGCCGACATGCGCGTCGTAGCCGTGCCGTTCATGCCAGTCTTCCAGACCCATGATGAAGTCGTGCGCCTCGGCCTGACGGGCAGCGGCCTCGATCATGGCGGGGGAGGCGTTCGGACGGCCGTACCGGATGTTCTCGGCGATGGAGCGGTGCAGCAGCGAAGTGTCTTGCGTGACCATCGCGATCTGAGTGCGCAGGCTTTCCTGTGTGACTCCGGCAATGTCCTGGCCGTCGATCAGAATGCGGCCGCGTCCGGGATCGTAAAAATGCAGTAGCAGATTGACCAGAGTCGATTTGCCCGCGCCCGAGGCGCCGACCAGACCCACCCTCTCCCCGGGCGCGATGGTCAGATCGATCCCGCGCAACACGCCGCCTGGTCTGGGCATGCGGCCATAGTCGAAATGCACGTTCTCGAACCGGATTTCGCCACCGCGCACGGTCAGTTCCTTGGCGTTCGGCGGATCGGGCATTTGCCGCGGCACGTCGATCGAGCGCATGCCGTCCTGCACGGTTCCGATATTTTCGAAAATGCCGGTGACGCTGCGCGCGACCCAGCCGGCGATGTTGGTCAATTGCCATGACATTGGAATGGCGGTCGCCACGGCGCCGACGGCGATATGACCCGCCGACCATTGCCAGATCGCGATCGCCGAGGTGCTGACGATCAACAACGCGTTCATGAAACTCAGCAAGGCCGTATAGGCGGTGGTCATGCGGGACTGCGCGCGGGAGGCAGAGGTGTGCTCGTCGATCGATTCGCGGACGAACGCGTCCTCATCGCGCGCGCGGGCGAAGAGTTTGACGGTCAGGATGTTGGTGTAGCTGTCAACGATGCGGCCGATCAGCGTGGACCGCCGTTCCGACATCGCGCGGGAGCGTTCGCGCAACCGCGGCACGAAATATCTCAGCAGGACGATGTAACAGACGAACCAGACCGACATCGGCAGCGTCAGCAGCCAGTTCAGCGAGCCCAGGAGAATGAGGGCACTACCGCCGTAGACGACGATGTACCAGGCGGCATCGAACGCCATCACCAGGCTTTCCCGCATGGAGGGGCCGGTCTGCATCACCCGGTTGGCGATGCGGCCCGCGAAGTCGTTCTGGAAGAATGTCCAGCTCTGGCGGACGACGTGCCAGTGGTTTTGCCAGCGCACCAGGTTGGTGAAGCTGGGATTGACGATCTGGTTGACGAGAATGTTGTGGCCGAGCATGACCAAGGGCCGCGCGACGCCCAGAATGAGTGCCATGACCAGAAGTTCGGGCCAGCAGTCGCGCAGCAGCGACTCGGGCGCGTGGGTGGAGACGAGCCCGACGATCCGGCCGATGAAGGTCGGGATCGTCGTATCCAGCATCGCGAGCAGCCCGCCCACGGCGAACAGCGCCACGGCGATCCAACGCGTCTGGCGGATGAAGTGCCAATGGAAACGCACCAGGCCGGCGTTCGGCGGCGGCTCCGGTTGAGGGCCGGTCGGGTCGAGCAGGTTTTCGATGCGGCGAAGCATGCGGCCTGGGTGAACCCGGGAGGTTGGTTCGTCAATCCGCGGGGGGCTCGGGCGTTCCCATTCAAAGCGATCGTGGGCCTCCCCCGCCTTGACGCCCCATCTTGACGCGCTTGGGCCCCAACCGCCACTTCTCTCCCACCATGGCAACGCATATCGTCGTCGACCACCGCGAACGCTCGGCCCTCCGCCACCCGGAGAAAGCGAACCGCCCGGACAACCCGATCCAGCGCAAGCCCGCCTGGATCCGCGTCAAGGCGCCCAACCACCCAGTCTATCACGAGACCCGGGCCCTGATGCGCGAGAACCGCCTGACCACTGTCTGCGAGGAAGCCGCCTGCCCCAACATCGGCGAGTGCTGGTCGCAACGTCACGCCACCATGATGATCATGGGCGACACGTGCACGCGCGCCTGTTCCTTCTGCAACGTCGCGACCGGGATGCCTGGCCCGCTCGACCCTGACGAACCCGCCCGCGTCGCCGACGCGGTGGCGAAGCTTGGGCTCCGGCATGTCGTTGTCACATCGGTTGACCGTGATGACCTGCCCGACGGCGGCGCCGCCCATTTCGCCGCGACCATCGCCGCGTTGCGCGCCGCTGCCCCCGCGACGACGATCGAGGTCCTGACGCCCGACTTCCTCCGCAAGCCCGGCGCCATGGAGATTGTCGCCGATGCGGCCCCGGACGTATTCAACCATAATCTGGAAACGGTGCCGCGGCTTTACCCGACGATCCGCCCCGGCGCGCGGTATTATCAGTCGCTCCGCCTGCTCGATCAGGTCAAACGCCGCGCGCCCCGGGTGTTCACCAAATCCGGCCTCATGGTTGGTCTGGGCGAGTCGAAGACTGAAATCGCCCAGGTGATGGACGACCTCCGGGTGGCCGATGTGGATTTCCTGACGATTGGTCAGTACCTCCAGCCCACGGTCAAACACGCCGCCGTCGAGGCCTTCATCACGCCCGAACAGTTCGACGAGTACGCCGCGCTCGCCCGTGCCAAGGGGTTCCGCCTTGTCTCGGCCAGCCCGCTGACCCGCAGCTCCTATCACGCGGACGAGGATTTCGCGGCCTTGCGCGCCACTCGATGACCAGGCGCCGCGACGTGGCGACGCGCATGCGCGCCGCAGCCTGATGCCCACCCATGCCGAGCGCCAGATTCTCCCTTACCGGCCCGAGCAACTTTTCGACCTGGTCGCCGATGTCGTCAAATATCCGCTGTTCCTGCCGTGGTGCGTTGGCGCGCGCGTTCGTTCCCGTACTGAAAAGGAAATCGTCGCCGACCTGACCATCGGCTACGGTCCATTCCGGGAATCGTTCACCAGCCGGGTGAACCTGGATCGCCCTGGCAGGGTCGATGTGCGTTACGAAAAAGGTCCGTTCAAATATCTCAACAACCATTGGCTGTTCGTCTCCCACCCCACCGGCTCTGAGGTGGATTTCTTCGTCGATTTCGAATTCCATAGCCGCATCCTGCAGGCCGCCGTCGGCCTCGTGTTCAATGAGGCGGTCCGCCGCATGGTCGCGGCCTTCCATAAGCGGGCCGTCGCGGTCTACGGTCCCGCGAAACCGCCCGCCTGACCGGAGTTTTCGACATGGCCCTCGCCGCGAAATATGCCCCTCACCGCACCGACCCCGCTTTGCCGCCGCTGCGGGTGAACCTGTATTCCGACACCCAGACAAAGCCGTCGGTCGCGATGAAAGAGGCGATGATGGCGGCGGAGGTTGGCGACGAGCAGCACGGCGACGACCTCGCGATCCATGAACTGTGCGACCGGATGGCGGCACTGACGGGGAAGGAGGCGGCGGTGTTCCTCCCCTCGGGGACCATGTGCAACCAGATCGCGATTCTGACCCATTGCCGCGCGGGAGACGAAATCCTGGCACATGAACTGTCGCACATTGTCGCCAACGAGGGCGGCGGCCCAGGTGCTTTGGCGGGCGCGGTCGTACTCGGCTTGAAAGGCGAACGCGGCCAGTTCGACGCGGACACCGTTCGCGCGGCACTTCGAGAGCCACGCAGAAACGCTCCGCCGCAGACATTGTTGGAGGTTGAACAAACCGCCAATTCCGGCGGTGGCTCGGTCTGGCCGCTGGAAAAACTCAACGCCGTGATGGACGTGGCGCACGCGGCCGGGATGCGTACCCACATGGATGGCGCCCGCCTTATGAACGCGGTCGTCTCGGCCGGTGTGCCAGCCCACGAAATGGCAGCGCGTTGCGATTCCGTCTGGCTCGATTTCACCAAAGGCCTGGGCGCTCCGCTTGGCGCCGTCCTCTGCGGGTCCGAGGCGTTCATCGATCAGGCCTGGCGCTGGAAGCAACGTCTTGGTGGATCGCTGCGTCAGGGTGGCATCTGTGCCGCCGCCTGCACCTACGCTCTGGATCATAACGTCGCCCGCCTGGCCGAGGATCACGCCAATGCCCGCGTCCTCGCCCGTGGCCTGGCCCAGATCCCTGGTCTTGTCGTGGAGGAGCCGGAGACGAACCTGGTGTTCTTCGACACGCGCGGCGCGGGTCTGACGGCGGACGAACTCGCCGATCGGATCAGATGGGAGGGCGTGCAGGTCTCGACGGTCGGCAAGTATCGTGTGCGGGCCTGCACACATCTGGATGTGGATCGCGTGGGGATCGACCTCGCCATTCAGGTCATCCGCGAAAAAACTTCCGCCTGACCGGCCTACGTTCATCAATCATTAGGGTTTAGGCGTCAGGTTCCCAGGGCACATCACCCGGAGTTCCCGCCATGCGCCTGTTGCACGCCCTGCTGCTGATCCCCCTGTTCAGCGCCCCTGTCCTCGCCCAGACCGCGCCGCCGCCCGCCGCCGAACAGCACGGACGGCGCAGTGCCGCGGACCACTTCGCCGATGCCAATACGACCCACGATGGCCGCCTGACCCTGGCTCAGGCCACCGCGGGTTATAAGTCGATCGCGAAATCCTTCACGCAGATCGACGTCAATCGCCGAGGTTATGTGACGGTTGACGATATCAAAGCCTGGAAGGCCGCGAAAAAGGCCGCACGGCAGGCGGCGAGACAAGCGGCGGCCACGGCTGGCGGTGCTCCGAGGCCGGCTCCCGCGGCGGCCCGAGATCCCGGCCCGAGGGCGTCGGGGAACTGGACCGACATGATCGTCCCAAGTACGCTGGATTCACCTCAAATTGGCGTGGATGTGCCAACCGCGCCGCTTGGTTTGTTCCATAGATCGTAGGGTTCAAGAGTCGCGTTGGCCCGCCGGGTCCGCGCAGAACGCCCGCGGGAACGTTTGGACGGCGGCCTTGCCCACCGCGTCGATGGCCGCGTCATCAACACCGTCGTCACGACCCGCATGGCCGTACACGGCACATCGTTACGGGAACAGGTCACCTGGGCGCGTCCGGGCGCGACCAACTTTCTGGACGGTCTGACGGCGCGTCTGAGCCTGTCCGACCCCGATTCCGCCCGCCTCCGGGCTCTGACGCGCGCCGCCGCGCTGGTTCATCGACAAGCGCTGACACCGAGTTACAACGACGTGCTGATGCTGATGGCGTTCTTCATCACTCTGCCGTTGACGATGTTGCTGGCGAGACCATCCGCGTAATGTACCGCGGACCGAGGACACCGATCCGGTCACATGCGCCGCGCGAGCACGATCCGGTTGGAATTCGTTCCGCTGCTGTTGTTCCGGACGCCCCAGCAATTGGCGGTCTTCGTGAATGACTGCTGATTGACCATGACGCCGAGGACCGCGAACGGCAGCCCCTCGATCGCGGCAACGACATGGCGCTCCAACAGCGTCTTGCCGCCACGGACCTCGCCCACTTCAAACGCGACCATCCCGCCGGGACGCACGACGCGGGCGAGTTCGAGGAACACGCGCCGCACGAAGGCCTCCCACGCTGCCACGCCGCGGTGCCTGTCGATGCGCACGGTGCGCGGATCGATGCCCGCGAACCAGCAGCGCAACCAATTATCGCCCTCGTAATCGACGATATCGAGGAACGGAGGGGAGGTGACCACGAGATCGACCGAGTCCGTAGCGAGATCGGGCGTGGAGTCAGCGGGACCCGTCATCAGCAAGGACCGCGGATGTGGCGGCGCCGATCCGTCGGAGAGAAGAATGCGGCTCTTTTTCAGGATGATCGCGTCTACGTCCCGGAGCGGCGGAACCTGATTCCGCTTTTCGTTGATTTTTCGTTGCGAGACGATCGAGGCGGCCTGATTAGGCGGCAAGGTGTAAACCGAGAAAAACCCGGGTGAGTGCCCGGTCAACCGGTTCAGCGACACCATCCTGATCCAGCGGTCCTCCTGATCGAGCTCTTCGCGCGACGCCCGCTCCAACAGCCAGGTCCGGATTGCGTACAGGCGGCGTAATGTCTCCGGATGAAAGAACACGGTCAGTTCATCATTATCCGCGACTGTTTCGGTGGTGGGAATCGAGGCCAGGCGGCGCGCGACGGCATGGAGCGACACCGGCTCCAGCCGCGGTCCGACCAGCATCTCAGACAGCGGATTGACGTCGTTCCCCACCGGGCGGCACCGGCTGAGCGCGGCCTGGAGCGCGGTTGTTCCGCGGCCGGAAAAGGGATCGTAAACTGTGTCACCCGTAGCGGTCAGACGATCGATGAAAAACTCCGGCAACTCCGGTTTGAAGCAGGCACGGTAGCTGATTTCATGCAGTTTGTGCGATTGGCGCTGTCCGGAGGTCCAGTATTCGTTGACGAAATACCGGATGCCATCGTCCAACGTTTCAAGCGTCGGCGCGCCAGTATAGGTGAACTCCCGCAGCAGATCGGGAAAGGTCACGATATCCATGCGCGTGGCTATCGCGGGTTCACTGGCACGACACTGATGCTGTTAAATGGCGAGCCGTTGATCAGTTTCGTACTGACAACCGTATAAACCAGCACGTTTTTCTCCGTGTCGTGGGACCGGTGAATCTGGAAGGTCTTAAAGAACAACGACGCCTGCGCGAACCCGATCGTTTCGCGTTTGGCAAGCCCGGGAGGGATGGCAACGGGCCCGACGGCGCGGCAGGCGATGGAAAAGCGGCTCGGGTCTTCAGCAAACCCCAGCCCGCCTTTGAGTCCGCCGGTTTCCGCGCGGGACAAATAGCACGATACGTTGCCCACTTTCGGATCGTCGTACCGGTCCACCACGATTTTGTCGTTCGGCCCCAGCCACCGGAACGACACACTGATCTCATCGATTCGGGTCTGCGCCTGGGCCGCGCCAGACAGCGTCATCAGCAGGGCAATCAGGCAATATCGCATGGGACCTTCGCGGGGTTGAACGAGTCGCGGGAGGTCACATCAACCGACCACCAGCGACGAGTCCAGCGGAAATGTCAGCCACCAGCAGTTCTCATTATGGAAAATCGGTCTCTGAACCGGCCGTCCCGAGCCAGTTCCCGCGATTTGGTCCTCTGTCGTTTCAGGCCTGACCGAGTCTGATCGGCCACACTTTTGCGCAAAGTGCGTGAGCCGGCCTTTCAGGCCTGGC
>SHWL01000066.1 GCA_009693865.1 Acetobacteraceae bacterium | reverse complement strand
CCACGATCGACGCCACTCTGTCGCGAAGACCCGGATGGGATTGGAAGAACGCCAAAAGCGCTTCGTCGCTGAGTTTCACCGTCGCCATGGGTCGATTCCCTCGATTGTCGAGGCGGCAGCCTACTCCCCACAGCTTCGACTCGCACCCAGCCAGCAGTTGCTGCTTGACTTCCTCAAGAAAAATAACGTTTACGGCCAGGTTATCGCGGCTCTCGCCGCCAGTTCGCCGACCGAGCCGTTGGCCGGAAATCCAAGCAGCCTGATGTCGCAAATGATTTCCCGGGATTTCGCGATCGCGTTCGGCGCGAGCGCACAAGGCACCGCCGCGCAGCGCGGTGGCGAGATTGGCGTGGGCCTCGCATATGGCCACATGACGCAGGGTGGGGCGGCCGTCGATTCAATCACGCTGCCGCTTGGCTATTCGTGGCGGTTCGAGCGTGATCCCCGCTATGTTCTGGCCGTCGATCTGCCAATCTCCTATAACAAATCGAACGGCGCGACGGGTGCCGCGGTTTCGCTGGGCGTCAGTCTGAGTATCCCACTCGGGGACAACTGGACCGTGACACCGAAGATCAGTACCGGCGCGACCGGTTCGCTCGATCTAGCCTCCGCGGGCGCGCTTATCGGGGCCAGCGTGACCAGCGCCTATCGCTTCAAGGCGGCGGATTTCGATTTTGTGCTTGGCAACATGGTGGGCGTCGTGAAATCCATCCCACTCTCATTCGGCCAGTACTCGTTCGATCCCAAACTGACGAACGGGTATACCAAGAATGGTGTCATGGTCTCGCGCCCGCTGCGCCTCATGGGCGTGCAGTCGGAATTTTTCGCGCAGGCGGAAGCGCAGTTCTGGGTCATGGACACACGATTTGTCGGCTCGAGACTCTATGATGACAGCTACCAGGAAGTCGGCCTGTCGATTGGCCGGCCGCTCGCCGCGTTCGGCCGCTTCGTCAGGTTCGGCGTGAGTTTCCTGCATTCCCATCACTCCAATGGTGGGATGGCGAATTTTGGTTATTCGTTCTGAGCGCGCCATGACGCGTTGGTGGATGGCGGCGCTTCTCATGGCGCCGCTGCTGTCGGCGTGCGAGGGTTCGATCGCGGACAGGTCCGACATTTGCATGATCCATCGGGA
This sequence comes from Acetobacteraceae bacterium, assembly GCA_009693865.1. Taxonomy (GTDB): domain Bacteria; phylum Pseudomonadota; class Alphaproteobacteria; order Acetobacterales; family Acetobacteraceae; genus Rhodopila. The sequence continues at coordinate 22,438 of SHWL01000066.1, read as the reverse complement.
GCGATTGAAAACGGCCGTCGCGAGCTACGTGGATGTCCAGCCCGGGATCAGCGCGATCGACCTGGCCCGGCAGGGGGTCAGGGAGATCGTTCCGCATCTGTCGCAGTCGGCGCGGAGCGCATTTGGTGACGGCGGATACTGGGTTGGCCTGGCTTCGCCCGATCCTCGTTCCGCCGGTATCGCCGCGGCTTTTTCGGCCGACATTCGAACAAGGCAAAGCGGTCCGTTGGATGGCATGGCCGCCAGCTTCAATACCTTGACTCAGTGCCGCCAGGCCGCCGCCAAGGAAGCGCGAGCCCAGGGCGCCGACGGGCGGGCGACAGCCAGCGTCGCGGCAAATTGGCTTGAGGTTGGGCGTTTGAAGTATCAAATTGAACTTGACGTCGCTGATAAGGGCGCGGTCGCGGCCAGTATCTGGCGGGGCCGCGTGAATGAAGCGGCGGGCCTCCTGGCGGCAACTCTGCGGGCCGATGGCGCGAATCCGGCCACGAACCCCGCCATGAATGAGGCGGCCGCGCTGGTCCGGCGTGCCGACGATTTTATCGCGGCGGTTAAAGCAGGGCGTGAAGACAAAACGACCTTCGCGCATTAACCGGCGGCTTCGGGTTGCCGCGCAATATCGTTCTGACTCAGTTATTATCGCGACGACGACGTTGAGGCTGACTCCGCCGGAGCTAAACAGGGCGTATCGCGCGTATCAGTTTGTGTTCGCGGGCGACCCGGCATGCGGACCGGCGGTAGTCAGCGCACCGGCCTTGTCCGCGTCTTCCAGAGATCGGAAAAACGTATAAGATAGCGTAATGACCTTGACGTCTTTTGTGTTCGGATCGGTACTGATCGCCGGATCGACCCAGAAGCTCAGTGGGAAGTCCATCGTCTGCCCTCCCTCCAGCGTTTGCTGATTGAAACAGAAGCAGGCGGTCTTGTGGAAATACTTCGCGGCCTTCTCTGGCGTCACGTTATACACCGCGACACCGGTGACCGCCGTGCGCGCCTTGTTGTGCGCGGTATAGGCGGCGAGGTGGTCTTCTCCCACGGGCACGACGACCTCCAGCTGATCGGGAGCGAAGGTCCAGGGCAAGCCGGGGTTGGTGTCGGCGTTGAAGCGCACGCGAATGGTGTAGCCGTTGCCGCCGGGGGCCGGTGCCACGCCGATTTTGGGCGTGCCGCCATATCCGGTCGCCGCGCAGAACATGCGATAGAGCGGGATCGCCGCGAACGACAAGCCAACCATGCCCAACGCGACGGTTATGAAAGCCGCGGCGGTCAGGCGGTTGGCTCGCCGTGTGTCCATTCAGCGATGCGTCATCTTCACGATGGTTATGGCAAAGAACAATGCGCTGAGGCCGAGCAGCGCCAACAGCAGCGCGACGTTCCGCCCCTTTTGGCGGCGGCGCAGATCCGCCGCCTCGGCTTCGGTCATTTTGGGCGGCGCGGTCATCTGAAACATTTCAGCCCACGAACCGGTCGATGGCGAGCGCCGCGAACAAGATGAACAAATAGGCGATGGAGAATTTGAAGGCGGCCCGGGCCGGGGCATCGTTGGTCAGGCTGACCCCCGTTTCGTCCTGCCGGTCGGTCGCGACCCGGAAGACGCTGACCAGGAACCCTATCCCCAGGACCGAGGCGGCGACGGCATAAACCAGGCCGGAGAAACCGACGAACCATGGCAGCAATGTCAGTGGCACCAGCAGCAGCGTGTAGATCGCGATCTGCCGCCGTGTCTCCTTCCCGCCAGCCACGACCGGCAGCATGGGCACGCCGGCGCGGCGGTAATCCTCATTGGCGAACAGCGCCAGCGACCAGAAATGCGGCGGCGTCCAGATGAAGACGATGGCGAACAGGATCATCGGGATCAGGTCCACCGACCCGGTCACGGAAGCCCAGCCGATTACCGGGGGAAACGCGCCGGCCGCGCCTCCGATGACGATATTCTGCGGGGTGCGGCGCTTCAGCCAGACCGTGTAGACGAACACATAGAAGGCGATCGAAAGGGCGAGGATACCGGCGGCCACGTGGTTGACCGCGAGTCCCATGACGATGACCGAACCGATCGCCAGGGTGATGCCATATCCAAGCGCGGCGCCTGGCTCGATGCGTCCTGCCGGGATCGGCCGGTCGCGAGTGCGGCGCATGATCGCGTCGATATCCCGGTCGTACCACATGTTGATCGCGCCGCACGCTCCGGCCGCGACCGCGATGCAGAGCACCGAGGTGAAGGCCAGCACGGGATGCAGATGCCCCGGCGCCACCAACAGCCCGATCAACCCTGAGAACACGACCAGGCTCATGACCCGCGGCTTCAGCAGGGCGATCCAGTCCCGGACCTCGGACTCGGGGTACGTGGCCGAACGCACCGGCGGGGACGATGCCGCGTCCCGCCCAACACCGATCATGGATGAGCGGACGTCGCTCACGGGACCTTCGGCAGTTCCAGCCATGAGTGGAAGGCCGGCGGCGAGGTCTGAGTCCACTCCAGCGTTGTCGCGCCCTCACCCCAGTAATTATCCGCGACCTTCTCTTTCGAGGTGAACGTCTTGAAGCAAACATACAGGAACACGATGAATGCCGCGCCGCTGATGTAAGCGCCGATCGATGACACATAGTTCCAGCCCGCGAAGGCATCCGGATAGTCGGGGTAACGCCGCGGCATGCCCGAGAGGCCCAGGAAGTGTTGCGGGAAGAACAGCAGGTTGACGCCCACGAAGGTCATCCAGAAATGCACCCGGCCCCAGAATTCCGGATACTGACGGCCCGACATCTTGCCGATCCAGTAGTACCAGCCGCAGAAGATCGAGAACACCGCGGCCAGCGACAGCACGTAATGGAAGTGCGCGACGATATAGTACGTATTGTGAATGATCTCGTCGATGCCGGCGTTGGCGCAGACAACCCCGGTGACACCGCCCAGAGTGAACACGAACAGGAAGCCGATGGCCCACAACATGGGGGTATCGAAACGGATCGAGCCGCCCCACATCGTGGCGATCCAGGAGAAGATCTTCACCCCGGTCGGCACCGCGATCACCAGCGTCGCGCCCATGAAATACGCGCGGGTGTCGACGTCGATGCCGGAGATATACATGTGGTGCGCCCAGACGACGAAGCCGACCACGCCGATCGCCACCATCGCGTAGACCATGCCAAGATAGCCGAAGATCGGCTTCTTGCTGAAGGTCGAGATCACGTGACTGATGATCCCGAAGCCGGGCACGATCATGATGTAGACTTCGGGGTGGCCGAAGAACCAGAACAGATGCTGGAACAGCACCGGATCGCCACCTCCCGCCGGGTCGAAGAACGCCGTCCCGAAGTTACGGTCGCAGATCAGCATGGTGATCGCGCCGGCCAGGACCGGCACCGCCAGCACCAGCAGGAACGCCGTTACCAGTTCCGACCAAACGAACAACGGCATCTTGTGCAGCGTCATGCCGGGCGCACGCATATTGAAGATCGTGGTGATGAAGTTCATCGCCCCCAGGATCGAACTCGCGCCGGCGAGATGGAGCGCGAACAGAGTACAGTCCATCCCCATTCCGGCTTCATAGGTCGCGTTCGACAACGGCGGATACAGTGTCCAGCCGGAGCCCGACTCGCCCATGACCAGCCCGATGCAGATCAGGACAAACGCAGGCGGCAACAGCCAGAAGCTGATGTTGTTCAACCGGGGAAACGCCATGTCAGGCGCGCCGATCATCAGCGGAATGAACCAGTTGCCGAAGCCGCCGATCAAGGCCGGCATGACGGAAAAGAAGATCATCAGCAGCCCGTGGCTGGTGATGATCGTGTTCCACTCTTGCCCCGAGGTGACGATATGGTTACCCGGATGCTGTAGTTGCATCCGCATGATCATCGACAGGGCGCCGCCCAGGGTCCCGCCGATCACCGCGAAAATAAGGTACAGCGTGCCGATGTCTTTGTGGTTCGTGCTGCACAGCCAGCGCAGGAAAAACCCCGGCTTGTGGTCGTGATGATCGTCGTGCGCGTCGTGGCCATAAGAACCACCGTGAGTCGCTTCAGCCATCGTCTGTCTCCTTCACGCGCCAACCCGGAATTGAACTTCCAATGGGGGTTAGCGCCGACTCTCCGTGGTCAAGGCCGGTTCGGCGGCGGCCATCATGCGGGCCGGGTTCGCGGGCGCGTTGCCGGCGGCTTTCTTCTGCTGCTCGACCCATTTTTTGAAGTCGGTTTCCGGTACGGCCTGGACCGCGATCGGCATCTTGCTGTGGTCCTGGCCGCAAATCTGATTGCACTGGCCATAATAGACGCCGGGTTTGTCGGCCGTCATCCATAACTCGATCGTGCGGCCCGGAATGGCGTAACGCTGCACGCCCAGGGCCGGAACGAAGAAGCTGTGAATGACGTCGGCGCTGTTGCTGAGGAGGCGGATCTTCTTGCCGACCGGAATGACCATCCGATTGTCGACCTCCAGTAGCCGTAATTGCCCGGGCTTCAGGTCCTCATCGTGGATGTAGCGGCTTTCGACGTCGATATCGCCATGGTCGGGATAGGTGTACTGCCAGTACCACTGGTGTCCCGTGATTTTGACCGTCATGTCCGGCTCGGGTGTCCGGTCGAGGTAGTAGATCAGGCGGAACGATGGAATGGCCATGACCACCAGGATCAATACGGGGATGACAGTCCAGGCGATTTCCAACCCGGTGTGATGGCTGGTCTGGCTGGGAACCGGATTCCGTTTTTCGTTGTAGCGGATGCACACCCACACCAGCAGGCCGCCCACGAAAAGCATTATGACGGTGATCAGCACCAGCACCAGATCATGGAGATCGATGATCTGCTGCTTCATCGGGCTGAACGCAGGCTGCAAGTCCATTTCCCATGGACGTGGGGCCTGGGCCAGCGCCGGTCGCGAAACGAGCTCCGCGAACAGCGAGAACACGGTGAAAAATACCGCGGCGAATAGCCGCTTCGGAAGCTGCATGGACCGAATACCCCGTTGCGTGCCCCATGGGTGTGCCCGATAGCCGCGACATGGCGCCGCCTACCGGGATTTCAATGACACGGCCTACCGGACCCTCGGCGTGAGATCAAGGGCGGGGGCGAGAAAGCTCCAGATAATCCAATAACGGACTGGTCCCCGCGGTGGGACCGGTATTGCGCCAAATTCGTGGCAACGCGCGGGGTCACCCAAAAGATCCTGATTGTGGGGCTCTCATATGACGGGCGCGCCTCAAGACGTAGGCACATCCAACCCAACCAAACATCGACATATCGGCTTCTGGGAGCGCAATCGAGCCATATCGACCTTCAGGGCATAATTTCTGAGAACTTTTTGGTGGGTATTTGGAAAACTAAATGGTAAGCCCTGGTTATGGTCGACCGCCGCCCGCATTCCACCGTCATCGTCCCCGCCCAGGTTTGAGCTGGGAGAGCACTACTGGACTGGTCGCAAATTCAACTCGCGGACGCCGCGAGCATCGGGCTGAGTACGGTAAAGGCATACGAAAGCGGACGGTCGGGAAAAGAACTTTCACCCGTTGGCCCGATACGCGACGCTTTGGAACGAGCAGGGGTTGATTTCCTGGCGGGCGATGCCTGCAACGGACCAGGTGTCCGTCTCAAGCGCGCGGGGCCAAACATCGTTCGGAGGCCCATCGGGCGGGATTTCTATGACCAGATCGGATTCACGGTCGAATGGCACGGCCAGGAAATTCGTATCCAGATGCCCGACTACATCCTCGAAGACCTGGCCGGAACCAATCATGAGACGGCCGATCAGATCGTGGCATCGTTCGAAAGGCACCAGCCCAAGATCATGGGCGCGGTCATGACGGCGACCGCCGATTCAGAACGTTTTCGGCCCACTGGAGGGAGGGCGATGCTGCAATTGCTTCGCGCCGATTTTCCTGACCCCGTTTGATCTCGGCCGTCCTTGACCACATTCCCCGCATATTTCGCGCCCCTGCGCATCGGCGATGGGCTTGTAGACCTCGGCCATCTCGATCCAGTACGCTTTGGGGTGCCAAGCGAAAAGCTTCGCCGAACCATCACGATCCGGTGCCTGTTCAGTAACCATGTTTTCACGCGTGCCTTCGATCCCGGGCTGGACCCCGCGAATGTTCCGGTCATCATGGACGGTGCGCGGTCACGAGTCTTTTGCCCCGATCGTTATTGGCTGTCGCGGCATTTGCCGATGGCGGTGCTGGAATTGCGCGATCCACGCATCTACGTGCGCCAGACCAACGCGCGGCGGAACTGGCTGTATGTCGCCACGATCGAGCGGGCGGAGGCAGAAGCCGCCGGCGAGCGGTCACCCAGACCCGTGCGCTACCAGCTATTCTTCACGTTACGGAAGGCCGTCGGGGAAGGGTCAACCCGGGAGGACGTGGAGATGGTTGTCGAAAGCGCCTACGCCGAGCATCTGGCACGTCCACCAGACTTACTCGGCCGCGTCCTGTTCGCGGGATTGGTCACGGCGACCTTCGAGGGCCGCGCGATCCACACCCAGCCATCCAGACGAAGGTAGGGCGCCCCGAAGGGCGCCCTGGGAGTCGCACTTGGCTACCGCTTACGGCCCGCGTTGCGCGGGCACGGGTGTGACCCCGCCGGGGGACGTTCTCGCAGCCAATCAGCCGTCCCGTCTGGGATACTTAGGTCAGATGGCGTTCCGGTTCAACGTCCGGTTCACCCGGATGGCGATTATTGTCGTCTCTTGCGTCTGGCCCATCGGGGCGCGCCGCATCCATCAGGGCGCTCGAAGCAACCGAACGGGTATCTCGGCGAACTCCAGGTTCGGATCGACGGCGAGGTAACGCCGCCCACCCCGCCGCCACATCAGCAAGGCGCCGATGACCGCGAAAATCGAGGCCGCGTAAAGCGAAAACGTCAGCCCGGACCCACCCAGAAGGATCAGGAAGCCCGCCAGCGCCGGTCCGATCGCCCGGGTCAGATTAAAACCTATCCCGTTCAGGGTGATCGCGGGCACCAGGTCCTCGCGCGGCACCAACTCAGGAATTATCGCGCTCCAGGCCGGGGCGGTCAGCGCCGCGCCAATGCCGATCGCGAAGGTCAGGATCAGCAGCCAGGTAGCGGTCATTCCGCCGGTAAGGGTTAACACCGCGAGCAGGATCGCCGCCGCGACGGTCCAGACCTGCGTGCCGATCAGAAATACGCGCCGATCGACGATGTCGGCCATCGCGCCGCCGGGCAACGCCAGCAGGAACACCGGTATGATCGTCGCCGCCTGAACCATCGCGACAATCAACGGCTCGGGTGCCAGCGTGGTCATCAACCAGCCGGCGCCGGTGTTCTGCAACCACGTGCCCAGCCACACCACGACACTGGCGAGCCATAGCGTGCGAAACGTCCCGTTGCGCAGCGGCACAAGTGCCGGGTGCAGCCGAATGATCGCGTTCTCTCCATCGAGGACTGACGCGCTATAGACCATCCGAACGGCCGCGTGACACAGTTCCGAGCCGAGAGCGGTTTTCCCGCGGGACGACCTACCGTGTCCGATCTGGAGGCGATCGTTCGATGAAGGTTTACTGGCACGACGCGCAACTGAAACACGCGCCCGGCTTCTTTCTGGCGCGCGGCAAGGTTCGCGCTAACTTCGAGGTTCCGGCGCGCGCCGAGGCGTTGCTGGCCGCCTGCCGGTCGATGAACCTGGACGTCGTAACCCCGCGGCCAGCCAGGCGCGCCGCGCTGTTGACCGTTCACGATGCCACATATCTGGATTTTCTGCGCGACTCCCATGCCGCCTGGTCCGCGCTGCAGGACGCGAGTGGCGAGGTCGTGGCAAACAGTCATCCGTCCCAGGATATGCTGACCGGCGGCGCGCGGATGCCTGGCCATGTCATCGGTCAGGCTGGGTGGTTCACCAACGATGCCGCCTGCCCGATCGGCCCACAAACATGGGACGCAGCCATTTGGGCCGCCGCCTGCGCGCTCGCGGCGGCGGAGGAAGCGGCGGCGGGGCGTTCCGCTTACGCGCTGGCCCGCCCACCGGGACACCACGCTTATCGAGCCCGGGCCGGTGGCCATTGTTATATCAACAACGCCGCTTTAGCCGTCGAGCGCTTGCGTGCTTCAGGCGCCACTCGGGTAGCGGTGCTGGACATCGACAGCCATCATGGCAATGGCACGCAGGGTATCTTCTGGGATCGCGCGGATGTGCTGTTCGTGTCGCTCCACGGCGATCCCAATCGCTATTACCCGTGGTTCACCGGTCATGCGGAGGAGCGCGGAGCCGGTGCGGGCGAGGGCGCCACTTTGAACTTTCCGCTGGCCATCGGCACAGGCGACGATGGTTGGCTCGCGGCGCTGAGGGACGGCCTGACCGCGATCCGTGGCTTCCACCCCGACGCCCTGGTTGTCAGCCTGGGATTCGACGCGTCGGAGCATGAACCGCTCAATGCGCTGGCTGTGACCGCGGACGGATTTGCCCGCGCGGGACAGGCTATCGGTGGCCTGACCGTGCCCACCGCGATCGTCCAGGAAGGCGGTTACCACGTCTCGCTGCTCGGCCCTTTGCTGACCAGGTTCCTCGATGGGTTCGGGCGCTGACGGCCCCGGTTCCTATGGACCCCCTGGGCGTCGCCGTGCTTTGATGCCGCCATGAGTGAAACGCCAACCGTCACACGCGGCGACGAAATTGGGCAACGCGGTCCCATCGATCTGGCGGCGACCGCGCGCTGGCTTGAGACCAAGTACGGATACGTGTCCAATCTGGCACAGACCATGGCGCATTCGCCGGATGCTTTGCTGCCGTGGCTCGATCTGGAGCATTATTGCCGCTTTCAATCGGACCTGACGGAACGCCAGCGGATGATCATCGTTCTGATCGCCGTGCGGGACGTCCACTATTGCTGGCCGCATTACAAACCGATGGCGGGGACCGTCGGCTTCAGCGAGGATCAGATCACGCTGGTCCGGGAGGGGCGGGTGCCACAGGACATCGCCGAAGTGGAACAGGCTGTCTGCCAGATCGCGAATGAGATCGTCGCGGGCAGGCGGGTGCCGCAGGCGATGTTCGAGGACATCGTTAAATTACTTCCGCCCCGGCAGATCGTCGATATCGCGATACTCTCGTCGTTTTATTTGGCGATGGGGGCGTTAAGCACTGGTCTGTGCGTCGAGGTCGAGACGCCCGAGATCCTCCGGCAGGAGCAAATTCACCACAGGAAGGCCATCGGCCTGGGGTGATGTCAGGCGGCGGCGCGCTCGGCGTCCGGGCTCGCCCGAGCAAGGTCTTCGAGCAGCGACCAGACGCGATCGGGACGTAGCGCCGTTTCCGGATCGTTCAGCAGCCGGTCGAGTTCTTCCTGTTTTTGGTTGAATTCCGTGTCCGTCATCGGCGCGCCCTGTGTCGTTGAAACCGTGAGCGATTTCACCCTACAAGATGGCTACGATGTGGCCGGATCGTGGAATTTTCTAATTCCGCGGCAGTCGCGCCTCCGATGGCGCATCCGGGTTCTGCGCGCGGTGGCGCAGCAGGTGGTCGGCCAGGACGCAGGCGAGCATCGCCTCCCCCACCGGAACGGCGCGTATACCTACACAGGGATCGTGACGGCCTTTGGTGCTGACCTCGACCTCCTGCCCGCTGCGATCTACCGCATGGCGCGGGGTCAGGATCGAGCTGGTCGGCTTCACCGCGAACCGCGCCACGATCGGTTGGCCCGTGGAAATGCCGCCGAGAATTCCCCCAGCATGGTTGGATGCGAAATCCACCAACCCGTCGCGCATTCGCATCTCGTCCGCGTTGTCTTCGCCGGACAGCACGGCGGCGGCGAACCCCTCGCCGATCTCCACGCCCTTTACCGCGTTGATCGACATCAGCGCGCCCGCCAGTTCGGCGTCGAGTTTCCCGTAGATCGGGGCGCCCAGGCCGGGAGGGACACCCTCGGCGATGACTTCGATCACGGCGCCGAGCGAAGATCCGGACTTCCGAACCGCTTCCAGTAGCGTTTCCCATTCGGCCGCCGCCACCGGGTCGGGGCAAAAGAACGGGTTGTCGTCGATCGAAGCCCAGTTCCAGCGAGCGCGATCGATCCGGCTGGGCCCCATCTGCACCAACGCTCCACGAATTTTGACGCCATCGCCCAGTACCCGCCGAGCGATCCCGCCGGCGGCGACCCGCATGGCGGTTTCGCGCGCGGAGGACCGGCCGCCACCTCGAAAATCCCGCACGCCGTATTTCAGGTCGTAAGTCAGGTCCGCGTGGCCGGGCCGGTATGACGCGGCGATGGCGGAATAATCGCGCGGACGTTGGTCGACATTCTCGATCGTCAGCGCGATCGGCGTGCCGGTGGTCACGCCATCGAACACGCCCGAAAGGATCCGGACCTGATCGGGCTCCTGGCGTTGGGTGGTGAATTTGGATTGCCCGGGACGGCGGCGGTCCAGCCAGGGTTGCAGGTCGGCTTCGGACAACGGCAAGCGCGGAGGGCAGCCATCCACAACGCAGCCGATGGCGGGGCCATGACTTTCACCCCACGTCGTAACCCGAAACAGGTGGCCGAAGGTGTTGTGACTCATCCTTGCTCGATGGCGATATCCGGTGCCTCCGGATGTTTCATGCCGATGATGTGGTAGCCCGCGTCGACGTGATGCACCTCGCCGGTCACGCCGCCGGACAGATCCGACACCAGATAAACACCAGCGCCGCCAACATCGTCGATCGTGACGTTCCGCCGCATTGGCGCATTCAGCTGGTTCCAGCGCAACAGATAATGGAAATCGCCGATCCCGGAGGCCGCCAGGGTCTTGATCGGCCCGGCGGAGATCGCGTTGACGCGAATACCGGACGAACCCAGGTCGGCGGCCATGTAACGGACCGAGGCCTCCAGCGCCGCCTTCGCCACGCCCATCACGTTGTAATGGGGGATCCATTTCTCGGCGCCGTAATAACTCAGCGTCAGGATGCTGCCGCCGGGCCGCATCAGCGGTAACGCGCGCTGCGCCACCGCCAGCAAGGAGTAGCAGGAGATGTCCATCGCTTGCAGGAACGCGGCCCGGGGCGTGTCGACATACCGGCCGCGCAATGACGCTTTGTCGGCATAGGCGATCGCGTGCACCAGGAAATCGATCCGGTCCCACCGCGCCGCGATCGCGTGGAACGCCTGGTCGATACTCGCTTCGTCCACGACGTCGCAATTCACCAGGAAGTCGGAGCCAATCGACGCCGCAAGCGGGCGGACGCGCCGTTCCAGCGCCTCTCCCTGAAAGGTAAATGCCAACTCGGCCCCTTGCGCTGCGCAGGCACCCGCGATGCCCCAGGCCAGCGAGCGGTTGTTGGCGGCGCCCATGATGACGCCACGCTTACCCTCCAACAGCTTCCCCGGGCGGGCGCTCTGGGGCACTGCGGACGAAGGGGCGCTATCGGCCATGTCGATCCTCTGAAAATCATCGGGTCATGCGAGTTTCGTCGGGCTTTCGTGACACAGAGGCCTGTCCGCGGGCAAGAGGCACTCTTGCGCGGATGGACGTGACCGGCACAGTACTCGCGCGAGACAGGCCAGAAACCGCGGGACACAGAGCGAATGACCGACACCGATCCCTTTGCGTGGTTCCAAAGCTGGATGACCGAGGCGGAGGCCAGCGAGCCCTCCGATCCCAACGCGATGACGGTCGTGACCGTTGGCCTGGGCGGCAAGCCATCGGCGCGCACGATCCTGTTGAAGGGCGTGGATCCGCGCGGGTTCGTTTTCTACACCAACACACACAGCCGGAAGGGTCATGAACTTTCCTCCAATCCTCTGATTTCACTGTTATTTTACTGGAAATCCTTGGGCCGTCAGATTCGGATCGAAGGCACCGTCGAGTCTGTACCCGGTGCCGAGGCTGATGCCTACTACGCCAGCCGTGCCCGTATTTCCCGCCTCGGTGCCTGGGCGTCCGACCAGTCCCGTCCATTGTCTGACAGAGCTGAACTGGAACGCCGCCTCGGGCACTTCGAGAAACAATTCCCCGGTGAGGACATTCCTCGCCCACCGCACTGGTCGGGCTATCGCGTCCTGCCGGAACGGTTTGAGTTCTGGCGCGACATGCCGTTCCGCCTGCATGATCGCACGATTTTCGAACGCGTGCCCGGCGGCGGCTGGACCCGCGGCAAACTATTTCCTTGATCCGGTGAACGCCCAGAAGGACCAGCCAGATGGGCAAGCGGAGACGGTGGCATTCCTCACCCGGCTCGCCGGGGCGCCGCCTGTCGAGACGCATATCTCCTGCGTCTTTCTGGGTTCGGACACGGTTTGGAAGCTGAAGAAAGCTGTCCGCCTGCCGTTCCTGGATTTTTCGAAGATCGAGGACCGGCGTCGCTTCTGCGAGCGCGAGCTGGCCCTGAATGCGCCCGCGGCGCCTGGCATGTACCGGGATGTCGTTCCGGTGGTCCGCGGTGCCGGTGGAGTCCTGGCCATCGGCGGCGAGGGGGAAATTCGCGATTGGGTTGTCCGCATGGCGCGGGTGCCAACCGAAGATTTCATCGATATCCGCGCCGTCGGGAAAGCTCTGCCGCCGTCGTTGCTGGATGCCATCGCCGATGCCGTTGCCCTGTACCACCTGTCGCTGCCGTCAATTCCGGACCTGTGGCCCGATATGGCGGCGATTGCCCGGGGCAATGCGGTGTCGGGTCTGGCGGCGGGTTTGCCGGCAGCCGAGGTGGGGATTTGGCGTGACGCGATGCTGGCGGGACTGACGGCGCGAACCGCCTGGAGTGCCGCGCGCGCCAAGGCGGGTTTCGTCCGCCGATGCCATGGCGATCTGCACCTGGGCAATCTCTGCCTTTGGCAAGGGCGGCCGGTCCTGTTCGACGCGCTGGAATTCGACGAGGCGCTTGGGACGATCGACGTCGCCTACGATCTCGCGTTCCTTCTGATGGACCTGGAACATCGCGTGGATCGCGCCGCCGCGAACCGGGTGCTGAACCGTTACGTGGCGCGAACCGGGGACGCCGGCCTCGTCGGCGGGTTGCCGATGTTCTTGTCGATGCGGGCAATGGTCCGCGCGCATGTGGAAGCGCGGTCGGGCCATGGCGCCCCGGCGAACGAATACCTGAGCGCCGCGATGCGATATTTGACCCCGCTCGCGCCCATCGTCGTCGCTGTCGGAGGCTTGCCCGGCACCGGGAAATCGACCCTCGCCCGCGCGTTGGCCCCTTCCCTGGGCGTGGCGCCAGGCGCGCTGGTTGTTCGCAGCGATGAAATTCGCAAACGTCAGCACGGCGCCGCGCCCGAGCAACGTCTGCCCGGATCCGCGTACACGCCGGAAAAGAGCGTCGCGGTGTTCGACGAACTCACGCACGCAATGGAGGTCGTCGCGCGGCACGGTCACGCGGCGGTCGCGGACGCGACGTTCCTGAACCTCGCCCATCGCGGGATGGTCGAGGACGCGGCGAAGCGCGCTGGCGTCCCGTTCCTCGGTTTGTGGCTGAGCGCGCCGCGCGTCGAACTGGAACGGCGGATCGCCGCGCGGACCGGCGACGCATCCGATGCCACCATCGCGGTGCTGCACGCCGCCATAGGCAACGATCCCGGGCCGGGCACCTGGCATGCGATCGATACCACCGATGGAGCGGCGGCACTGACCCTGGCGGAGGCGCTCGCGCGTTCCCATATTGTGGCCTGAAGCGAACGCATTGCAGACTTGCAATTCTTGCGGAACAACGCAGAGTTGAACCCCAAGAGGCATGACCAGGAAAGGACCGTACGATGGCCATCCGCAAAATTCTGCTTCCGTTGACCGGGACCGCGGCCGGGGAGGCGGCGCTCACCTCCGCGCTGATGATCGCCAATATCTGGAAGGCCCATGTCACCGCGCTGCATGTCCGCGTCGACAGCCGCGACGTGGCGCCACTGGCTGGCGAAGGCCTGTCCGGCGCCATGATCGAGGAGATGATGACGGCCACCGAAAAGGAAAGCAGCGACCGGGCGCACGCCGTCCGATCCATGTTCGAACGCTTCGTCGCCCGTCAGAATGTCGTGGTGCGGGAAGCTCATCCCGGCCTGGACCATGCCACCGCCAGCTTCGCCTCAGTCACCGGGCGCGAAGAGGACATTGTCGCGCAACAAGCCCGCCTCGCCGATCTGACCGTCGTGCCGCATCCTGACGCCGGGGAGGATGTGTCCTCGTCCGACGCGCTGCACGCCGTGCTGTTCGATTCCGGCCGCCCTGTGATGATCGCCCCGCGGGACTCGGTGGCAGCCATCGGGTCGAGGGTTTGCGTCGCATGGAATGGAACCGCGGAATCAGCGGAATCCGTGCTGGCGGCGCTTCCCTGGATGAAGCAAGCCGCCGCGGTCCGTATTCTTTCGGCCGATGGATATCAGCGCCGCGGTCCCGCCGCGCCGGAATTGGCGGCCTATCTGGTTCTGCATGGCGTCGAGGCCGACATCTTCATGTTTCCCTCCGTCCGCAACTCGGTCGGCGCGGGACTGCTGGACGCGGCGCGCCAGTTCGGCTGCGATCTGCTGTCGATGGGGGCTTACTCGCATTCCCGTCTGCGCCAGTTGATTTTGGGTGGCGTGACCCGGCATGTGCTGGAGAATGCAAACATACCGGTGATGATGACACGATGATCGACGTCAGAACCTTTGGCGAATTGGGTGAATTCCGGAATGAATGGCTGAACGCGCGCCATCATTTCAGCTTTGGCCACTACCGCGACCCCGCCCGCATGGGCTTTGGCCGCCTGGTGGTGTGGAACGACGATGAAATTGCTCCCGGGACCGGATTCGATCCGCATCCGCACCGCGACATGGAAATCGTCACCTATGTCCGCGAGGGCGCCATCACTCATCGGGACAATCTTGGTAATGAAGGCCGCACCGAGGCCGGCGACGTCCAGGTGATGCATGCCGGAACCGGGATCGTTCACGCCGAATACAACAAGGGAACGGTGCCGGCGCGGTTGTTCCAGATATGGATCCAACCAGACCAGCGCGGCGTTCAACCGGGCTGGAGCGCGCGGACGTTTCCGAAGGCGGGAAGCGGACTCGCGGTCTTCGCCAGTGGGCGCGCCGCGGACGCGGACAGCGGCGCGCTGCCGTTGCACGCCGATGCCGCGGTACTCGCCGGAACGTTACGCGCCGGTGAAACGGTGCGGTTGCCGCTGGACAAGGGCCGCAAGCTCTATCTGGTGCCCGTGACGGGCTCGGTCACGGTGAACGGTGTGACCGCGAACGCGCGTGACGGTGTGGCGATCGGCGACGAGACGGAGGTCACGATCATGGCCAGCGAAGCCGTTGAGCTGGTGGCTGTCGACGTCGCGGGGTGACGTGCCCGGCCGGCTTAAAGCTTCAGCCTGAGCCGCGGGAGAAATCGTCCCGGTATCGAGCCTGAAGGGACGATGCCCTCGTCGATGGCGCCCCTGCGCCGGTAGAACCCCGATGCGTCCGGATGGGCCGCGATCAGCAGCGGCTGTGGCGCCGTTCTCACGCGCCTTGTTCATGGCCCACTCAAGCAGCACGGAGCCTGTGCCGGCACGCAGCCCGGAGGGCTCGATAAACAGTTTGTCGAGTTCCGCCGTGTCGCCGTTCACGGTGACCTGGACCACGCCGGCCAGATGGCATCCAATGTCCGCGACCTGAAAGTACGACGACAGCATGGTTCGCGGCAGGATCGTGAGTTCCTCGCGGCACGCTTCCATGAACGCGGCATCATGACCCCACACGGCCTTCGACCGAAGGCACAGACCGGTCAGAATCGAGGCCTCGTCCGGGCGCGGTGTTCGCCGTGTGATCATCTGGCGACGATACGCGAACGGCGAGATCGGAGGAACAACGACGCGCGGCTGGGGTTTCTTTAAGCCTTAAAGAGTGACAACAGCCCTGTCAGTAACCGCAGGGGCGAGGGTGGGCAGCCGTGGATGACCAGATCGACCGGCACCACCGCCGAGACGCCGCCCACGACCGCGGAACTCGCCGCGAATACACCGCCGTCCGCACCGCAATCGCCGACCGCGACCACCCATTTCGGGTCGGGCGTGGCGCGCCAGGTGCGCTCCAACGCCTCGCGCATGTTTCGCGTGACAGGGCCGGTGACCAGAAGCACGTCGGCGTGGCGTGGCGAGGCGACGAAGTGGATGCCAAACCGCTCGATGTCGTAGAACGCGTTGTTAATGGCGTGGATTTCCAGTTCGCACCCGTTGCAGGAGCCCGCGTCCACCTGCCTGATCGCGAGGCTATGCCCCAGACGGCGCTGCGCCGTTTCGTTCAGGCTGGCGGCGAAGGCGGCGAATTCCGGGTCCACGGGCGGGCGCATCTCGGTCAGAGGACGGCGCAGACCCTCGCGCAAAAATCTTAACATTCCGTTCGATCCTCACGAGGCAGCGCGGCGGTCCTGAAAATCGACCTGCCACGTTCTATCCCAAAATCGCCATGCCCCGGCTCGTCCGGGGCGCCCGTCGTGGCACTGTGTTGGAACGGGTGGCCCGGACAAGCCGCATAAGCATCAGGATAGCGGAGGACCGGAGGCGAATATGCTCTTTTCATCGTCATGGCCCGGCTCGTCCGGGCCACCCGTTGTGGTACTGTGCTGAAATCGGTGGCCCGGAACGAAGCCTGCCCCTGCGAAGGCGGGGGCCGGGCCATGGCGATTTTGGGAGAAAACCTCCGACCCCTTGGGCCTTATCCTGATGCCAATACGGAAAAGCCGCGCCATGACGAGAAAAACCGGGCCGTGAGCCGGTGTTCAATCGGGGTGCCATCACAGATCGTGTCCCGAGTAGGAACAATTGAAACTTTTATTGCACAGCGGAAAATCCGCCACGATATTTCCCTCGATCACGGCCTCCAGCAGCGGCCATTGGAACCAGGAGGCGTCGCGGACATGGCAACGATCGACCACCCCCCCGTTGAGGCGCAGCCAGACCAGAACATCGCCGCGGAATGTTTCCGTCAGGGACATGCCCTCCCCCGATCCGGCGGGAACGACGGTCTGGATGTCGCCCTCCGGCATGTCGCGCAGGATCTGTTCGATCAGGTTCAGGCTCTGGCCGATCTCCCGGACCCTGATCCACACACGGGCGTTCACGTCGCCTTCGGTCAGCACCGGAACCTCGAAGCTCAACGAATCGTATGGCGCGTATCCCGGATGCTTACGCGAATCGAACGCCCGTCCGGAGGCGCGGCCGACATATCCGCCCGCGCCGAATTGCCGCGCCAGCTCCGGTTTCAGGATCCCCGTCGTCACGGTCCGGTCCTGCAACGAGGCCGTCCGATCGTATAACAGCGTCAGCGCCGTGAATTTTTTTCGCACATCGTCCGCGAGCGCCGCGATGGCGGTCCGGTTCGCCTCGTCCAGGTCCATTGTCACGCCACCGGGAACAATCCGGTCCATTATCAAACGATGACCGAACGCATCGTGCGCGGCGCGCAGCATGCGTTCCCGAAGCACCGCGCAATGTGCCATGATGATCGTGAACGACGCGTCGTTGCAGATGGCGCCGAAATCGCCGAGGTGATTGGCGACTCGTTCCATCTCCGCCATTAACGCGCGCAACCACACCGCCCGTGGTGGCGGCACGACTCCCAATGCCGCCTCGACTGCTCTGGCGAAGCCCAGGCCAAGCGCCGCCGCGCTGTCGCCTGAAACCCGGCAGGCAAGCCGCGCGGCGCGATCCAATGGCGCGCCCGAGAACAATTCATCGACCCCCTTGTGGACATAACCAAGCCGTTGTTCCAACCGCACCACCGTCTCACCGTCGCAGGTGAAACGAAAATGACCAGGCTCGATGATGCCGGCATGAACCGGGCCAACGGGGATTTGGTGCAGGCCCTCGCCCTCGACGGGCAGGAAGGCGTAGGCGGTGCCGTCCCGGTGATCCAGCCACCCACGCGGGTCGGGCAGCCCCACCGGGTCATATCCGAACAAGTCTCGGATCGCGCGTTCCAGCCTGATCGCTGGCGGATGCGTTTGGCCGATCGCGGGATAGGTCCCGTCCGGACATGGCAGCGTCAGGACGGCGATGCGATGATCTTCGTCTTCCAGCAATGCCATATGCACATGGCCAACGTCGCCCCAAACGCTCAACAACGTCAGTTCACCGGACGCGAGGTGGCCGATGGCGCGCTGCCACGTTGCTTCACGCACCAATGCGCGCGGAAACGGCCGATGCGCCGGGATCGGCCCGCCTTCGTCCAGCAGGGCGGTCAGGATCGTCATCCGAGCATCGCCGCCACGTGTTCGAACCAGGCCACGAGCCGCGGCGGCAACCAGATGCCGGCGGCCAAAACCAGGGTCAGATGCGCGACGGCCGGGAGGTACGACGCGCTCACCGGGCCGGCCGGCCCCTTCACCTCCCCGAACGCGACATCGGTCAAACGTAACAAAAGCGCGCCGAACGCCAACAGCAAACCAAAGACAAACAGCACCGCGAGCCATGGCGCGCGCGCGAAGGTGGTTGTCACGATCAGGAACTCGCTGGTGAAGACCCCGAACGGCGGCAGGCCGGCGATCGCCGCGACCCCCGCGACAAGCAGCCAGCCCAGAAACGGATGCGATGTCGTCAGGCCGCCCATGTCCGCCATCCGCTGGGTTCCCTTGACCTGCGAGATATGTCCGACGGTGAAGAAGATCGCCGATTTGGTCAGGCTGTGCATCGTCATTTGCAACAATCCGGCGAGATTGCCCAAGGGGCCCGCCATACCGAAGGCGAAGACGATGATGCCCATATGCTCGATTGAGGAATAGGCGAACATTCGTTTGATATCGCGCCGCCGGTACAACATGAATCCCGCGAATATCAGCGACAATAAACCAAGCCCGATCAGCAAAGGCCCAGGGGCGATGGCGGCGGAATTGGCGGCGAGGAGGATTTTGAAGCGGAGGAGTGCGTAAAGCGCGACATTCAACAGCAATCCGGACAGCACGGCGGAGATTGGGGTCGGGCTCTCGGCATGCGCGTCCGGCAGCCACGCGTGCAGCGGGGCAAGGCCAACCTTGGTGCCGTAGCCCAGAAGCAGGAACACGAACGCGATGTTCAGCAACGACGGATCGAGGCCGTTCGCATGGGCCACCAAGGTGGTCCAAACCATCGCGTCGAGGCCCTCTCCGACCACAGGGCGGGCGGCGAGGTAAACCAGGATCGTGCCGAACAACGCCAGCGCGATGCCGACCGATCCGAGGATGAAATATTTCCAGGCGGCTTCCAGCGCTTCATGCGTGCGGTAAATACCGACCATCAGCACGGTCGTCAGCGTCGCCAGTTCCACCGCCACCCACATCAGGCCGATATTGTTGGCGGCCAGCGCGAGGTTCATGCCGAACATCATCAACTGAAACATCGCGTGGTAAAACCGCAAATGCCACGCGGTGAGCCGGCCGGTCTCCAATTCATGCGCGATGTAGCTTGCGCTGAACACGCTGGTGGTGAACGCGATAAAAGTGTTCAGCAGAATGAATACGATGTTGAAATCGTCCACGATCAGAAATGCATGCGACTGCGGACGGGCAATCAGCATGGTGGCCGCGCAGGCCAACGAGATCAGCGACGCCGCGATATTCACACCGGCGGAGACCCGATAGCCCGGTAACAGCGCCAGGATCGCGGCCGCCCCCAGCGGAATCAGCAGGATACCCAGAAGCGGGTCGAACCAGGAGGGCAGCGCCGCCAGGATCGCTTCCGCCATCAGGTTCATCGGAGGCCTCCGCGGAACGTGTCGAGGACGCCAACGTCGACGGTATCGAACTGTTCGCGGATGCGGAACAAGAAGATGCCGATCACGATGAAGGCGATCAGCACCGAGAACGCCACGCTGATTTCCACCACCAGCGGCATCCCTCTGGCGCCCGTGGCGGCGAGGTTGATGCCGTTTTCCAACGACATGAAGCCGACGACCTGGCTCACGGCGTTCCGGCGCGTCACCATCATCAGCAGCCCGATCAGCACCACCGACAGCGCGAGCGCGATGTCCTCCCTCACCACGGGCTCGGCCTTGGCGGTCAATGGCAGCATGACCTCCAGCGACAGAGCCACCAGCGCCATGCCCGCGAGCATGGTCAGGCCGATGCCGACAACGGTTTCGATCTCGCGATGGATGCCCATGCGTACGACCATGCGGCGCAGCACCATGGGAACCAGAATGGCCTTGAACCCCAAAGCAATCGCGGCGGTGATGTACAGATGCGGCGCGTCCTGCGTATGCGCCTGCCAGGCGACCGACATCGCCAGCACGAAGGCATGTGCCGCCAGCACATTCAGCAACGGCAAAAGCCGGACCTGATAGAGCATCAGGAAGCTCAGCAGCACCAGGAACCCGGCGAGCATATGGGAGATGTCGAATGCGATGCCGTTCATCACATGCCTCGGGACACGTACAGCAGCAGCACGCCCAGAAGGCCAAGCATAAATCCCGCGCCGAGGAAATTCGGCACGCGGAAGACGCGCAACTTGGCGATCGACATCTCAAACACACCCAGTAACACACCGCCAAGCATCAGTTTCATGACATAGAATGCCAGTCCGATCAGGTAATATTCCGGTCCAGCCCCGGCCTGGGCAATGCCAAATGGAAAGAAGATGCAACCGATCAGCGACAGGTAAAGCAGCAATTTCAGGAAAGCGGCAAGGTCGATCATCGCCAAATGACGGCCGGAATATTCCAGCACCATCGCTTCATGCACCATCGTCAATTCCAGATGGGTCGCCGGATTGTCCACGGGGATACGGGCGTTCTCGGCCAGTGCCACGATGATCAGCGCGATCAACGCCAATGCCAGCGATACACGCAGGCCGACTGCACCGTTCGCCATATGATCGGCGATCGTCGACAATTGCGTGGACCCGGCGACCAGCGCGACGCAGAGAATGATCATCATCGTCGCCGGTTCCGCCAGTGAGGCGAACATCACTTCCCGCGAGGAGCCGATCCCGCCGAAGCTGGTGCCGATATCCAGCGCGGCCAGCGCTTGCGCGAAGCGCGCCGCGCCGAGCAGTCCGGCAATGGCGATCAGGTCTCCGGTCCAGTTGAACATCAGGCCGGTGGCGAATGTCGGCACCAGCGCGGCCGCGACCCAGGTGATCGAGAGCATCAAATAGGGCACGACCCGGAACAGCCACGATGCGTTTTCGGCCAGCACGACTTGCTTCAGCATCAGCCGCCGGAGGTCGCGGTACGGCTGCAGCAGGGGCGGTCCGCGGCGGCGTTGAAGCCGCGCTTTGACCTTGCGTACCAAGCCGGTCAGCAGTGGCGCGAGGCAAATCACCAGCGACATCTGGGCGAACTGGACCAGCAGCAACCAAAGTGAGGCGGGCTCGTTCATTGCCATAGCGCCAGCGCCGTCAGCAATGCGACCAGCGCGATGAAGACGAATGCCAAATACTGGCGGATCGTCAGAAATTGCAGTACATTCATCCAGTCAGCCATGGCTCCAACCGCCGCCGCGACCGGAATGTAGAGCCCATCCCAGGCCACGTCGCGCGCGAAGCGAGTGATGCGGGCCGGCCGCATGTCGCCGGGCAAAGGCATATCCACCACCTCCCGCGTCCGGAACACCACCGATCCGAACACGCGCCGGATCGGTTGAGCGAAGCTCTCAGCCGTGTATTGGGTTTCCGGCCTGGGGTCGGGGAAGCCGCAATCCCAGGCCGCGGAGCGGCGTATGGCGTTCGATGCGAAACGGTGGACCAGGAACACCACGATCAGGGTCGAGGCGGTGATGAACAAGAAAACCAGCAATCCGTTATACGAACTGCGGCCAGCGGACATCGGGACAAGGCTTAGCCAGCGGTCGCCAAGCTGCGTTGGCATGCGCCCGCCCAAAATACTGGTTGTGACCGGCTCCAGGCTGTCGACCACCACTCCAGGCAACACACCCGCCAACAGACAAATCGCCGCCAGAATGAACATCGGGGCCAGCGAGAAATAATCCACCTCGCGCGCGCTGGCCGCCTGAGTGGAGCGCGGCCGCCCGAGGAAGCACACTCCGAACGCCTTCACAAAGCAGGCCGCGGCCAAGGCTGCCGACAACGCCAGTAATGCCCCATCCGCCGGAATGGCGATCTTCAACCCCCATTGCGGCAGGTCGGGATTGAGGACGATGGCCTGGAAGGTCAGCCATTCCGATACGAAGCCGTTCAGCGGCGGCAGGGCGGAAATCGCGGCACAGCCCACCAGGAACGCGAACGCGGTCTTCGGCATACGGTGGATCAGGCCACCCAGATGCTCCATGTCGCGCTCCCCGGTGGCCGTCAGCACCGCGCCGGAACCGAAGAATAACAGGCTCTTGAACACCGAGTGATTGAAGACATGAAACAGTGCCGCGGTCAGGGCCAATGCGGCCCCTGCCGGCAAGCCGTTGGCCCAGTACGCCATCGCCAGTCCGAGACCAATAAAGATGGCTCTCATTGCGTTATTTATTGGGAAGTGTTAACCGCGAATGGCGGCTTGGGAACGGCGGTCGACACCCATGGACAACAAAGCATTCGAAGCGTGGCTGGAAGTGGTCCGGAGCCTGACCTCGGAACAGCGCCAGCAGGTGA